>DATHOG010000186.1:0-27072 GCA_035485115.1 Candidatus Sulfotelmatobacter sp. | reverse complement strand
TGACGTTGACGCCGTGGTCGCCATTGGCGAGCGGCTGGCTCACGGGCAAGTACATCGGGAAGGCCAAGGAGGAGCGGCGGCTCGACAAAACGCCGCAGTTCGCCCGGCGCACGCAGCGCAGCGAGGCCATCGCGAAAACGGTCGTGAAAATTGCGAAGGCCGCGGGCAAATCCCCGGCGCAGGTGGCGCTCAACTGGCTGCGCGCACGGAAAAACACGATCCCGATCATCGGCGCACGGAAGCTGGACCAGTTGAAAGATAATCTGAATTGCGTGAAATGGTCGTTGAACGCGAAGCAGCTAGCGGAGTTGAATGAAGTCAGCGCCATTGAGCCGGGTTTCCCGCGCGATTTTCTGGACAAGCCGTTCGTCCGCGATTTTCTGCACGGCGGAATGTTTGATCGTATCCAGCGCTGAAAGCATTACGTTAAAATTGTGGCCGCAGCGATTAGCACCGTTGCCCCCTCATCCTAACCTTCTCCCCCGAGGGGGAGAAGGAACTCGCATTAGCCGGGCGCAGTCATGTATGTCCGGCGGAAGTATTTCTCTTGTTCATGGTCCGGGAGCCGCCAGCAAGCGATAAAACTTCATTGCGGGCGTGGTCGAGAGGGTGTTTGTGTCCACGGTGGGAGAAGTGGCGAGCGCGGCCAGGTTTGTCCAGTTCAGCAGATTCGTCGAGTATTGTACGTTCACCGAGCCGTCGCCGCCGCTCCAATGCAGGGTAACTGTTTTGCCAGTGATGGAGAGTTGATTGACGGCCAGCGGTTCCTGGAAGACGTAGCGGACGCCGTTGGTGGAGGTGATCATGCCATAGGCGTCGTGACCGATGCCGGCGACGGTGGCGAACCGATGCTGGAAAAGGGCATTGGTGCCGAAATAGTTTTTCAGGTGCGCATAGTAGATGAATGAGCGCTGATAGCGGTTGGTGCCGTCGAGCATGGCCTCGGGACTCACATCGAGGTCATTGTTAAGCGTGTCGGCGGTGCCTTGAAGATAGATGACCTTGCGGCCTGGATATTGAGCGACGATGCCATTGCTCCCGAGCGAACTTTGGTAGGGGTAAAGCGATTGCAGGCCGTAGCCGTAAGTGTTGTAGTCGGACGGCGGCGATGCGGGCGTGATGAAATTGACCACGCCGGCATTCAGATTGAGCGTCGCCGGGTCGTAACGTAATCCGTTGAAATAGACGGAAGTGCTGGGGTTCATCACCACGTAGCTGATATTGACACCGGGTCGCTGAGGCAGAATGGTCGATTCAAATGTGCTGGTGGCGGCGTAACGATTGGCGAACTGGCCGCCGCCGGAATGGCCGGAGATGACGATTTGTTGCAGTGACGGAAACAGGGCGGTGTTGGTCACGAGTTGCGTCAGCAGGTTGTCCAGCAAGATGTAGGAACTGAAACTCTGCCCGCGCGGATAGGTGTCAGTCGGACCGGCGGAGTTGGTGCCCCAGAAGCGGCCGTCGCTGTTACCCCAATAGATGAGGTTTGTGGGCGGCGTGCTGGTGAAATCCGAAGTTCCCAATAATTGCAGGGAGATGATGAGCGTTTCATTTGCTTTGCCGGCAGATTTTGCGGCGAAATGGGCGTCGGCAAAATACTGCACAGGGTCGTCGTCAACGCCGTGCTGGTAGAAAAGGATCCGCTTGATGGCGGCGTTGGTCTGGTTCAGCGGCTGGCTGCTGATGTAAGGGAGCCACAGGAGATTGCCGGGGCAGGGAAATTGCGAAGGTGCGATATACACCGAGGAGTAGGTATTGGTGATGTCGAAGCTCGCGATCAAATCCACCTGGGTATCGTCCAGGACGAACGAGCCGTTGAAAAACACCATCCCGCGCGGGTTCGCGAACGGGATGGGGTAAGACGCCTTCACGGAGCCGTTCGTGGTCAGGCGATACATCAGGCCGGCGGAAGAATCCAGATTCCACAGGCAGTCATTGTAAAAAGCCAGGCCGCGCGGGCTGCCGCCGGGCGCGGAAAAGCTGACGATGGTCTGGCCGTTGGTGGGGTTGATCCCATAAATTTTCCCGGAGTTAAGATCCGAAACCCATAATCTGCCGGGACTCAACGCCAGCCCCTGCTGGTTGGGAGAACCGGTGTTGGGCGAGGCATAATCGGAAATATACGAACCGTTAGCCGCGTTAAGCTGGTAAATGCGCGTGCCGCTGGCGACAAATAGAATCCCGTTCGTGTATGCCAGCCCGCGCGGGTTGCCATAGGTGAATGAAAATGAGTTGAGCACCGCCCCGGTCGGGTTCAACTGGTAGATCATCGCCGCAGTATAATCGGCGTTCCAGAGATTCGTGCCATCGGTTGCGAGGCCATGCGGATAAGTTCCAGGCGAATCAAAATATTGGAACGCCAAAACATGGCTGGCCGCAAACAAGCACAGCACACAGACCGCGAACACGGTCTGCCGGCACGGACGGGATGCCGCCTTGGAAATATCAGGTCGAATCACAAAACTGGGTACATTTTCGCATGACTGCATGCCCGAATCAACGGCGTCAGGATGTTATAGTCATCCGGGCAGGGGTAGTAATTCACTTTTCGGATCGCGGGCTTCAGTTCGCTTCCGTGACAATTTGCAAGGCGACGTTGAAGCAGCGTAAAGGCCGTGCACCGCAACCAGGTCGCATCCGGCCTTGACTCGAATCGGAGCTTGCGGGATTTTCTGGCGCTTGTCCGAGGAAGCGAACCAAACCGTCAACGCACCGCCACGACGCGAAGTCTCCCAGGTGGTCGAGCATCTTTTTCGTCATGAGTCGGGGAAAATGGTGGCGACGTTGACGGGCATCTTCGGGCTGGAACATCTCACCCTGGCGGAAGACGTGGTGCAGGAAGCGCTGGCACGGGCGCTGCAGACGTGGTCGTTTTACGGCATGCCGGAGAATCCGGCGGCCTGGCTGATACGCACAGCCCGAAATCTGGCGCTCGACACGGTGCGGCGGCAAAAAACGTTTCGCGAAAAGGAGCCGGAAATCATCCGGCTCGCCGAAGAAAAGGATGCCGACCCGAACACCCCGGTTTTTTCCGAGCAGGACATTGCCGACGACCGGCTGCGGATGATGTTCGTGTGCTGCCATCCGCAAATCCCGCCGGAGACGCAGGCGGCGCTGGCGTTGAAAACCTTGTGCGGATTCGGCATCACTGAGATCGCCCGCGCGTTTCTGACCAGTGATGCGGCGATCGCCAAGCGGTTGACGCGCGCTAAACAAAAGATCGCCGAGGCCAAAATCCCGTTTGAAATACCCGAAGGTGAAGAATTGCAACGGCGGCTGGCCGGCGTTTTGCAATCGCTGTATCTGCTTTTCAATGAAGGATACAAGGCGTCCGCAGGCGAAAAACTGGTGCGCGAGGACATTTGTGCCGAAGCCATCCGGCTGGCCGAGTTGTTGGCGGCGCATCCGGCTGGTAATCAACCCGAAACCCACGCGCTGCTGGCGTTGATGCTGCTCAATGCGGCACGGATCCCGGCCCGGGTGGATGACGCGGGCAATTTGTTGCGGTTGCGCGACCAGGACCGCGCGAAATGGAGCCAGCCGATGATTGCGCGCGGCCTGGGGCATTTATCGCAGTCGGCAGCCGGCGCGGAAATCTCCGAATTCCATTTGCAGGCCGGGGTGGCTGCGTGTCATTGCACGGCGAAGGATTACGGATCCACCAACTGGCCGCAGATCGTGGCGCTTTACGACCGGATGCTGGCATCCGGCGATTCGCCGGTGATCGCATTGAACCGGGCCGTCGCCGTTGCCGAAGCCAACGGGCCGCAAGCGGGCATTGACGCGGTGAACGCCATTCCGGATTTGAAGACGTTGGAATCATATTATTTGTTCCACGCCGTGATGGGCGATTTTGAATGGAAGATGAACCGTCTACCCATCGCGGCGATGCACTTCCAGAAAGCGCTGGAACTGGCGGGGATGTCGCCGGAAAAGAAATTTTTGGAAAAACGGCTGCAGGAATGTGAAAGTTAGGGGGATTGCCGGCTTGGACTGCCAATGTCCAAGGTGGTGTGGCAGATTATTTGGGCAGGATGTTCTTTGACATAGCGGTTGACCGGGAGTGCGAGATGAAATGTCTCAAACTAAGTCAACCAGAGAGGCCGGTCTTGCCCGGCAAGTCTGAGCGAATCAAGCCTAATCAAGGTAAATCAAGGTTCATAAATCAAAAATTGAGCGTCGGTCCTGACCTTCCGCCACGGCCCGGCAAAAAATGCCGATTGTTACATGAATGAAACTTCTAATTTTTTTTGAGAGATGTCCTGAACGGGATGGCCCATTCGTCGTATCTATGACGACGCGATAAACCACAACGAAACAATTCAAAAATATGAGCAAAAAGAAAATCACCCACAATCTTGTCTGGTTTGAAGTTCCGGCCGACGACACCTCCCGTGCCAAACAGTTTTACAGCAAATTGTTCGGCTGGAAGATCAACGCTTTGCCGCATATGGAGGAATATTCACATCTCGATACCGGCGGTCCGGAGGCTTCGCCGGACGGCGGTTTGATGAAGCGGATGCATCCGGCGCACACGATCACGACTTATTTCAGCGTGCCGTCGATCACGAAATTTGTGGCGAAGATCGAAAAGCTCGGCGGCAGTGTTTGCAAACCCAAGACCGCAGTGCCCGGCATGGGCTACTTGGCCATCTGCACGGATACCGAGAACAACACCTTTGCGATCTGGGAAATGAATCCCAAGGCAAAATAAATGTCCTGAACGCACCCCGCAGTTCGTTGTAACTGTGACGGTGCAATTTAAAAAAAATCAACCAAACTGAAATATGAGCAACAAAATCATCCAACCTTACGTGTTTTTCGACGGCAAATGCGAGGAAGCCATTGAATTCTACAAAAAAGCGCTGGGCGCCAACGTCAATATGCTGATGCGCTTCAAAGACAGTCCCGAACCACCGCCGCCGGGTTGCGGTCCGGTAGACGGCAACAAGGTCATGCACGCGCAATTCCAAGTCGGCGAAACGGTCGTCATGGCCTCCGACGGCCGTGCAACCGGCAACCCGAAGTTTGAAGGCTTCGCGCTGTCGCTTTCCATGCCCAAGGAAACCGATGTGGAAAAGGCGTTCCATGCCCTGGCCGCCGGCGGAGCGGTGGAAATGCCGCTGGCCAAAACCTTTTTCTCCGCGCTGTTTGGCATGGTGAAGGACAAGTTCGGCGTTTTCTGGATGGTGCTGGTCACGCCCAATTCGGCAAAATAATCGCCCTGAAACCTTTAAAAATATGAGCACACCCAACGCGACGGACAAAAATCAACACGGTTTCATGCTGCTATTTGTCGGCATGGACTGGCACAAGGGGCTTTCCCCGGAGCAGATGCAAAAAGTCGCTGATGACTGGATGGCGTGGTTCAAACGTCTCACTGAACAGGGCAAGGCGGTGTCCGGGCATCCGCTCGCTTTCGAGGGCAAAAGTGTGGCCGGGAAAAATGCGCAGGTGACGGATGGACCGTTTGCGGAAGCCAAGGAAGCCGTCGGTGGCTATTTCATGCTCGACGTGGCGACGATGGACGAAGCCGTGGCGATTGCCCGGCAATGCCCGGGTTTGCCCTTTGGCGCCAAGGTGGAAGTGCGCCCCGTACTCGCGCAATGCGACATCAAGACGGAATATAAAACGGAAGCAGAACTCGCGGGCGCGAATTGAAGCCATCAACCCCGACAATAATATGCCGAATACGATCAAGCTTCATCGCGTGCTGAAGGCATCGCCGGAAAAGGTTTATCGCGCGTTTCTGGACGCCGATGCGATGGTCAAATGGCTGCCGCCAAACGGTTTTACCGGCAAGGTGCATCATTTGGAGGCCAAAGTGGGCGGCAGTTACAAGATGTCGTTCACCAATTTTGGCACGGGCCACGGCCATGCCTTCGGCGGAACGTTTCTCGAACTGGTGCCGAACGAACGCATCCGCCACACGGACAAGTTCGACAACGCCAACCTGCCGGGCGAAATGCAGACGACGATCACCTTGCGGAAAGTTTTCTGCGGCACGGAACTGAACGTGGTGCAGGAAGGGATCCCCGACGCGATTCCGCCGGAAGCATGTCATCTCGGCTGGCAGGAATCGCTGCTGCTGCTGGCGAAGCTCGTCGAGGCGGAGATACCGGATTAAACCCGGCGCCCGGTTGCAGGAACTGAATTTTTAAAAAAATAGTTGCACGAAATAATCTTTGGGTTAATACTTAACCATATGGTTAAATGTTCGTCACAAATGTTGGATCGCACTTTCGCCGCCTTGGCCGACCCGACGCGCCGGCGCATCCTGGAACATCTGGCGGGCGGTGACCATTGCGTGACGGACCTGGCGCGGCCGTATCGAATGTCCTTGCCGGCGGTGTCCAAGCATCTGCGCGTCCTGGAAAACGCCGGATTGGTCCGCCGCAAACGCGACGGCCGTGTGCATCGACTCAAACTGGAGGCCAAACCAATGCAACAAGCACAAGCGTGGATCGAGGAGTACCGGAAATTCTGGGAGGCGAGCTTTGACCGTCTGGACGAGTACCTCAAGGAACTTCAAAGCAAGGAGAAGGTCGATGAATAGAACGATTGAATCTGTAGAGGCGGCGCTGGTTGAGGATTATTTCCTCGCGCCCATGGCGGAGGTATGGCGTGCGTTGACCGACCCCGAATTGATCGTGAAATGGTGGGGTGATGATACGCTGTACCGCATGACCCGGGTCGAACATGAACTGCGGGTTGGCGGCCCGGTTTTTTACGGCGGGCAATTTACCGGCGGCGTGCAAGGTGGCCGCGAGTTTTCCGCCACGGGCAGGACGCTGGCCGTCAAGGCTCCGGTTTTACTGGAATACACACGCCAATACGTGGACGGCCTGCCCATCGCCGGGGAGACGGTGATCCGCTACGAGCTGGATGAGCGCAACGGCGCGACGCGTTTGTGCGTGATACATTCCGGTTTTCGGTGCCCGCAGGACCGCGATGCCCATGCTGACGGCTGGCGGCGCGTTATGAACCAGCTCGACAAGCATTTTCAACAAATGATCTCCGCCTCTGAACCAAAGAAATGAACACCCCAAACATTCCGGCTGAAAAAGTCATAGCCCAACCGTTCATCATCACGCGTGAGTTTGACGCGCCGCGCCCGCTCGTTTGGAAAGCCTGGACGGAGCCGGAACGTCTCCAGCAATGGTTCGGTCCGAAGGGTTTTACGACGAAAGCAGTGAAAATAGACCTACGCGCGGGCGGCACTTTCCATTGCTGCCTTTGTTCGCCGGATGGCATGGAGATGTGGGGCAAATGGGTCTTCCGCGAAGTGAAGCCGCAGGAGCGGCTGGTCTGGATCCACTCATTTTCCGACAAGGACGGCGGTGTCACGCGCCATCCGCTGAACCCAAACTGGCCGCTGGAATTATTGACTGAAACCACGTTTGTCGAACGCGGGAACAAGACCGTGGTGACGCTGAAGTGGACCCCGTTCCAAGCGAACGCCGAGGAGACCAGGACCTTTAACGGCGCCCACCAGAGCATGACGCAAGGCTGGGGCGGAACCTTTGAACAATGTACTGACTATCTGAAACAACAAACAACCAAGGAAACAAAATGAACTCAACCGCAACATTGAAAGAAGAGAACATCAAACTGCAACTAACCCGCGTTTTTGACGCGCCGCGCGAAATCGTCTTCAAGGCGTGGACCGATCAGAAACAATTCACACAATGGTTCGGCGCGGCGGCGTGTGACGGAGGGACGTTGCAATCCGTGAAGGTGGATGCGCGCACCGGCGGCCGATACCGCCTGCAGGTCCGGAAAGCCGACGGCGAGTATTTCACGTCCACCGGCATCTATCGCGAAGTGAAAGCGCCGGAGCGCCTGGTCTTCACCTGGCAGTTTGAAAAAGACGGAAGCAGTGATGATTACGAGGAGGTCGAGGCGCCGGAAATGCTCGTGACAGTTGAATTCAAAGCGCGCGGCAAGCAGACGGAATTGACCCTGACGCACGAGAAATTTGCGTCCATCGAAAGCCGCGATGGCCACAACGAAGGCTGGATCCGCTGCCTGGAATCGCTCGGTAAATTTGTTGGTAAATAAAATGGAAGGAAAAAACATGAATACTCATAGAACCGGGACACACGAAGAATGGCATGCCGCCCGGCTGGAATTGCTCAAAGCCGAAAAAGAACTGACGCAACGCAGCGACGAATTAGCTCGCCGAAGGCAGGCATTGCCGTGGGTTCGCCTTGACAAGAAATATCAATTCGACACCGATGAAGGAGGAGCATCGCTCGCTGATCTTTTCAAAGGACGTTCGCAATTGCTGGTCTATCACTTTATGTTTGGTCCCGATTACACCGGCGGATGCCCGTCATGCTCATCCATCGCGGACGGATTCAACGGAATTTGGACTCATCTTGCGAATCATGACGTGATGTTCCGGGCCATTTCACGCTGTCCGCTCGCTAAGTTGCAGGCGTACAAAAAGCGGATGGGATGGAACTTTCCATGGGCATCATCGTTCAACAGTGACTTCAATGCCGACTTCAACGTCACATTGACCGAGGAGCAACAGCGCCAGGGAGGTTTCGAATACAATTACCGGCGCGAGCCGGCATGGCATTCGCGCACCGACGGTGGAATGGCAAACAGTCTGGAAGGAAATCCAGTTGCACAAATTGCAGCTACGACCGGGACTGACGCAGCCACTTACATCCGCGAACGGCCGGGTATGAGCGCGTTTGCGCTGGAGGACGGAGTTGTCTATCACACGTATTCTGCCTACTCGCGCGGGCTGGATGGATTGTGGGGAATGTATCAATGGCTCGACCGCGCACCCAAGGGCCGTAATGAGACCGGAATCTGGTTCCGTCGCCACGATGAATACGGCGACGCTCCCCAGAATGCTGCTCACTGCTGCCATTAGCCGGATGAAAAATGAACACTCGTTGCTGCCAGCTTAAAATACCCGACCGGAACACGGTACGGCACACGTCGCGCTGGAAAAGGCTTCGCACATTTGCCAGGTGGACGATTCCGGGCATTACGTTGGTTTTAATTCCAAAATGTCCCGTATGTGTTGCGATGTATGTGGCGCTGTTTACGGGAATCAGTATTTCCGTCGAATGCGCATCCAAACTTCGGGCAGCGCTGCTGATTCTCTGCGTCGCCGTCATCATCGGGATGGTGCTGCTAAATTTGCGCCGGAAATTTCGTTCCGGCCGTTCGTAAAATTTGTCTCTAAATAATTTTGTATGACTATAAAAACAAAACCCGCTAAATCTGCAAAACCTGTCAAAGTTCCGGTGGGAACGGAATTTATCATCACGCGCGAATATGCGGCACCGCGCGAAATGGTCTGGCGCGCTTGCACGGAAGCGAAACAGCTGGCGCAATGGTGGGGACCGGGCGGCTTCAGCGCGCCGGTTTGCCAATGGGACGCCAAACCGGGAAATAAAATTCACGTCGTCATGCGGGCGCCGAACGGAACTGATTATCCGATGGGCGGGAAATTTCTTGAGGTTGTTCCGCCGAAAAAATTGGTGACGACCACCGGTGCCCTGGATGACCAGGGCAACCTGATGTTCGAATTTCACCATGTGCTGACGCTGGAAGAGAGTCCGGGCGGGAAGACCAGGCTCACGATGCGCTCGCGGCTCATCAACGTGTTCACACCGGATGCAGCCAGATACGTTGGTGGATTTGAAGCTGGCATGACACAGAGCCTGGAGCGCCTCGCCGGCCTGGTCGAAACGCAGCCGCTCGTGGTCGAGCGTACGTTCGATGCGCCGGTCGAAATGGTCTGGGCGGCGCTGACCACGCCGGAGCAGATGGGACGTTGGTATTTCGACGTGGAGAATTTCAAGCCGCAGGCCGGCTGTGAATTCCGGTTTGTCGTCGAGCACGGAGGCAATACCTACGACCATCGCTGCCAAGTCACGGAAGTCATCCCGCAAACGAAAATTGCCTACACCTGGCGTTACCATGGCCACCCCGGCGATTCGCTGGTCACGTTTGAATTGTCATCCAGCGGTAAAAAAACAAAATTAAAACTGACGCATACCGGTCTGGGAAACTTTCCGGACAAGCCGCAATTTGCCCGGAAAAACTTCGAGCGCGGCTGGAATATGCTCATCGGTGATTCATTGCCGGACTATGTCGAGAATCTCGACCGCGAGATTTATGTTTCGCGCGAATTCACCGCACCGCGGGAGCTGGTCTGGAAAGCGATGACGAACCCGAAGCACGTCGTCAACTGGTGGGGGCCGCGCGGATTCACGACGACGATCGAGCAGATGGATTTTCGCGTCGGCGGCGTCTGGAAACAAGTCATGCACGGGCCGGATGGCGTTAATTTTCCAGGCAAAAGCATCTTCAAGGAGATCGTGAAGCCGGAGAAAATTGTCTATTCGCACGCGGGCGGAAAGCAGGACGGGCCCGGGGCCAGTTTTATTTCAACGTGGACGTTCGAAGCCACCGGCAGGAACAAAACGAAAGTGAACATCCGCCATGTCTTCGGCTCGGTGGAACGGCGCGATTTCGTCGTGAAACAGTACAACGCGGTGGAAGGTGCCAAACAGACATTGGAAAGATTTGGCGAATATTTGGCGAAGATGTAGATTGGCGACGTTCGAAAACAACCAAACCAACCATGAAAAAAATCCTGCCTCATATTGCCGGGGTATTACTTGGCCTGTGCTTTCTCGCGGCGAGCATAATGTTCTTCCTAAAAGTTGGCCCGCAGCCCAATTTTGCTGAAAACTCTCCGCCGGCACATTTCATGGCGGCATTTGGTCCGACGGGCTATATGGTGTTCGTGAAAATTTTCGAACTTGTTGGCGGAGTCGTTGTGATGATTCCACGCCTCCGGAACATTGGCCTGCTCTTACTAGGGCCGGTTATCGTGAATATCATCGCATTCCATTTATTCGTGGAAGACCCGATGCATCTGCTCAATCCCATGCTCATCGTCATCGTCTTGTGTGCGCTGTATCTGTTCGGCAAGGCGCGTGCGAAATTCGCCGGTCTCCTGAATTGAAATCACTAAAAGCATTTTATGATTCCCATTTTTCTCGCCCTCGCGTTCATTGCCATCATTCTAATCGTGGTCGTCGCCGGTCAGCCGTGTGAGTTCACGGTTTCACGTTCTGCAAAAATATCCGTGCCGCCGGAAAAAATCTTCCCGTACGTCAACGACCTGCATCAATGGAATAATTGGTCGCCGTGGGCAAAACTGGACCCGAACGCAAAGATCACTTTTAGCGGGCCGGATGCTGGCGTCGGCGAGGCCATGCGCTGGGAAGGCAACTCCAAAATCGGCGTCGGCAGGATGACCATCATCGACAGCCAGCCAAACAATGTCATCCGCCTGCGTCTTGATTTTGAGAAGCCGATGCTGGCAACCAATACTGCGGAGTTCAGTTTTTTACCTGACAACCGGCAGACCCTGGTGACCTGGGCGATGCGCGGTAAAAACAATCTGGGCGGAAAGATTTTCGGCCTGGCCTTCAACTTCGACAAAATGGTCGGTGACAAATATGAGGAAGGCCTCGCGAATTTGAAGGCTGTCGCGGAAAAATGATTTTCAATCTTTTTTCTGTTCCATCTCGTGCAGCACACATTCGATGCGGCGGTCGGGGATGAGCCAGAAAATCGCGACCAGCACAAAAAGTGCGTTGGAAATCCATACGGAGACGAACGCGAGCGGAATCGCCGCGAGGTAACATAACGGCGAAACCTTGCCTTTCCAATCAGAGCCGACCGCTTTTTTCAGCAGCGAATTTTCGCCCTGCCGACGAATGATGGCCTCCTGCAAAATGAAATAAGCAATTGCCGCCATCAACAGTACAAAGCCATAAACAGCCGTCGGTGCGGGAGCGAGATGGTTCGCGCCAACCCACGCGGTTGCGAACGGAAACAGCGACAACCAGAAAAGCAGGTGCAGGTTTGCCCAGAGGATGCCCCCGGTGACGCGTTCCGTGGCGTGGAACATATGATGGTGGTTGTTCCAATAAATGCCGACGTAGATGTAACTCAGGACGTAGCTCAAAAACTTGGGCAGGAGTTCGTGCATCTGCTCGCGCCACCCGGCTTGTGCGTTCAGGTCCTTCACGCTCAGTTCGAGCACCATGATGGTGATGATGATGGCGATGACGCCGTCGCTGAAGGCTTCGAGGCGGTTCTTTTCCATGCGCGGATTGTAGCGCGTAGATTTACCGGACGCCAAAATTTTCAGCGCCGCACGCTGGATTTTTCCACCGCCAACGCTAACATCGCGGCATGAAGGAGCAGAACCATTTACGCGGCGCGCGGGTTTATTTGTCCGGACCGATGGATTTTGTCGCCTCACGGGCGAACGAAAAAAAATACGGCTGGCGCAACCGCGTCGGCGATGTCATCCGCGCGTTTGACGGCATCGTTTTCGATCCCTGGTTCAAGCCGGCGGTGCGCGGCCTGCACGAATACGGACGCGAGGATTTGAAGTCGCTCGATGTGCGCAACGACTGGACCTTCCGCCCCGGGCGCGCGGGCGATGTGGCGCGCGCGGCCATCGCGGAAAAATTCTGGGAAACGCTGCACATCGATCTGCGCATGGTGGACACGAGTGATTTCACCATCGCTTTCTGCCCGACGAACATCTATTCCGTCGGCACGGCGCACGAGATCATCTTGTCACGCCAGCAATTGAAGCCGGTCCTGTTCGTGAGCCCGCCGGTGAGCTTTCCGGCGCTGGAAAAATTGAAAAAACATCTGGCGCGGGACAAGGCCGGAACTGCCTTGCTGGAAAAACTGGTCGCCGAGGTGCCGGTGAAGCCGAATCCGCGGGGGATCCCCTCGATGTGGTACATGCCGCTCATTGGCGCGGGAAATTTTTTCGACGGCTTCGGCTTTGCCCCATACATAAAAAAGTTCGGCTGGAAACCGATCCCGATGGACGAACAGGAAAAATTGCATCCACCGAAAAATCCGCTGCTGCCATATCTCGAAAAACTTATCCGGGCAGTGCCGTTGCGCTGGGACAATAAGCTGAAAAAATACATCCCAAACGACGAATGGCTGCTATGGGATTTGGATGGCCTTAAAAAAACGAAGCGGAAGCCGAAAAATTGAGCCGCCGCGTTGAAAATCATTTGTCGCCAAAAAATGAAACCATCTGCGGTTCTCTGGTTGCGGATTGATTTGCGCATCGGGGATAATCCCGCGCTGCTCGCCACCATCCGTCACGGGGGTGCGGTGATACCCGTTTTCATCCATGCACCCAACGAGGAAGATCCATGGCCGCCTGGCGGGGCATCGGATTGGTGGCTGCATCAATCGCTGGCCGCGCTGGATAAAAATTTCCGTGAAACCGGCTCGCGCATCATCTTCCGCCGCGGTCCGGCCTTGGAAACGTTGCGCGCCTTGGTGAAGGAAACTGGTGCGACCGGAGTCTTTTGGAACCGCCGTTATGAGCCGGGCGTGAGCGCGCGCGATTCCACCATCAAGGATGCGTTGCGTGCCGATGGTTTGAAGGCGGACAGCTACAACGCCGCGTTGCTGTTCGAACCATGGACGGTGAAGAACAAAAGTGAAAAACCGTTTCAGGTTTTTACGCCCTATTGGAAACATTGCCTCACGTTGGACGAGCCGCATGAACCACTGCGCGCGCCCGAAAAGATTCCCGCGCCGGATGCCTGGCCGAAATCGCTGGCACTTAAAGATTTGGCCTTGGAGCCGAGAATCAATTGGACCGATGGTTTTCGCCCTGCATGGACGCCGGGCGAAGCCGGTGCGCGGGAAAGTTTGAAAAACTTTTTATCGCGGGCCGTTGGCGATTATTCCGAAAACCGAAATCGTCCTGATCTGGCCGGCACCTCGCGGCTTTCACCGCATCTGCATTTTGGCGAAATCAGCCCGCGGCAGGTCTGGCACACGTTGAAAGCCTTTGTGGGGAAGCACGGGCTGAAGCCGGTACAATGGCACGGCTCACAATTTCTCACCGAGATCGGCTGGCGGGAATTCGCGCAACATCTCCTCTTCCATTTTCCGCGCACGACGGACGAACCGTTGCGGCGGGAGTTCGAAAAATTTCCATGGCGCGATGACAAAAAACATTTACGCGCCTGGCAGAAAGGTTTGACCGGATTCCCGGTGGTGGACGCCGGTATGCGCGAATTGTGGACGACGGGCTGGATGCATAATCGCGTGCGGATGATCACGGCCAGTTTTCTCGTGAAGGATTTGTTGCAGCCGTGGCAGAGCGGGGCGAAATGGTTCTGGGACACGCTGGTGGATGCCGACCTCGCGCAAAATTCTCTCGGCTGGCAGTGGACGGCGGGTTGCGGGGCGGACGCCGCGCCATATTTCCGCATCTTCAATCCGACGACCCAGGGCGAAAAATTTGACCCGAACGGCGATTACATCCGGCGCTGGTGCCCGGAACTGGCGAAGCTATCCTCGGAATGGATCCACCAGCCGCAGGCTGCGCCACCGGAGATTTTGCGCGCGGCCGGGATTGAACTTGGAAAGGACTATCCCAAACCGGTGGTTAACCATGCCGCCGCCCGCGAAGCCGCGCTTGCGGCTTTCGCAAAACTGAAACCTTCGGCAAAATGAATCCATGAGCGCGCCAAAAATTCACCCGCAGGTCCGCATCGGCCACGTTCACTTGAAAGTCGCTGATCTTGACCGCGCGCTTGGTTTTTATGTCGGTGTGCTCGGCTTTGAATTGCAGCAACGATTCGGCACGCAGGCCGCTTTCATTTCCGCCGGCGGTTATCATCATCATATCGGCCTGAATACATGGGAAAGCAAGGGCGGTTCGCCGCCGCCGCCGCACAGCACGGGACTTTACCATACGGCGATTTTATACCCGGACCGGACGCAGCTCGCGGATGCCTTGCGCCGGGTGTTGGCGGCGGGAATAGAAATCGACGGCGCGGCAGACCATGGCGTGAGCGAGGCGATTTATTTGCGCGATCCGGATCAAAATGGCGTGGAACTTTACCGTGACCGCCCCGACAAGGAATGGCCGCGCGGCGCGAATGGCGAACTGGCGATGTACTCGCACGCATTGGATATGGATTCGCTTTTGAAGGAGCGTTAGGATTTTTCGATGGATAAAAGTTTTTACCTCCAGCTTTTTGGTTACGGCGCATCGGCGCTCATCGCGGTGTCGCTGATGATGAGTTCGGTGAAACGGCTGCGCATCATCAATCTTTGCGGCGCATCGGCATTTGCGACTTACGGGATGCTGATCCACGCATATCCGGTGGCGGTATTGAACAGCGTCATCGTATGCGTGAATATTTTCCACCTGCGCCGGATGTTGCAGGCGCAGGAATTTTACCAACTGCTTGAGGTGCGCCCGCACTCGGATTTTCTCGCGCATTTTCTAAAATTCTATGACGCGGACATCAAACGCATCCTGCCCGACTTCATTTTTGCGCCACGCGAAAACCAGATGGCCGTTTTCATTTTACGCGACTGCACGCCGGTCGGGGTGTTTCTCGCGGAACCGGAGACCAAGGAAAAATACCGCACCCTGCTGGACTTCGTGATCCCGCAATACCGCAATCTGCACATCGGCCGGTTTTTATTCATCGAGAACGCGGAGATTTTCCGCAAACGCGGCATGAAGGAGATTGTCATCCGTCCGCGTACGCGTGAATTCGGTGCGTATCTTTGGGAGGTCGGCTTCGAGCCGCTTTGCGCGCGCCGCGATGTCTTCCGTATCTGGGTCGCCGGGTGAATGGCTTGTCACGGCACGTCGAATTTTGCAAACTTGCCATATGAAAAGGATGATTTTTCACGTCTGGATGTCTGTCTTCGCGATGTTTTTTATCGCACGGGCCGGAGCTGACGAAATCTCGGCGACGAACGAAGTGCTGGCGGGGATTTTTATCCATTCGGAAACGCACACCAATCCGCCGGAACGATTCTGGGTGGCCGTCGTGGACTTGAAAAATCCGAAGCTGAAACTGCGTGTGTCGCGCGGCGGGGCCGATCCCGATGGCGACGGGAAATGGAAGACCACCCTGATGGAGCCGACCAAAATTGCCGATCGCGAAAACTTTGATCTGGTCATCAACGGGGATTATTTCATCGCCCGGGGCGTCAATGACGGTGAAGGGAGCAATTCCATGTATCGCGCGAGCCAATGGGCGAGGCCCGAGGGGCCGGCCATGACCGACGGGCTTGCGTGGTCGGTTACCACCAACGCGCGGCCATGTCTCGTGGTCCATACCAATGGAGCGGTGACGTTTGAAATGGTCACCCAGCCCGACGGTGACGATTTTCAAGTCGTCGGCGGTTGGCCGATCTTGTTGCATGACGGCAAAATCATTCCGGTCGATTCGAAACGCAATACAGCGCGGCATCCACGCACAGTCGTCGGGCTGGACGCCACGCATGAAAAACTTACGCTGCTGCTCCTGGACGGCCGCAAGCCCGGCATCGCTGCCGGCATGACTTACGAGGAGCTTGCCGCTGAAATGCTGCGGCTTGGCTGCACCGAGGCGCTCAATCTTGACGGCGGCGGCAGTTCCGTGATGGCTTATCGCAAAGTTGGGAAGATGTGCATCCTTAACGCGCCGACCGATGGCCATGAACGTGCCGTGGCCGACGTGCTGGGCATCACCGTGGAGAATTAATCAGGCCGCGCGCCGGGCCCAACGCAGTTTGGCGGAGGCGGCACGCGGGTTGGCGCGGAGTTCCTCCGGCGCCGGGCGCAGGACTTCGTGTGAAATATCCGAATAGGTCCCGGCACTTAGACCGGTCTCAAAAGACTTCTTCACGCGCCGGTCTTCGCCGGAATGAAAGGTGAGGATCGCCACGCGGCCATCGGGTTTCAGGCATCCCGGCATATTCCGCAAGAGCGTCTCCAACGCGGAAAACTCGTCGTTTACTGCAATGCGTAACGCCTGAAACACGCGGCGCACGGTCAAGTCGGACTCGTCGTTCTTTCCGGTCGGCAGCACGGTCCGGATGGCGGAAGCGAGTTGCAACGTGGTTGCGAAGGTTTTTCCGGCGAGGGCGGGGGACAGTCGTGCGGCATGCGGCTCGTCGGAATTTTCCACTAGAATTTTTTCGAGCGCATCCGGTTTGATCTTCTGCAAGAAATCGGCGGCGGACTGGCCGCGTTGCGGGTTCATGCGCATGTCCAGCGGGCCGTTGTGCTTAACGGAAAAGCCGCGCGCCGGGTCATCGATCTGCATGGAGGAAACGCCGAGGTCGGCGAGGACCACATCCGCGCCGGGCAGGTTTTGCGCGGCAAGAATCTGGGGCAGCCCGGCGAAATTACTGCGGTGCGCGGTGAAAACATTTTCATCGAAGCCGAGTTCGCGCAGGCGCGCGGCGGTTTTAGGAAGTTGAACGGGGTCCTGGTCGAGGCCGAGCAATTTTCCGTCCGGCAGGATTTTCTGCAACATTTCATGGGCGTGGCCGCCGTAGCCGAGGGTGCAATCCACGGCAATGTCGCCGGGCTTCGGCGCGAGCACCTGCATAATCTCCGCGACCATGATGGGCCGGTGAGTGCCGACGGGCGTTTTGCCGGAGGCGATGACTTTGGCGATGGTCGTCGCGTCACCGACGTGCTCCTTGTATTTGTCCTCGAACCGGCGCGGATTTTTCCCCGCATAACGGGGGCGGCGTTTGTGCGGTGTGGCGGAGGGTGCTGGCGGCGGTGTTTCGGACATCGGGAAAATGTTGCGCAGCTTGGGCAACAAGTGCCAGTCGAATCCTCTACGCACGCTCGACACTTTCGCCGTGGGTGGTTAGCCTAATCGCATGAATTTTCTCGTCACCGGCGGCGCGGGCTTCATCGGCTCGCACGTTTGCGAACGCCTCCTGCACGACGGCCATGCCGTGTGGGCGTTCGATGACTTGAACAATTTTTACGATCCGCAGACCAAGCGGGCGAATCTGCGCGACATCCAGGCCCTGGCAAAACCCTTTGAATTTTTCCATGGCGACTTGTGCGATGTGGACGCGGTGAACGAGATTTTTTCGTCTGTCAAATTCGACCAGGTGATCCATCTCGCGGCGCGCGCAGGCGTGCGGCCCAGTTTGGAACAACCCGCGCTTTACCAGCGGGTGAATGTCGAAGGCACGGTGAACGTGCTGGAAGCCGCGCGCAAGACGGGCGTCAAAAAAATCACACTCGCGTCGTCCTCGTCCGTTTACGGTGTGAACGCCAAGGTGCCGTTCAGCGAGGCCGACCCGATTTTTTCGGCGATCTCGCCCTATGCGGCGAGCAAGCTGGCGTGCGAAGCGCTGGGCCACACGTACCATCATGTTTACGGCCTGGACGTCGTCATGCTGCGGTTTTTCACCGTCTATGGCCCGCGCCAGCGTCCGGACCTGGCGATCCACAAATTCACCAAATTGATCGACGCGGGCAAACCGATCCCGGTCTTTGGTGACGGCTCGACGGCGCGGGATCACACGTTTGTTTCCGACATTCTGGAAGGCGTCATCGCCTGCACGAAAAAGGAATTCGGCTACGAGGTCTTCAACCTCGGGGAATCGCAGACGGTGAAATTGTCCGAACTGATTGCGCTCATCGAAAATGCGCTTGGCAAAAAAGCGGTGATCGAGCGACTGCCGATGCAGCCGGGCGATGTGCCGATCACATTCGCAGACATTTCCAAGGCACGGGAGAAGCTTGGCTACAATCCGCAGGTGAAGGCGGCAAAAGGAATACCGCTTTTTGTTGATTGGTTCCGAAAAAACGGGCAGAAATAAGGCTGAACAAGGACAATCCAAATGAACAAAAGCAATTTTTCGCGCCCGTCCCTCGCCGTTGCGCTGGACGCCTGGAAAAAACATCTCGCAGCCGCGGGGCTGCCGGAGGAGGCGCTGTGGATATTTGCCGAGAATTTGTGCATCGAGGCGCAGGCAGATGATTTGCGCGTCGGGTTCCAGACAAAGTTCACGCCGCCGGATGAAGATGCGCTGGAGATCGCCTACGATATCTTTTGCGGAACGCCGGCGCGCATCGTTTTTTACCGGCTGGGCACGGCGCGGAAAAAATCAATCTGCATCCTGCTGTGCGATCCCTGGCTGGAAAAGCGCGGAGCGAAGGACGGTTTCATTTCACAGCAGGACTGGAACATCACGTTTCGGGCCGGGCCGGCGGAAACCATCGAGGAGATTGTCGATCTGCCGCGGTGGGTGCGGCGCGTGAAACGCGGACGCGGCCTGCAGGATTACGACTTCGGCCTCTCGCTGGCGACGATCGACGAGATCAAGCTGCACGGCCGTGCGCTGATGCCATACGAACGCATGGCGGAGAAGATGATGGACAACCTGCGCCGCAAGGTCGGCGCGGACTGATCGTTTCCCAGGCGCACTGCACCGTGCTTTAGCACATCGATCCTGCGCGCGACGGCAAACGAGACGGGTCTGGTTTTCAGGGTTGGGAGCCTTCAACTGCTCAAAAGCGAAACACCATCTGTCCTTTCCGTCCAACCGATTTCTGTCGTTGGAATGCCAATGGCCAAAGGCCCGGGATGGCTGTCAAATCCGAGGACAAAGACTGTCCCGTCTTCCATGATTTCATTGAAATAACAGGGTGAAATGCAGGTTTTCAAACTTGGCCCGCCCTATGCTTTAAGACGGGCGTATGACAAACACGACTTTCTCGGTGCAACAAAAAAGCGGCGTCAACCAGATCACCATGATGCCGGCGAACAAACGCGAGGAGACCAATTTCGGACTGATCGACGGGGCGCTGGTGCTGGGTTTCCTGGCCGCCTTCATCGGCCTGGTCTGCCTGCTCGCGAAATAAGAATCTTCGGGCACACACAAGCCGCCGTCGCGGAGGATTCAGTTCTTCCTCGCCGGCGGCTGGTTCGTTTTAAAGGCCGAGCGTAGCAGCCAGTGGTGCTTCAATCCCTGCACCAGGTCATCCACATCCACGATGGTCTTGTAAACTCCGCCCACCAGATTGGTGTTGCCGCGCACCTGCGCGCTCAGGCTGCCCGTGATGTCGGAAACATTGATGAGCAACGCGTCCAGGTTCGTATCGGTGTTCGCGAGCAGCGAATTCAAATTCATCAAGGCGCCTTGTATCTGGGAATTTCCATTCGTGCCCAAGGCCCAGAGGACCGGGCCGCCCGGCTCGCGCAATTGACCGGTGATATCGTTCAGGTTCGTCATTAGCGGACCCGCGTTCCCGAGCGTGGAGTTCGCCAGCACAAGCGTCGTGTTCAAGTTGGACGTGGCGAGGACGGCGTTGTCGAGGATGGTGTTCAACTTGTTGGTGAGCGCAAAAATTCCCGGCAGGGCCGTCTGCACCTGCCCGACGATGCCGGCAAGCTGGTCGGCCAGCGCGGGCGGCTCGAGGGTGGCGAGGTACGCCGAGTCATCGGCGGTTGTGAAAATTTTATAGCGACGATGCCGGCCATCCCACGCCGCGACGATTTTACGTTCATCTTTTTCCTGGTTGTCGTAGGCGTAAATGCAATCCGGCTTCAGCGACGCGATGACCTGCAGGTTTGATTCGTCCAAAACGTCGTAGGCCTTTAAAACCACATTGGAATTTTCGTCCAGAACCTCCTGCGAAAGCTGCCAGCGGCCCGGGTCGGCCAGCGCCTTCGCCTTGAGTTCGTCCAGATTGGAAAAAACAAAAACCGGCTGGGTGACGACGAGGCCGTAACCGTTGGTGCCGCGCGTGACCTCGAGCTGGCTTTGGCCGAACAAGGTCGAATTGATCTTCAAATAGGAACCCTCGGTCCAGAGCTGGTGGAACCACGGTTCGGTGACCTCAAAATCCACGCGGACGTTGCTCCGGCTGCGCGGCGGCATGGGCGTGATGGCCGTGATGTTGCCGACGGAAAAACCCATGAGCACGACGGCGTCGCCGGGTTTCAAACCCGACGCGTTGGTGATGAAGGCATGGAACGGCGCCTTGATCTTGAACCAACCCTTGTTTTCGGCCGTGTTGTAGATGTAATAACCGAAACCAAACAGCAGCAGCGCGGCGGCGAGGAACACAAACCAGCCGACCGCCTTTTCCATGCGGTTGAGGCGGGTGCGCAGTTGCGGGGTCAAATCTTGCAGCGGCATAATTTTCTAAGTGATGTTTTCGGGTTGCACGGCCAGCATTTCTTTCAGGGCATCGTGGTTTGAAAAGACCTCCCGGTTCCAGTTTCCGAGGATCGAAAAAGTTCCCTCATGCAACGCCGCGAATTTTCTCCGCGCATGCTGCCACGGGCGGAGGTCGTCCGTGGTGGCGACAATTGTCATGGGCGTGCCGCCAAAAAATTCATGGCCGTGGTTCAATTGCTCCAGAAAATCCAGCAGCCACTGGCGGTTGCGCAGGGTCAGGCCGCCGTTGGGATTGTCCAGCAGCAGCAATTCCGGCTTGAGGGCCAGCGCCCGTGCCAGCGCCGTGCGCTGGCGCCAGCTCGCAGTGATGTTGCCGGGCATGGCGCCGGCGAACGGCGTCAGCTCCGTCAGTTCCAGAAGCCCTTCCACCGCGCGGGCCGTGTCGGCGTCCGGCAGGTTTTGGTGATAACGCAATGGCAGCGCCACATTTTCGGCCACGGTGAGCTGGTGGAACAATTTTCCGTCCGCCATGGCGAAACCGACGCGGAGCCGCTCGGCGATCTGCGCCTCGCCCAGGGTTTTCGTATCGCAGCCGAACACGCGGCATATCCCGCGCGCGGGCGTCATCAAGCCGGCGGCATTCAGCAGCAGGTCGCTTTTGCCGGACTGCTGCTGGCCGGCGACAACCCAAAATTCGCCCGCTTGCACCGACCAGTTTACGTTTTCGAGCACGGCCAGCGTGGCATCGCGCAGCGTGGTGATGGTCGCGCCGGACATCTGGATGACGGTGGGATTGACGGTTTCGGTCACGTTTCAGGAAAATTTATCCGCGTGAGTATAGGGCTTTCCACAATTCCGGCGCAGCGCGGAAATTCGTTTTGCGGAGAAGGTCGAGGGCGTGCGGAAGTTTGAACAGACCGGCCTGAGCCGCATCGGACAAAATACCAAGGGTCCCGGAAATCCTCAGGCCACGTTGCCCGGCCAGCGCACGGGCCGCAGATTCATCGAGCAACACCACGTCGGCGTGCAGATTTTCCGCGAGGAGCAACGCGGTGCGTTCACCGGGATCAAGCATGTTCAAAGCCGGGTTGGTATCTTCCGGGACGGGATGGATTTTCAGCCACGGCGGCGGGGTCATCGCCCATTGGCGGACAACCGGTGGTGCGGCGGGGTGGCGAAGTTCTTCCATGACGGTTTGTGTGGTGTGAATTTCGCCGTGAAGTTTTAGCAGGATTTCCACATGCCCGATGAGCACCAGATAGCAAAGCGGCGAGGTGTTGCTGACGATGGTCATCAGGCACGGGCGGCGCGCAGGGCGGCAAGGTCGCGCTCCAAATCATCCTCGGTGTAATGCAGGTAGGCCTGCACGCGCTTAAGGAATGCCTCGGTTTCCCAACGCGAACCGTGGCCGAGCAGTTCGCCCGTCTGGAACGCGGTGAGCGCGCCAGTACGATACGCCTCCGCTGCAACCGCCTCCAGCACGCGCCGGGGTACATCCGGCCAGCGTGAACGTAAGGGTGCGGAGACTACTTCGGGAATTTCAATCGCCACATTCATTGCCTAGAAACCATAGCCGCTTTTGTAATGATTGCAAGGGGGTGAATTGCGCGCCGGAAATCGGGATTGAAATTTCTCCGCTCATGTCACCAGATACAGCACGATGAAGATGGCATCGATCAGCACGCAGACCACCACGCCTTGCGTGACGGCGCGGACGGCTACGCGGGAAACATCCTCCAGCCGCAACGGTTGCGACAGGCCGTGGTAGCAGGTCACGATGGCGATGAAAAAGCCGAAGGTGACGGTCTTCAACGCCAGCAGCGCGAAATCCAGCCAGCTGAGTGCGCCCGCGATCTGTTTCAGGTAATCGCCGGGCGTCAACGGCACGTCCTGCAGGAATGCGAAGAGGTAACCGCTCGCCAGCGCCCCGAGGATGAGATAAATCGTCAGGGAAAAAACGCCGAGCGACATCCCGATGACGCGCGGTACGATGAGGTAATGCACCGGGTCGATACCGAGCGCCTCCAGCGCCTCGACCTCGCCAAGGGCGCGGGCCGTGCCGAGTTCGATGACGTTAGCGGTGCCGACGCGGGCGAGCACGAGCATGGCCGTCAGCAACGGCCCGAGCTCGCGCACGATGACGATGACCATCGTGGAACCGAGATAGCCTGTCTGGCCGTAGCTGGCGAGCGCGGAAACGGTCTGCCCGACGACGACAAACCCCAGCGCCAGCGCCACAAAAATGAACAGCGGCATCAGGGCCGACCCGGAGCGGGTGATTTCCTGGCGCACGCGCGGCTGCATCACGCTGCGGGCGACGCGGAATTTCTTCAAGATGACGCCGAGGGTGATCAACGCAAACGCACCCAATCCCTGCATCGTGAGCAGGGCCAGGAACAGTTTTCGCCCCAAGCGGTCGGTGTAGGATTTGGGCAGGGAGACGCGGCGCACCATTTCCGTGCTTGTCGATTCGAAGGCTTTGGCCAGTTCACCGCGCATGACAGAAGCGTAGCGCATTTTTTATCTCAACGCAAAGACGCAGAGAAGAAGGTGCAAAGAGAATTTGCGTTTTCTTGGAATTTTTCATTTTTCTGTATTCCGATAGTGGCCCGTCCGGCTCGGACTTTTTCCCGCGTTAAGCGAACATAAGCGAATTTATCCGAACATAAGCGTAGATTTTTCCAATTTTGATTTGTAGCACCCGCGTCCCCGCAGTAGCCCGGCGGCAGGTTGCCGCTTTTGGGCGTCCCGCCCAAAACCGCCTGCCAACCGCGATTACCGGCTTCAATGAAAACGAATGATCCTTCATGCGAAGGCGCGAATAACCCTTCTGACATTGCTTTCAGTTTTTTTCATGCTTCTTCATTTGGCTGGTGCCCGCTTGCCGCGCCGAAGTCCGACGAAGGCGGGTCCGGAGGAACCCCGGCAGCAGGCTCCTCCGGTGGCCGTCCGGTAAAACTGGTGGTGTATTTTCCTTTCAGGATCGCTTTCGGATCATCCATCCCGAAGAGAATCGAGTGGGTCCGCTTCATCTTCTCCTCATGCGACAGGCTGTCATCATGACCCACCGTGATCAGATAAGACCGCAACCGGGGCAGTTCATCGATCAAAGCCGTCGCCATTTCATAATCAAACTGCTGTTGCGCCAGCTTCAGCTTTGCCCGCCGGAGATCATTCTCCTCGCTCTCCAAAAGGACCCGGGTAAAGGCCATCAGATGCCCGGGTTCATGCGGTTTTTCGCCGGCCAGCTTCAAGGCCTCCTTGCCCGCCAGTTTCACCGCCGCCTCGCGCAAGTCAGCAATGCTCACCGGCAGGCTGTTCAACCCAATGGCCTCCCTGTTCGCTATGACAAGCTCTTCCGTCTGCCGTTCCCGCGCCCGACGCCGATAATACCGCCCCACGCTCGGAATCGTGGCTTCCACGCCAAATTCCGATTTCACCCGTGCCAGTGTTTCCGCATAACCCAGGTTGCCGTCAAACAACCAGCTTTCCAGCAGTTGCCGCTGCTCGATCGAGAGCCGGCTCCACGTCGAATCCTCGCGCATCTTTCTCATACACCAGAAATTTTAGCACAACCCCGCCAAACACCCCGTTGCGCCGCGCATCCGATTTTAAACTATTTTTTCCGGTGGAAGACACTTGATTGGAAAGGCTTGCCGATAATAGAACCACCCAGCCCCTCTTTTTTTTATTTTTCATTTTTAACCTTCAACCAACTAAAAACCGCAGGTGACCATGGTCAAAGAGGATTTGCATTTTAAAAAAACAGATTCATGCTTTCACCATGAGCGCGCTTGAAATCCAGCGGATGCCGCGGGCGGAAAAACTGCGGTTGATGGAAGCCTTATGGGCGGATTTGAGCCGCGACGAGGCGGAAGTGGAATCGCCCGCATGGCATGCGGACGCCCTGCGCGAAACTTCGGAACGGGTCGCGCGCGGCGGGGAAAAGATCATGGATTGGACGCAGGCCAAGGCGGAAATAAGGACAGCGCCGTAGGCGCGGCATCTTTGTAGTTTTTCAAAAGCAGAAATATAAAGCTCCGTCAGGAGCGGCATATTTTACTGCCGCGCCGCCCAACGTCCCGCCGCTTGTCGCGCCGACTTGTCCTGCCATGGTTTCAACGACGGCGGAAGCTGTGCGAAGGCGGAGGACAACAGAAAATAGCCTGCCCTTTTCAACGCGGGTACGCATCATCAAATCGATTCAAGTACCGCCGGGACGGCAGAGGGGTAACAGGGAAAACGCCCACCATGTTTCAGGTAAAGCGTGTCAATCGTTGGGGCCAACCCCTTTCATTGAACGTATATATTGGATATTATTCGCATCAAACAAGGTTTTAATTTTGTAATCGGGGCTGCTTCTTAAATGCGCTGGTTTAATCAGTCGGTCATCTAATTTTGATAGTTTTGGAAAAGACTCTTTTGGATTTAGCATTTTTTCAAGAAGCTGTCTTAATCTGTAAACCACCATATCAGCGGCTTGAATTGCTAAATGATTTGTTTTACATACAAATTTCAATTCACCGATTCTTACGTCTCCTTTTTTAGCTTCTGAAAATGCATCGCTAACTGCGTTTGTCCAATCATCATCGTCATTTTGATCGAAATAAAATGCAACTGGCTCTTGCCAATACCGCCATTGCGCTTCAACATCCTGAATAAATACTTCAAAGAATGTGTATAAACATTGCCTGTACGGATCATTGCTTTTGAAGGGATTTTTAGGAAAAACTTTTGTCGTTTCAGCAAAAACTCGTGTTGGAAGCCAAATGCCAACGTTGAGCTTGTCACCAGAACCCGCCAAATCTGCTAGTTCATAGAGAAAATTATCTAATTTATTTAAATCCCAATTTCTATATGGGTTTTCAAGAAGTGAGGACGATGGTTCCCTTTTCTTGCGAATTACCGCAGAGGCATCTGCCCATTCGGTAAAATGGAAATATGGTGCTTGGTATTTTTCTAGAATGGTTTGCCAGCGTTGACAAAAACCGGGCCAGTTATCTGACCAATCAAGCCACCCAGCAACGATAATTTGTCCAGAACCTGGTTGTTTTCCTGATTTATCATGCCTGCCCGACTCATCAATATAAGCCGTCAGCTTCGGTTGATTGTAGTTAGCATTCATTTCTAGAGCTTTTAAAGGATATTCCTAAGATATCTATTGGCAATACCGCTTTGTATCACAAGGAAGCCTTTTTCGTTTTGCCTCAGTTTTGATGGTGAGTTTCGCATCCTCATCTATTTCCGTTGCCCGTTTAATCTTGAAGCTTTAAAAATTGACATCCCTCCGTCCCCGGCACAAATTCCTACCCTCAGTGTGAGCCGGGGCAATTGTACGAGAATCACCGTCAACTCAGATGCTGAGGCGGACAGAAATGAGAACGAAAATAGAAGTTTCAATAGTTGGGCGGCCCTTCGTTTTTTGAATTTTCCAATTGAAATGAAAGCCAAAAAAATTGGGCCTAATGAACGCTGCCCTTGCGGGAGTGGAAAGAAATTCAAAAAGTGTCACGGAAGCATCAGGCAATCCAAAACGACATTTTCTAATCAACCTTTGCAGGAAGAAATCCGAAAGGCCTTTGAGCATGAACAGGCAGCAGAAATCCAGCGGCGGCAACAGCAAGGCCGTGGTAAACCCATCATCTCAACTTTATGCAACGGCATTCGCATCGTCGCTGTGGGCAGCCAGCTTTTTAAATCCCCAAACTGGAAAACATTCCACGATTTTCTACACGATTACATCAAGTCTGTTTTTGACGGCAAGTGGGCAAACGAAGAATTGAAAAAGGGGCATACAGAACGACATCCCCTTTTGGTTTTGTATGAGTTGGCGGTCAGATACCAAAATCAATTCATCACGGCAAAAGGCGTCGTCAGTACGGCCCCCGCAACCGGTGCCACTTCGGCATATTTACGACTCGCTTATAATCTATATCTTCTTGCCCATAACGCAAAAGTGCAAGCGATTCTAATCAACAGGCTCATGCAAAAGGACGCTTTCTATGGAGCATACTATGAAACTTTTATTGCCGGGGCTTTGGTGCAGGCGGGATTTGAAATCGAATTCGAGGACGAAAC
>DATHOG010000185.1:0-4272 GCA_035485115.1 Candidatus Sulfotelmatobacter sp. | reverse complement strand
CACCAGCGCGAGCACCGCTTCCACGGCGCTCTCTGCTTTCACGAATTGCACCGCCGCGTTACGGGGTTTGATCTCCACCTCGCCCTTGGCCAGAGTTTTCTCGCCGATGGCGATGCGGATGGGAAAACCGACCAGGTCGGCATCCTTGAACTTCACCCCGGGGCGTTCATCGCGGTCGTCAAGGATGACTTCCACGCCCTTCTCTGTGAGTTCCGCGTAAAGTTTTTCCGCCAGCTTCATCGGTTCGCTCTCGGGAGCCACCGCCAGCGGCGTGATGCACACCTTATACGGCGCGACGCTCAACGGCCAGATGACACCGTCCTTGTCATTCGACTGCTCAATGATGGCCTGCAACGTGCGCGTGACGCCGATGCCGTAGCAGCCCATGACGCACGGCTTGCGCGAACCGTCGGCGTCGAGAAACGTCGAGTTCAGCTTCTCGCTGTATTTCGTACCAAGTTTGAAGACGTGGCCGACTTCAATCGCACGGCGTAACTTCAACGGCTTGCCACACTTCACACACGGCTCGCCAGCGGACACGGTGCGCAGATCGTGCCATTCCGTGACCTTGATATCGCGCTCCATGGAAACGTTTTTGAAATGGAAGCCATCCTGGTTTGCGCCGGTCGTCATGTCATTCGCGCCGCGCAAACGTTCGTCGGCCAGCACTTTCACATCGGCCGGAACGTTTACCACCGCGCCGAGCGAACCCGGCTTCGCCCCGAGCAGCGGGACGATTTCTTCAGGCGTCGCCGGACGCGCCGCAACGGCACCGGTCCGGGCCAGGAGTTTGGTTTCGTTCAACTGGTCATCACCGCGCACGAGAATGATGACGGGCTTGCTGTCAGCAATGTAAACGAGTGTCTTGATCTGGCGATTGGCCGGAACCTTGTACGGTTCCTTGGACAATGCCTCGATCGTCACGACGCCGGGCGTCGCAAATTTTTCCACGGCCGCGCCGATTTCGCGGGCGGCGGTTTTGGGCAGGCCGCTGGTGGCTTTTTCGATATTCGCCGCATAACCACACGCTTCGCAGTAGGCGACATCATTTTCGCCGGTCTCGGCGGGAACCATGAACTCGTGCGAATAATTGCCGCCGATGACGCCGGTATCGGCCTCGACCGGAAACGCTTTCAAACCACAGCGTGCAAAAATTTTCGTATACGCGTCATACATCTTTTTATAGCTCGCCATCGCGCCCTCGTCCGTGGTATCGAACGAGTAGGCGTCTTTCATGATGAACTCCTTGGCGCGCATGAGGCCGAAGCGCGGACGGATCTCGTCGCGGAACTTCACGCTGATCTGGTAAAAATTCTTCGGCAGCTGGCGGTAGGAATTGATCTCGTTCGCCGCCGTGAGGGTGATGACCTCCTCGGCGGTCGGGCTTAAAAACCATTCGCGGTTCGCGCGGTCCTTCACCTTGCACAGAACGTCCTTGGCGGTTTCGGCGCGGCCGCTCTGCTCCCAGATCTCCTTCGGTTGCAACGCGGGCATCAGGACTTCGATCGCCCCCGCCCGGTCCATTTCCTCGCGGATGATGCCTTCCACCTTGCGCAGCGCGCGCAGACCGAGCGGCAGGAACGTATAGACGCCGCCGGCCAGTTTGCGGATGAGGCCGGCGCGCAGCAAAAGCTTATGCGATACAATTTCCGCGTCCGCCGGCGCTTCGCGCAGCGTGGGAATCAATGTTTGGGTCCACTTCATGTGACGGACAGCTTAACCGAAAAGAAACGGCGGAATGAAGAATTTTATTTGCCGCCTTCACGGGCAATAATTTCGCGCATGGCCTGGACATCGAACCGGTCTTTTTCCCGCCAGGAACCTTGCTTGAGAAAAATCAAATCCTCCGGCGAAAGATAAGGGATGCGAACGCCCGAAGTTTCCAGAAACCGCAAATGCGAACGGAAATCTTCCAGCGTCTTCTCGCGCATGATGACAAACATATCGAGCGCAAAATCTTCAACCAAGCGGATCGCTCCGGCCTCGAGTTTGAAGTCGTTTTCAGAAAGCTCGCGCGCCCACCCCTCGCCCCATTGCTTGAGACAACCGATCAATTTTTGAAGATTTTGGGCGTTCTGGCCGACAATGATATCCACATCCTCCGTCGCGCGCACAAACCCATTGAGAGAGATTGCCACGCCGCCCACCACCGCGAAATCAACGCCGGCCCGCACGAGTGCGACCAACAATTTTTCGTATGGGGAAAAATTCTCCGGCAGGGAATTCATTTTTGGCGAATTTGTAAATAAAAGCGTTTAGTTGCTCCAGTCGTGCCAGGTTATGAACGGATTCATTCCGTCGCCCGACGACCTTCCGCACCGGCTGTTGCATTGGTTCAATCTGCGCTTTCATCATCGCAAAGCTAATTCCGGCAAGACCGTCCGTCAACTCACTTCACCGTGTTGATGAGCGGCGCCAGCCCCTGGATCCGCACTTCCAGCTTGTCGCCGCTTTGGATCGGGCCGACACCGCTGGGGGTGCCGGTGAGAATCACATCGCCGGGCAGCAACGTCATGTTGGTGGAAACAAAGCTTACGATCTGCGCGGGCTTGAAAATGAGCTGGCTCGTGTTCGAGTTCTGGCGCAACTGGCCGTTTTGGAATTGCTGGATGTTCAGATGGTTCGGATCGATCTGCGTCTCCACATACGGCCCCAGCGGGGTGAAAGTGTCGAATGATTTCGCCCGCGCCCACTGCCCGTCGGATTTCTGGATGTTCCGGTCGCTGATGTCCTGCGCCGCGCTGTAGCCGAAGATGTGCCGCGAAGCCTCCGTGACCGTGATGTTGCGCCCCTTGCGACCGATGACGATGACGAGTTCAGCCTCAAAATCCGTGCGATGCCCGGCAAACGGAATCTCGATCTTGCCCCCATCCGGCAGCAGCGAGGTCGTGGCCTTGAACCAGATCAACGGCTCCTTCGGCAATTCCCGGTTCATTTCCCGGGCATGGTCCAGATAATTCACCCCCACCGCGATAATTTTGCCCGGCACGGCAGGCACCAGCAGCTTTAACCCCTTCCGCAACGTCGGCTTTTTATCGAAGGTCGGCGAACCAAAGATGTCGCCGTGCGCGCGGAAAATTTTTCCGTCCACGATTCTCGCGTAAAAAGTATCGTCTCCTTTTTGAAAGCGTCCAATGGTAGCCATAAGATTCACGCCCAGTCTGAACCGCAATCCGTGCATCGTAAATCAAAAATCATCAATTACGCCACGGCTTGCCCAAACCCGATTGTGCGGTTACATTGCGCTCATGAGCGGATTGACGAAACAAGAGATAACGGTTTTGTCCATCATCGCCGGACTGCTGGTGACGGGTTGGTTCGTGAAATTCTATCGCGACTCCCATCCGCCGGTGGCCGTGCCATCCGCAAAAAATTAAGATGCAAGAAGTCAATTTCGATGCCGTGCTCGACGTCATTGTCGTCAAAGACCCGCGTTACCCCCGCGACGCCTACCATTTCATCCGCGAATCCCTCGACTTCACCCAGAAACTCATCGGCAAGGAAAACAAGGGCAAGGTACGTCACGTCACCGGCCGGGAATTGCTCGATGGCATCCGCCAGCACGCCCTCGCGCAGTTCGGCCCCATGACCGTCACCGTCTTGGCCGAATGGGGCGTCCGCAATTGCCAGGACTTCGGCGAGATGGTCTTCAACATGGTCGAGAACCAGCTGCTCGCGAAAACCGATAAAGACTCCCGCGACGATTTTCAGGACGGCTACGACTTCACCGAAGTGTTCGACAAACCCTTCTGGCCCGCGACCAAGCTAAAAGCCGCGAAAAAGACCGTCGCCAAATAGGGTTTTCCCAATTCAACGATTTAACGGTTTAACTGCCCCCGATCGCCAGTCCGGCTCGGACGTCCCCCACCCCGCGCCGCATCACCCGTCACTACCCGGAGCACCGGCTTCCCGGCCGGCTTTCGGCGGGGCATGGCAGAGGCGGGGGATTTATTTTTAACGTGCGCGTAAAGCCGGTTGGGAAATCGGCGCTCCCATGAAACCAGCCGGTTCCGGCGTCGCGGCGGGAATTCCCTGGTTTATTTGTTGATTGCCAATTATTTAAGACCTGCAAAATCAACCTCGCCGAAGTTGGATTTCGTCCTGCCACAGGCTGCTTTTCAAGGGATTGCCTGGGGTTGCTTCAGATTGACGGAGTCGAGGCAGGGGTAAAAGATACCCCTGAACATGAAAGACCTGAGTCCGAAAGAAGAACGACGTAAATACAGTGAGAGCTTCAAACGTGAAGCGGTGATGCACTGGCTGGCCAGCGGC
>DATHOG010000184.1:0-4394 GCA_035485115.1 Candidatus Sulfotelmatobacter sp. | reverse complement strand
TGGACGCTCACCCGCGTCGAACAAAATCTCATCCAACATATCGGCAACCGCCCCGCCTACACGGTGTTGACGGAAACGGTCAGCCAGCTTCCGCAGGCCGAGCAACAAAAGGCGCGCGGCAATCTGTTTATCGGCCTGGCGGTGAATGAATATCTGGAGGAATTTCATCGCGGCGATTTTCTGGTGCGCAATCTTATCGGCGGCGACCCGAATTCCGGCGTGCTGGCGGTCGGCGCGTTGCCGCGGCCCGGCCAGACGATCCAATTCCAGCGCCGCGATGCCGCGAGCGCGTCCGAGGATCTGAGCCAGTTGCTCGAGGCGGCGAAAAAGGACCTGGGCGGGAAGGAGATTTTCGGCGGCTGCCTGTTTTGCTGCAACGGCCGGGGCAAAAATCTTTTCGGCCGGCCGAGCCACGATGCGAGTCTCGTGCAGGAACAGCTCGGGCCGCTGGGTGTCGCCGGATTTTTCGCCAACGGCGAAATCGGCCCGCTGGCCGGTAAAAATTTTCTGCACAGCCACACCGCCGCCCTGGCGTTGTTCGTGAAAAAGTAACCTGCAATTCGCTTTGCTTTTCTCCCCGAAGCGGCCATCCTCAACGGACATTTGTGCCTGACGAACAATCCAATCTGAATTCACCGCGCCGTCCCGCCGGCGCTGCCGGCCGCCGTCGCGGCCGCCGCGGCGGTCGTGGTCGCCCTCGCGCCCGCGGCCCGCGTCCGCCGGCGGAAAAAGTGCCCGGGGAAATTTCACCCCCGTCCGAAACCATGGAAGACCAGGAAGCACCGGAAACCGGCGAAGAAACCGCCGCGCCCGCCGGAGACGCGGAAACGAACGAGCCGGAAGCCGATACCTCCGGCGGTTTCCGCACACCGCACGCCGAAGTCCCCGAGGAATTCGCCTCGCATTCAACTGCGCAGGAAGAAGCTCCGCCGGCCGAACCCGCCGGCGAGGTTGCGCCCGAACCGCCGCGCGCACCGGAGCCGCGTCGCGAGGAACGTCGTGATGATCGCCGTGAGGAACGGCGTGACCCGCGCTACGATGAACGTCGCGATCCGCGTCACGATGAACGCCGGGAAAACCGCCAGCCGCCGCCCCGCGTCGCGCCCGCGCAACGCCAGTGGGCCCGTCCTGCCGATTTTCGTCCCGCGGAGGAAACCGCCATCCACGAAGCCGTCGCGCATGCTACTTTCATCGCCAATGCCTTGAAGGAATTACACGATCAGATGGACGAAATTCTTGAACTCGTCGAAGTGGCCGAGCGGCAGAAGCTCGCCGACGAACGCGAGCTTGAGGATTTGCGCCGCGCGCTTCGCCGCATCCAGCCAAACAATCGTCCGCAGCAGCAGCAATCGTATCGTCACCAGCCGCGCCGTGAGGAACCCCGTCCGGCGCCGCCGGAAGAAGCACCGCCGGCGGATTGAGACCTTTTCCGCGCCATGACCCTCGCGGAAAAACAACAGCAGCTTTCCGCCGGACTGGCCGCGTTGAAAAACGGCCAGGACCGCCTGGCCTTCCTCGTCGAACGCGCCAAAACATTCCCGCCCCTCGCGACGGAATTGCGCACGGATGCAAACCTGATCCCCGGCTGCCTCGCCAAATTGTGGTTCGTTCCTGAATTTCGCGAGGGCAGATGTTTCTTTGTCTGTGACTCGGATTCGCTGGTTGTCAAAGCCGTCGCAGGATTGCTCTGCGAATTTTACAGCGGCCAACCCCCGGCAGAAATTCCAGCCCACGATCCGCAATTTCTCGCGCCCTTCGGCATCACCCAGCATCTCACGCCCAACCGCCGCAACGCGTTGGCTAAGGTGTGGGAAAACATCAGGGGTTTCGCAGAGCAAAATTTCCCAAGCTGAAAACTTTGGAATCATGTATCTAATCAATAACTTGGTAGGGCGCGTCACTCCGTGCGCGCCGTCGTGGCAAACCAGAACGCGTTCGTTCCAGGCGGCGGCGGGCAGGGGACTGCCCGCCCTACCTTGCAAACAATGAGCTTTTACGACGCGCATAACCATTTGCAGGACGACCGTTTCGCCGGTCGTCAGCCTGAATTGATCGCCGCCTGTGAAAAAGTTGGCGTCAAAAAAATGGTTGTGAACGGCGCGTGCGAATCCGACTGGCCTCAGGTTTTGGAGCTGGCGCGTGAAAACAAAATCGTGCTGCCGAGCTTTGGTTATCATCCGTGGTATTTGCACGAACGCACGGATGGCTGGCAAAAGACCCTGGAAAGATTTCTTGATGCAGTTCCGTCGGCGGTCGGCGAAATCGGATTGGACCGTTGGAAGCCGGACCTGCCCTACGAACCACAGGAGGAAGTTTTTCTCGCGCAACTCCATCTCGCCACTGAACGAAATCTGCCCGTGAGCATCCATTGTCTGCAGGCGTGGGGCAGGCTGCTCGAATTAGTGCAAACGCATCCGCTGCCCGCGCACGGTTTTGTACTGCACAGTTTTGGCGGGCCGGCGGAGATGATCCCGGCATTCGCGAAGCTCGGCGCGAATTTCAGTTTTCCCGGATATTATTTAAATGAACGGAAAGCGAGGCAGCGCGCGACTTTTAAAAAAGTTCCACCTGACCGGCTGCTCATCGAGACCGACGCGCCCGACCAGCATCTGCCGCCGGAAAAAATTCTGTTTCCGCTCGCCGATAACTCCGGAAAACCGCTGAATCATCCGGCCAATTTGCCCGCGATTTATTCCGGTCTCGCCGAATTCCTGGATGAGAATGTCGAATCATTGTCTGCGCGGGTGGAGGAGAATTTTTTGCGGATGTTTGGTGAAATCCGGTAGCCGCCGACGTTAGTCGGCGCTTTTTAAAGATTGCGCGGACTAACGTCCGCGGCTACGGGTGATAAGGAAATCAGCGTTGGTCGAAGCTTTATTGCTTTTCGACAATTCTTTTCACCACGATCCCCGCTGCCGCAAAACCGAATGCACCCGTCACAAACGTAGCCGAACCGAGGCCGTCGTTGCAATTCAATCGGGTTCCGTCTTCGTTGGCCGCGCGGTTTTCGCACACCGAGCCGTCCGGCTGCGCGAACACGGGGGCTTCGGCGGAATACACGCAGTCGATTTCCATCGGCGATCCATCGGCGGGAAAGGAAAATTCCTTCCGCAATTTTTTCCTGACCTCGGCCAGCAGGCGGTCATGCGAAACTTTGGCCAGATCTGCGACCCGCACCCGGGTGCCGTCGCGCCGTCCGCCCGCGCCGCCGCAGCAGACGACGGGGAATTTTTTTTCGCGGGTCTTCGCCAGCAGCAAAACCTTGTTGGTCACGCTATCGATGGCATCGAGGACAAAGTTAAATTTGGGCGCGAGCAATTCCGCGGCGGTCTCCGCGTTGAAAAACTTTTGTTCCACGACGACGCGGCAATCGGGATTGATGGCGTGGATGCGCCCGGCCATGACTTCGACCTTGGAACGTCCAACCGTTTCAGTGAGCGCGTGCAGCTGGCGGTTGATGTTCGTCACGCAGACCTCGTCCAGATCCACGAGCGTGAGTGCGCCGATGCCGGAACGCGCCAGCGCTTCGGCCGCCCAGGTGCCAACACCCCCGATGCCGACGACGGCGACATGCGCGGCGCGCAGCTTTTCCAAACTGTTTTTGCCGTAAAGCCGCGCGATGCCGCCGAACCTGGTCTCGTAGTCGCTCATGCGATGGAAAATTTTAATCGTGAAGCGCGTGAAACACACGAAAACAAACACGCGATGCGGTGAGTTCCTTGAACAAACCGCCTTAAGTGGGTTATGGTACAGTGATATGAAACCAAACCCCACGCATCGGTACACCGGCGAGGTGGTTTACCTCTACGCGTTCGACGTGGCCTACGACACCGCGCGCAAGCCGATCCAGGAACTGCTTGGCCAGCCGGTCGCGCAATTCGCGGTGGACGCCAGCAAGCGCAGTCCGCGCCAGTTGTTTTTTTACAAGCCGCAGATGGTGCGGCTGCCGCCGATGGAGCGCATCGGCCCGCTCGGCCCGGTGCGCGTGGAGCGCGTGATAAAACTTTTGCCGGTCGGCGCCATCAGCATTTCCGTGCGCGTGCCGTTCGCGGTGAACCGTTTCGAGGAACTGGTCGCTTTCCATGATCTGCAATTCAGCAATGGTTCGCTACATGACGAGGTGCGGCGGCTCGCCCAGGACATCGTGACGGAATTGAAAACGCATTTCATCCGGCCGCAGACGCAGTTGCCGGAGGAAGAGGCCTACACGGTCTTTTGCATCCATTCGCCGGTGCTCAACGACGCCAACGAGCCGGTGAACGCCGAACAATGGTTTCAGGCGCACCGCTGGCAGATCGCCGCGCTGCTCACGCAGGAGGAGGAGATCGAGCGGCTCTCGAAACAGGAGGCCGAGGAATCCACCGCGCGCTATCTCAGCTACTACGATGACGATC
>DATHOG010000183.1:0-4475 GCA_035485115.1 Candidatus Sulfotelmatobacter sp. | reverse complement strand
CCCTGTTCATGGTCTATAAGGCCGGGAGCACGGAACTCGCCGCCCGATTGAAAAACGCTCCCGACGGCTCCGGAAGGCGCTATGCTTCGCTCAAAGGGATCGAACACGTCAAACGCACTTTGGAAAACACCGTGGCCCAGGAATCGTTGAAACTGGAATCCGGGCTGATCCTGCTCGCCATCGCGGTGAGCGGCGCGCCGTTCATGGGACTACTGGGCACGGTCTGGGGCGTGATGAGCACGTTCGCCGCGATCGCGCAGTCGCCGCAGGGCGCCTCGCTCGGCGTGATGGCCCCCGGTGTGAGCGCCGCGCTGGTCACGACGGTGGCCGGCCTGCTGGTGGCGATCCCCTCGATGTTCGGTTACAACTGGCTGGTGCACAATTTGCGCGCGTTCACGGTGGAACTCGACAATTTCGCGCAGGAACTGGTTTCCAACATGGAGACGGAATTTTTGAAGGAAGAATAAGCAACCATGAGAAGGTTTTCACAACGCAGTCATCTGGTGACGTTGAGTGACATCAACATCACGCCGTTGCTCGACCTCGCGTTTGTGCTGCTCATCATCTTCATCATCACCACGCCGCTGCTCACGCAAAGCATCGAGCTGAAACTGCCGCGCGGCGGCACGGCGGACAAGCAGTTGAACAAATCCGACATCCGCACCGTGGAAATTTCCAGCACCGGCTATTACAAGCTCGAAGCGCGGCCGACGCCGCTGCCACAGATCATCGCGCAACTGGCGCGGGATTCGCATGAGAATCCCAACCTCGTCGTTTATATCCGTGCGGATGCCACCAGCCGTTATGATCTGGTCGCCCAACTGCTCGACGGCTGCCAGAAAAACGGCATCACGCGTTATTCGCTACGCACCGACCCGACGCCGAACAAATGAACCGGTTGCAAAAAAAATGCCTTATCGCGGTGGCAGGCACACACCTGCTGATCGTGGTGGTGGTCCTTTGCTCCGGTTTCATCCGGTCGGCACCGAAAGTGGATCAGACGGACCTGCTTACCGTCATTCCATCCATGGCGATTGATGCCTTGATGAACAGCGGCGTAAAAAATCCCACACCGCCGGCACCGACGATCACTCCGCCGACTCCAACTCCACCAACCCCCGAGCCGCCGCAACCGGTGGTAACGCCACCGCCGAAACCGGTTGAACCGGTCACGCCGCCGGAAAAGCCGGATGATTGGATACCGGTGAAAATTCCCGCCAAGCCGGTGAAGCCGCAGGAACATACAGATGATTTTACGCCGACGAAGCGGAACGAGGCCGACAATGCGGTCGTGCAAAAGGCGGCCCAAGCGGCGCAACGCCAACGTGACCAGCGGGCGAAGGCGTTTGCCAAAGCGATGGCGGCGATTTCCAAGAATGCTTCCAGCGCCACGGAGGTCGACATGCCAGGTAATAGCAGTGTTTCCTACGCAAATTACGGCGCGATTGTCACCAGCATTTATCATCAGGCCTGGATCGCGCCGGACAACATGGCGAGCGCCTCGGCAGTAGTCAGTTTTTCGGTGACGATCGCGCGTGATGGCTCAGTGATTTCTTCGCGCATCACCCAAACTTCCGGTGAGTCGAGTGTGGACCGCGCCGTGCAGCGAATGCTCGACCGTGTAAGTTTCATTCACCAATTTCCCGACGATTCGAAGGATCGCGAACGCACTTACAACATAGATTTCAATGCCACTCGAACCAGCATCCAATGAAAAACTATTTCCCCAGTTCAACTAAATTTTTATCAGTCATCTTCTCGCTCGCTACGGCAACGCTGCTGGCCCAAAACCAACAAAATTTGCACATGGATGAAACCATCCGTGTTTTAGGCACCACGCCGCCCGTTCCCGTCGCGCTGACCGGTTTCAGCGGCGAGGCGGAGGAGGTTTTAAAATTTGATTTGTATGTGCAGGGGTACAGTTTCGTTTCACCGGACCAGGCGCAATACCTCATCAACGGCTCGGACAACGGCAGCGTGGTTGGCAGTGTAACGGACAAGTTCGCGCGCAAGGTAATTTTATCGCGCAGCTACAACGGCGCGAGTTTGCGGCGGCAAGCGCACGCTTTTGCGGATGACATCGTGCAGGCGACGGCGCAGCTCAAGGCCATCGGCGGAACAAAAATCGCGTTCAAGGCGCAGGGCAACGGCGGTGCGGGAGAAATTTTCGTCGCCGATTTTGACGGTTACAACCCGAAGCAGGTGACGAGCGATGGCGCGATTGTGGCCAGGCCGGCGTGGATGCCGCAGCGCATGGCGCTCTATTACACCAGTTACGCGCGCGACAATCCGGACATCTATTTTCACAACCTCGGGACCGGCCAGCGCCGCGTGGTCGCGGGTTATTCGGGCCTGAACACGGGCGCGGCGGTGTCACCGGACGGTTCGCGCGTGGCAATGGTCTTGAGCAAGAGCGGCAGCCCGAATGTCTGGGTGGCCAATGCCGATGGCACCGGTCTGAGAAAATTGACCTCGGGTGTGGAAGATTCCTCGCCCTGCTGGTCGCCGGACGGGCAATGGATCTGTTTCGCGACGAAATTTCACGAACGCCGCCGGCTGGCGAAAATTCCCGCGAACGGCGGCGAGGTACAGTACCTGAACACCTCCGGCGCGGGTAATCCGACCGAACCGGACTGGTCACCGGACGGCAAATGGATCGCATTCACGCGGCAGGCGGGCGATTTTGACATCTGTGTGATGCCGACCGACGGCAGCAATCCGCCGGTGATTCTCGTGGCAGGGCAGAACCCGAGCTGGTCGCCGAACTCGCGGACGCTGGTTTTCAACCACGGATCGGCGGGGCATCAAACGTTGTCTGTGCTTGACGTTTTCACCAAACAATACAAGGATTGTCACCGAGCGCCGGGGAGCGATTCCCAGCCCGCTTGGGCGAGATGACCCCGTTTTCACGAAGGATTTTTCTCAACCAACAACTGTTAACCAAGCGAATGCTTTAAAAACATTAAAATTATGAAACTGAACCAAACCATTTTCCCGCTCACGCTCGCGCTGGCCGCGATGTTCGCCGATACCGGCTGCTATAAATCCCACCCGAAAGTCACCCAGTTGCCCGGCTCGCAGGCACAAGTCGGAGACACGGGCGCGGGCCCGACGGTTCCGCCGGCAAATCCGTTTGGCGATCAACCTCAGACGCCAACGTTCAGTGACAAGACCGGTCAGCTGGCAACTTCTGACTCGTGGGATCCGGCTAACTGCGACCAGGACCGTGCTGCGCTGGCCGATCAGACCGTTCACTTTGCATTCGACAGCGCCGCCGTGTTGAGCAAGGAGCAGGACAAAATCGTCATCGTCTCTGAAAAATTGAAATCCGACCCCGCCGCGTTGCTGCTGATCGAAGGTCATTGCGACGAGCGCGGCACGGAGGAATACAACCGCTCGCTCGGCGAACGCCGCGCGCTCGCGCTTCGTGAGGCGCTGGTGAATGCCGGCATCGACGCGCAGCGCATCCGCACCATCAGCTACGGCAAGGACAAGCCCGCCGACCCCGGCCACGACGAATCCGCCTGGTCGAAAAACCGCCGTGGTGAATTCGTTCTCTGCCATAAAAAAGCCGGCGCGTGAGACGGGATGTTACTCAATTAAAGGCCGCGAATCACTTCGCGGCCTTTTTTATCGTCAAAATTGTAATCATGGGAGGCGGTTTTGCGTCTTTACTAAAGGGTAAAAGAAGCGTAGGCTTAGTTTAGAAAGATAAATGTTATGAACGCATTTTTAGCAGTATTGGGTTTGAGCGGCACGGAGTTGATCGTCGTGCTCGTGGTCATTCTCGTGCTATTCGGCGCGAAGAAGATCCCGGAATTTGCCAAGGGTCTTGGCAAGGGCATCAACGAATTCAAGAAGGCCTCGCGCGAAGTGACGGACGAAATCAACAACGCGCCCAGCGAACCCGTTACGCCAACGCCCGCACCCAAAGCCCCGGCCAATACCACGCCGCAATCGCATTCGTTGCCGCCGGAAACGAAAGTCGTCTGACGCCGCGCCTGATTCTGCATGGCCGACGCTACCCAAGACCCGCGTCCCGACGACGATTTGGACGGTGGCGGGCCGGTGAAAAGTTTTCTCGAACACCTCGAAGATTTCCGTTGGCTGGTCATCAAGGTTGCCGTTGCGCTCGGAGTGTCTTTCATCGTCTGCTGCTACGCCGTCCCGCAAATTGTCGCCGTCCTGAAATGGCCGCTTAGGCAGACGTCGCTCGTCCGGGTAAGCGACGAGCACCGGGCGCTGGTTCGCCTGGGCACGAACACGCTGGCCACGCTGACCCTCGCAACGAATCAAATCGGCGGCATGGATCTCGGGTCGAACTGGTTTTCGGTGATCCAGGTTGAGCCGGTAGTGGTCGGCAGCAACGTGCTGCTCTCGGTGCACGTGGAACAGAATCCGCCGGCGTCCACGCAGCTGGCCTCTTCCACCGACCTGATTTATCTCGATCCTGCCGCGCCGTTTTTTTCCTCGAT
>DATHOG010000182.1:0-2695 GCA_035485115.1 Candidatus Sulfotelmatobacter sp. | reverse complement strand
TATTCATGCCGCCGTCGATGGGGCGGACAATCCGGCCACCGCCGATGCAACCGAAGCCCGTCAGCCGCATACGCCCACCCTGATCTTCTACCTGACCGGCGTGAAAAATCAGGAGGATGCGGAAGCCATCCGGACCGCGGTAAAAAAACTCCCCAGTGCCGAGACTGTGGAGGTGAACACCAACCACAGCTACACGCGCATCCGCTTTGATTCCCACGTGGTCAGCTATCACCAAATCGCCCAGGCGATCACCGACGCCGGAACCAGTCTCGGGAAAAGCTACGATCCGTGGTTGGTATTTTCTGTCACAAATTATGATGTTTCCACCAATGCCCTGAATGTGGATCGGATTTTTGCCGGCAAAAGATTGAATACTCGCGTAACCGTCAAACCACTTGATAAAAGCCGCGGGCTTTTTCAAATTCACTTCCATCCCCTTATCCTGGATCCACATCAAACCGCTCCGCAGGGTTTCAACGGAGGACATATCCACCATCCCGTCAGTGATCCGCCACCGCGCGGCTTGGGCCTGCCATCAGACTACGCATCAGCTTTTGATCCTTCATTATTCACCCAGCAAAAATAATTGTGAGCTTTACCGACGTTGTGCGCTTTCAACCTTTGGGCTAAATCGGAGGTTTGGCCGGTGTAATGCTCATCCGGAAATGAAAGGGATTGGTGGACATAAACGTAATGAAAATTGTTCATTGGTCGAAGTCTCATGCGGAGCCCGCCTCAGCCAAGGCTACGGCGGGCAGCCCGGCTAATACGTTTGTTCGGCATGAAAAACTTTATTCAGCCGGCGGGTTGGGACATCTTTGATTCATCCGTATGAAACTATCCACCGTTGCCCCGTTCGCTGCCGCCATTGGCTTGATGTTGTTTTTGGTGCCGGCGCCGGCGGCCGAGCCGCCCCAGCCGTTGGCACCGGTGCCGTCGGCGAACCAGCTCGCCTGGATCGGGAATGAGCTGACGTTGTTCACGCATTTCGGGATGAACACATACACGGGCCGCGGCACGGGCCTGGGCGACGAAGACCCGAAGCTGTTCAATCCGGCGAAGCTGGATTGCAACCAGTGGGTGCGGGTGGCGAAGGAGAGCGGTTTCAAGGGCATCATCCTCACCGCGAAACATCACGACGGTTTTTGCCTGTGGCCGACGGCGACGACGCAGCACAGCGTGGCCTCGAGCGATTGGAAGGGCGGCAAGGGCGACGTGGTGCGCGAACTGGCCGATGCCTGCAAGGCGGGCGGGATCAGGCTGGGCATCTATTGCTCGCCGTGGGACCGGAGCGTGACGAATTACGATTCCGACAAGCCGGCGTACGCCCAATACTATCACCAGCAGCTCACGGAACTGCTGTCCAACTACGGTCCGGTGTTCGAGATGTGGTTTGACGGCAACAAGGCGAACGTGGCGGATTGGGGCAACATCATCGACGTCGTCCGCACCCTGCAACCGGGGGCGACCATCAAGCAGGGGCCGGTGGTCAAGCCGGTGCGGGAGGATGTGCAATGGGTGGGCAACGAACTGGCCTGCGCGCCGCTGGAGAACTGGAGCGTGTTTCCCGCGCCGGGCTCGATGGGCGCGGACCGCGCGATCTGGTTTCCGCGCGAGTGCGACACGATGATGAACGGCCACTGGTTTTGGGACACCAACGCGCCGCACGACCTGGCGACGCTGCTGAACTTTTATTACACGAGCGTCGGGCGTAACTCGATGCTCATCCTGAACGTGGCGCCCAACCCGGACGGCCTGTTTTCGGATGACTGCATACGCGGGTTGCACGCTTTTCACGCGGCGCTCCAGCAGATCTTTGGGACGGACCTGGCCGCCGGGAAAAAGGCGACCGCCAGCAACGTGCGCGGGAACGACCCGGCCTTCGGGGCGGACAAGGCGCTGGATGGCGACGCAAACACGTATTGGGCGACCGACGACGGCGTGACGAACGCGTCGCTGGAAGTGGACCTGGGCGGGGCCAAAGAATTCAACGTCATCCGCATGGAGGAAATGATTTCGCTCGGCCAGCGCGTGGCACAATACCAGGTGGAGGCGCTGATCGGGGGCGATTGGAAACAGATCTGTTCCGGCACGACCATCGGTTACCGGAAGCTGGACCGTTTTCCGAAGGTGACGGCGGCCAAGGTGCGGCTGACGATCCTGGCGGCGCGGGCGTGTCCGACCCTCAAATCGTTTGGCGTCCATCTGGACACGGTTTCCCCGGCGGAAAGTTTTGCGCCGGAGAATGCGTTGAAGGAGATCAAGCGCGGCACGCGCGCGGTGCGGCCGGCGGGGGTGGGGAATTGAATGACGAAGCACGAATGACAAAGGGCGGGAATATGAGACTGCGCGTGGCTTTGGGTGTATCAGCTACACCAGACGGGCGGCGAATCCCATCATTGCGAGTGATTGCTTGGTGATTCCCGGGTAATCCATGGGTGGAATCCCGATATTAATTTCACTGGCACTTTCACTGGCTGTCTCTGGTTGCTGCAACTAACTGTATTTAAACAGCTTTTAGTTGGAGGCGAGGGTCGGAATCGAACGAGGAAGCTTGACCGTTCCGAGCCTAACACACTCTGTTGCAAGGCTTAGTCTAGCCTCCTTTTACAGGGCTTCAAGCCGTTTTTTTGACTACCTGTTCAACGCTCGCTCATTTCCCCGTCACCGCCTATTTATTGCTCGTCAGGTGAAG
>DATHOG010000181.1:0-29511 GCA_035485115.1 Candidatus Sulfotelmatobacter sp. | reverse complement strand
CTGCGAGTCCCGTGCCGCGCGGCATTATTGGAAACATCTTTTGCCGCGCTTGAGTGAACAGCAGCAGACGGATGAAAAGAGCCGGGTTCCTGGAACGCGCGAAGGCGTGAACGGAATGTTAGATTACGGCTACGCCATCATTCGCACGGCGGTTTTGCGTTCACTGGCGGCACATGGATTCATCGCGGCCATCGGCATCGCACACACGCCAAAGGCCGGAAGTTTTGCACTGGCGGACGATGTGATGGAACCGTTGCGCCCGTGGATTGATCGGGAGTTACGGCAGTTTGTGCAAGACGGCAAACGCCCGATGCCGGAATGGATGCGTCAAGCCGTTTCCGTTTTGCAACTTGAAGTCGTAATGGGACGCAGCAAAGTCAGACTCTTAAATGCGATTGATGTTTATGTGCAAAGCTTCGCCGACGCCGCCATGCGCCGGATGCCGACGCCGTTAAAAATTCCCATGCTTCCGTGAGCGACGAATTTGACCAACCGCCGGGCGATGATGATTTGTTGCCGGATGAGCGTCCGCGTCGTTCGCGCTTTAACCGTGACGATGCAGCAGGGAAAGCCTGGGAAAAATCTGCTTTGCCCGTAAATATTCCGTTTGAACTCCAACCCTCAACCGCTGCCGATTCACCGCGCCGCAAATCCCGTGGCAAACAGGGACGCGATCCGGTATGCAGCAAATATCGTATGGCCTGGGTACTTGTCTTTTTTGACCTTCCCGTCGGCACGCCGGAAGAACGCAAGGCCGCCACCAACTTCCGCAAAGACTTGATTCACGATGGCTACATGATGGTTCAGTTCAGCGTCTATGCGCGCCCGTGTGGAACCGCCGACCGCGTTGAAACCCAGGTGCGTCGTTTGAAATCCAAAATCCCGGCCAAGGGCGAAGTACGTGGGTTGATGATCTCCGATGCCCAATGGGGCCGAATGATTGTGGTGCGCAGCGCACAACCGACCGAGGCGGAAAAACAACCGGCGCAAATGCAGTTCTTCTAGGAAAAAGAAATTCAGCGCAGAATTTCTTCTACGCTGAATTAAACCCAATGACCTCGTATCCGAGCTGGGTAGCTCACACCATTCGGTGCTCGGGGTGCAATGCAGTTTAACCCGAGGCTGGTCAACATATTTGAGATGGTGCCCCCCGTCCAAAGGATGCTATCCGTCTCGCCCAAACTACTACCGTAACCGACTTCAACCGTCAATCCAGTTTAGAATCCCTTGGACGGGGGGCAATCCCAAACTCACCACGGGCGCACAGTGAAACAAAAATAAGTTTAGAATCCCTTGGACGGGGGGCAATCCCAAACTCCAGCACCCATGCACGGATGGCCGGAATTAGTTTAGAATCCCTTGGACGGGGGGCAATCCCAAACTAAGGCGGGTCACAGTAAACCACGGCACGAAGTTTAGAATCCCTTGGACGGGGGGCAATCCCAAACCGTGACGCTCACCACATGAAACCAAAATAGAGTTTAGAATCCCTTGGACGGGGGGCAATCCCAAACTGTTCGTGAAGCTCACCGCGGCCAAGGAGAAGTTTAGAATCCCTTGGACGGGGGGCAATCCCAAACGACCCCGAAACCAACCGATGACGAAGCGAGAGTTTAGAATCCCTTGGACGGGGGGCAATCCCAAACTGTTCCTGAAGCTCACCGCGGCCAAGGAGAAGTTTAGAATCCCTTGGACGGGGGGCAATCCCAAACGCTGTCGCAGATGCTTCTAGCAATGAGTGTAGTTTAGAATCCCTTGGACGGGGGGCAATCCCAAACTCAAGCTCACCCACCAGCTCAAGACCCGCCAGTTTAGAATCCCTTGGACGGGGGGCAATCCCAAACGATGCGCCAGATCACGACGAGGGCACCAAAAGTTTAGAATCCCTTGGACGGGGGGCAATCCCAAACAGGAATGATGAACTCGGAATTGTCGATAATAGTTTAGAATCCCTTGGACGGGGGGCAATCCCAAACTTGACAGGCATACAGTTTAGCGGACCGGTAAGTTTAGAATCCCTTGGACGGGGGGCAATCCCAAACCGAATTGTATTGCGTGACAAATTGAACACAAGTTTAGAATCCCTTGGACGGGGGGTAATCCCAAACGGAATCGGCAAGGTTGGCTGCTTTTATGTCGCCATAATATTCAATTTTCTCGTGATAGCAGCCAACCTTGCCGATTCGGTTCGCAATCACACACCGCCAATCGCTTCAGACTTACTTTTTAAAATTCCGTCTTTAGTTTGCCGCCCACGTTTTTGGAATCAAAGCTCCTCTCTGCATCCTCTGCGTTAAAATTTCCCGTTCAAAAATTCCACTGCACACCCAGAAGTATGTTCACCGTATTGCTCATGTCGAGCTGCGCCGATTCGTTTGCGGCGCGATGCGAAAAGTTGCCGAGATATTCGTATTGCGTCCCGAAATAGAGGCTGGTGTGGTCAGTCATCGCAAACAGCAACTTGGCTTCCAGATAGCCCCCGGCCCCGAACTCCGCGCCGGAGCCGGAGCCGGAATTCCTGACGGTGTTGCCGCCGCCAAAATTAAGCGTCTCATCAAAGGAATACTGCATGTCTGCCACCGCCAACGTCAGCCCGGCGCCCACGCGTCCCGAAAAACGTTCGCTCAATTTGAATTCGTAATACGGTCCGCCGCGCAGCACGTAAACCTGCGCGTCCAGCGTCCGCCCGCCCGTGACCACCACCGTTTGCGCGGCCGTGGTGCGCGCGGGCGAATCGCCGAGGAGCGGCCCCGGCCCGTTGTAGCTGCCGCGATACGGCGCATCGGGAACGACCACCCCCTCGAAGGTGAACGCATCGCTGATCACCGTGCCGTGGGTGGTCACCGGCTGGTTATCGTTGATGGAGACGGCCGTGAAATCAAACGCCCCTTGCAATCCCCATTTCCCGCCCGGGGCCGGGCCGAAGTCGTGGCCGTACGCCAGGTCAAAACCGTCCTGCGGGTCGTCGCCGGCCTTGAGCGAGCCGTTGGGGGCGGTGACACTGTGCATGACGATGGTATTGCCCGACACCTGCGAGGCGTTTTGGTAACCCCAGTTCCACGTCGCGCCGCCCGCGTTGCCGGAGCTGTCCACATGCACAAAACCGTCGCCGTAAGTCCGGTTCACCCCGCCGCCGGTCGCGGAGCCGGGCGACGTGGCAGGTTGGTGGCCGATGCCATTGAATCGCGCGTTCAGGTTCAACCCGAACTGCGGACCGAATGAAAACCAGTTGGCGTTCGGGGTGGCCTGCTCCTGCGTGATCTGCGGCGTGGTGTCCTGGGCGTACAGCGGGATTCCCGCCGTCACCGGCAGGGTCAGGGCCATCAAAAGTTTTTTCATGCGCATGGCAGATCAATGAGATGAGTCGTTTCCAAGCCAGTGAGGTAGGGACGGTGCGCCGCGCCGTCCCCGTCGCCGAGCGGAGCGTCAGGCGACGGAAAGCGGATGTGGAAAGCGCGTGTCTGACCACGTTCATTTCGCCCTGCGCTTCGCTCCGGGCGGGGACAGCCCGGCGGTCTGTCCCTACCAGTCCAATTGTTCGTCAAAGGCATCATCCTGAAAATTTTAGTATCAGTGTTTGTTCAGCAGCACCACGCGGTAAAACCGGGCGCCCGCCTGGGCCGGGTTGCTGATCGTCCCGGGCGGACCGGAGTCGATCCACTGCACCTCGTTGGCCGGCGCGGTGATGGCCGGAATCGCCGTCAGCCATGTCACCATGTCGCTGCTGTATTGCACGGCGTAAATCTGGCCGGGCACGGCCTTGAACTCCACCAGCACATCGCCGCCGTCCAGCACCACCGTCTTTTGCACGCTCACAATCGTCCCGCTCGCCACCGGCGGAATGAAGATCGGCCCCGCCTGCACGATATACGTCAGGTTCGTGGGCATCACCCGCGTGGGCACATAAAACTCCAGCAGGAACACCACGTTCGAACCGATGCCCAGCGGCGACGCGCTCTGCACATACGGCAGCCCGTTGGTTTTGCCCGTGGCGTTGTACAACGTGACGTTCGTCTTCAACCCGGACACCTCCACCAGCACCGAGGATGGCGTGGACGGCCCGCCGTTCGAGACCTCGATCTGCTGTTCATACAATCCGGTCTGCGGGTTCAAGGTCATGGGCGTCTGCACCGTCAGCACCAGGTTGGTGATCGGCACGCTGACGACGGTGACGATGTTCGTGGCCCGGTTGTTGGCCGGCTGCGAATCCGTCTGTCCGCTCGTGGCCGAATCGCTGTTCGTGAGCGAACCCGCCGCGTTCGGGACCACCACGATGGCGAGCGTAGCGGCAACGCCATTGGCGAGGCTGCCCACGGAGTAAATCACCACGCCGGCCTGGTTCGTGGCCGAACCCTGGCTGGGCAACAGTGAAAACAGCGTGACATCCGGCGGCAACGTGTTGCTCACCACCACGCCGGTGGCCGTCGTAATGCTATTGTTCGTCACCGTCACGGAAATGGTGAGCGGCGCCCCCACGGCCACGGGATTAGGCGCGGCCGTGACGCTCACCGCCACGTCCACCGGCGGCGGCGGACCATTCGTCACCGTGCTGATGATCGTGGCAAAATTATTGGTCGGCACCGGATCGGCCGTGCTGCTGAAGACTTGAAACAGGTTCGTCAGCTTGCCCGCCGCCGTGGGTTGCACCGTGACTTGCACATTGGTGACCGCCCCGTTGGTCAATGATCCGAGGTTCAAGAGCAGCACGCCGCTGGCCGGCGTGGCTCCGCCCGTCGCGGAAACAAACGTGACCCCGGCAGGAAGCTGGTTGCTGACCGTCACACCGCTGGCCGGATTCGGCCCTTGGTTGGTGATGGAAATGGAATAAACCAAATTGCTGTTCACCCCGACCGGCTCCGGCGCGGCGTTGGCGCTTAATTTCAGATCCGCCTGCGACACCACCGCTGGATTTGTAACCGTGCTGATGACCGTGGCAAAATTATTGGTCAATAAGGGATCGGTCGTACTGCTGAAAACTTGGAACAGGTTCGTGAGCTTGCCCGCCGCCGTGGGCTGCACGATGACTTGCACGTTGGTGGCCGCGCCATTGGTCAATGCTCCGAGGTTAATAAGCAGCACGCCGCTGGCCGGCGTGGCCCCGCCCGTGGCGGAAACAAATGTGACCCCGAAAGGAAGCTGGTTGCTGATGGTGACGCCACCCGCTGCATTCGGCCCAAGGTTGGTGATGGTGATGGAATAGACCAGATTGCTGTTCACACCGACCGGCTCCGGTGCGGCGCTCGCGCTCAATTTTAGATCCGCCTGGGGGCTTGAAGCCGCATAATCAAACGTCACCGTGTTGGTCGGGGAGTCACTGCCGTAACCGTTCTCCGCATAGGCGGACACGGTGTTGCTGCCGGGAGTCAGCGTCATATTGGCCGACCAGTTCGTCCAGCCGTTGACCGACGTCGCATTCGTCCAGGTCCCGCCGTTCAATTGCACAAAGACGTTCGTCACTTCAAAATTGGTAAGCCCGACACCATTGTAGGCGTAGTTCGTGGTCATTCCCGTCACGGTGAAAGCAGAATTGCTGACCACCTGTCCGTTCGTCGGCGAGGTAATGGCGACCGCAGTCGTCTGGGAGAAGAGGGACACAACGTCGATATCTTCCTGGCCTGGAATAATGCCGCCAGCGGGACCGAATTCAGTGTAAGAGGTGGTAAAGCTCAAAAACGTAAGCGGCCCGCTGGTGTTGGTTGTCACTGTGCCATCCGGGATGTATGAGACAGCCGGGAACAACTGATATCCGTTAAAACCGCTGCCGCCAAAATTGGTGGCAAAAAAGGTCTGCTCATAAGTTGCCGCCAGCCCCTGGCTGCCCGTCGGGTCGGCGGGATTGTAGAACCGCACCACCGCCGCCCAATTGGTGGGAACCGTGACGCCATTATTGGTGAAAAGCAGAACCAGGTCGCCCGCCTGACCGGTGCTCGCCGCGTTTGTTCCGGAACCGATTTGAACCGGAACCGGATTGCCGGCGAATCCATATGTATAGGTAACAACCAGTGATCCTCCCGGATTCGTCCAAGCGATAGGCGTACCGGGGAAGTCATATGATACCACCACCGCATTCGTGACGGTGCTGATGACGGCGACGGAATTGTTCGTCAGCACGGGATCAGCTTCATTGGCGAACACTTGAAACAGATCCGTAAGCGTGCCCGCCGCGGTGGGTTGCATGGTGACTTGCACATTCGTAACCGCGCCGTTGGTGAGCGAACCAAGATTCAGGAGCAGGACCCCGCTGGCCGGCGTGGCTCCGCCCGTGGCCGAGACAAACGTGCAGTTCGCCGGAATCCGGTTACTCACCACCACGCCGGTCGCCGTCAACCCGGCTTGGTTGGTAACGACGACGGAATAAACCAGATTATTCCCAACGGTCACCGGCTGCGGCGCAGCACTCGCGGTCAAACTCAAATCCGCGTAATCACTGGTAATGCCTATTGCATCAATGTTCTCCTGGCCGGCGAGAATGATTCCAGCAGGGCCAAATTCATTGTCAGTGGTGGCGATGACCGTGACACCATTGGTGGTGGATATCGTGCCCGCCGGGATGAAATCGATATTGGGAAAAAGCTGGAAGCCGGTAAAACCACTGCCCCCAAGACTGGTCGCAAAAAATGCCTCTGTCTCTGTCGCGGCCAGACCATTGGTTCCTGTCAGGTCACTGGGATTAAAAAATCTCGCCACCGCCGCCCAGTTGGTGGGATTATTGCCGCCGGCGGGGTCAGTCAACACGATCAGGTCTCCAGCCTCGGCCGTGAGCGTTACGAAAGCACCTGGAGTCCCGCCCTTAATGGGTCCGATACCGAAAACACTATCGTTAGAAATAAATACCGCCCCCCCAGGGTTGCTTCCAGTATAGGTCAACGGCGTTCCCGGAATCGGCAGGTTGACGGTGATGACCACGGTGGCGGAATTATTCGCCGGCACCGGATCGGTCGTGCTGGCGAACACCTGAAACTGGTTCGTAAGCTGGCCGGTGGCCTGACCTGGTGGCAGCGTGGGATATACGATGAGCGTGAGGTTGGTGACCGCACCCGCCGCGAGCGAGCCGAGATTCACGAGCAGAACGCCACTGGTCGGCGTGGCCCCGCCCGTCACCGAGTAAAAAGTCTCGTTCGCTGGAATCTGGTTGCTGATCACCACGCCCGCCGCCGTCGCCGGTCCGGCGTTGCTGACGGTAAGAAAATACGCCTGGCTGCCACCCACCACGTTGGTCGCATTTCCGCCGGATACGGCGCTCAAACTCAAATCAGCCGTGGTGTTGACCACGATCACCGTGATCAGGGATGTGTTGGTGCCGCCCACATTGTCGGTGATGGTGTAACCAATCGTCGCCGTTCCCGTGAAGCTCGCCGTTGGCGTGAACAGCACATTGGTTCCGCTGATGACCGCCGCGCCGTTGGTGGCACTGACGCGGACCAGCCCCAGGACGCCGCCACTGGTGTTGACCTGGTCGTTCACCAGCGGGCTGAGCACATTCCCGCTGCTGTTCTCCGCCACCGAATAAAAGTCCGGATTCGCCACGGGCGGGATATTCGTGACCAGTATCGTGATGAAGCTGGTGTTGGTCCCGCCTGCGTTATCGGTAACGGTGTAACTGATCGTCGCCGTGCCCGTAAAATTCGTCGTGGGCGTAAACCCGATGGTTGACCCGCTGATTTGCGCCGCGCCGTTGGTGGCCACGGCCGTCAGCAGCCCCACTGTCCCGCCGGTGATCCAAATCACTTCATTTGTCAGCGGCGATAATGTGTGCGCGGTGTTCTCGGTGATGGCGTAACTGGTTATCTGGTTGACGCGGTAAACGGTACCCGGGTGGTCGCTGCCGTCGCCAAGGGTGGTTCCGTAGAAATTGATAAAATTACTGTTGGTCTGCAGCGTCAGCGTGGCAAAAGGCGCGCTCCCGTTGGGGATGAGAAAGCTGTTCAGCGTGGTCAGTGTCCCGTTGGTCGTGATCTTGAACAGGGTGCCCTCGGCGCTGTTGTTGACGCCGCCCAGTGCCGTGGTGCCATATAGACAGCCGTCCAGTCCCTGCGCCAGACCGCCCACCGGATGTTGGCCGTGGGTAAAAGCAAAGTTCGTTCTGACAAAAGTGTACAAGTTTGTGAACGCGCCGCCCGTTGTGATTTGGAACACCGTGCCGGAGTTGTCCGGCGTGCTGGTATAGGTGGTCCCGTAGAGATTGCCATCCCGCCCCAGCGTCAGTCCATCGTTGGGATTCGCTCCATTGGTGCCGTTAAAATAAACCAAGGTCTTCAACGCCCCGGCCGGGGTCACTTGAAACACCGTGCCGTTATTGTTGCTCCCGCCGCCTTCCGTCGTGCCATAGAAATTGCCGTCCAGCCCCAGCGTCAAACCCTCATAAGGAAAGGCCCCGTTGACGCCGGTAAAGTTGGTCAGCGCAATCAATGCGCCATTATTGGTGAACAGCTCAAACACCACGCCACTATTGCTGATGCCGCCCGCAGAGGTGGTGCCGAAGAAATTGCCACCGGGTCCGATCGTCAGGCCGCCGTACGGATTGGCTCCGTTGGTGCCGGCGAAATAAGCCAGCATCGTGAATGCGCCGTTGGTCGAAAGCTCAAAGACAGTGCCGAAGGACTCGGCCTGATAGGAACTGGGGCCGGTCTGCAGCAGGTTGGTGCCGCCACCGGCAGCGGTGCCATAAAAATTCCCGTCCGGTCCCTGGATGAGTGGAGCCTGCGGATTGGCGCCATTGGGAAAATAGCTGAAGTTGTTTAACAGGGTGAACTGGCCGCCGGAACTTACCTTGTACGCGGTGCCATAGCCGGTGGTGCCGCCGGAGGTGACCACGCCGTAGAGGCTCCCGCCCGGCCCGGCCGTCACCCCGGCATAGGGATTGTATCCCGTGTTCCCGGCGAAACTGGCCAGGGCGGTAAAAGTCCCGTTGGTGCTTATCTTGAACACCGCGCCTGCCCCATAGGTGCCGCCCCCGACGGTCGTGCCATACAAATCTCCATCCGGCCCCACGGTCAGATCGGACTCCGGATCGGCACCGTCCCCGTTGTCGGAATTGGTCAGCGCGGAAAAACTGTACAACTCGGTAAAGACACCGTTCAAGCCCAGGGTGCCGGTGGTGCCGATCAGCGTGCTGGTGGTAAAATTATTGGTACTGTAGTAGATCAATGTAAAACCTTGGCCGTTGGTGACGTACTGGTACTGGATGCCGGGTAGGCGATTGAGCGCGGCCAGGATGCCATTGGTGGAGATCTGAAATATGGTTCCCGTGCCGTTGGTGCCGCCGTCGGAGGCGGTGCCATAGAAATTCCCGTCCGGCCCCAACGTCAATCCAGAGTAAGGGAGCCCGCCATTCGTGCCGTTGTTGGAAGCTTCAAAATTATACAAGGTCGTCACCAAACCGTTTGTCGTCATTTGAAAGGCCGTGTCCGGTAACAGCGTCGTGCCGTATAAATTGCCATCCGGCCCCAGCGCCATCCTTCCGGACGGCGTGGCCCCCTCGCTGTTTTGGTCGGTAAGGGTCAGGTTGGTTTGGTCAAAACTGTGCAACAGCGTGAAGTTGCCATTGGTGGTGAGCTTGAACGCCGTGCCAAAACCAAACTGGCCGCCGGCCTTCGTCGTGCCATAGAAAGTCCCGCCCGGCGCCAGGGTCAGGCTGTAACCGGGATTGGCGCCATTGGTGTTGTTAAATGTTACCAGCGTTGTCAGCAAGCCGTTCGTCGTGACCTTGAAGACGGTGCCGACATTGTTCGAGCCGCTAAATTCCGTGGTGCCGTAATAACAGCCGTCCGGCCCCAGGGTCACGGCCGCATCCGGATGACCGCCGTTGGTGCCGATAAAATTGACGACCGTGGTCGGAATCCCGTTGGTGGTCATTTTGAAAACCACTCCCCCGGCGTTGTCGCCGGTAAGGTTGGTGCCGCCGGCCGTAGTGGTTCCGTAGAAATAGCCATCCGGTCCCAGCGTCAAATCGGCGGTCGGACCGGAGCCACTGGGATAACCGCTGAATGGGAAGAGCGTGGTGAGGACCCCGTTGGTCGTCATCCGGTAAATGGTGCCGCCGAGGTTTCTGCCGCCAGCGGCCGTCGTGCCGTAGAAATTCCCGTCATTCCCCAATGTCACACCCGCGTGCGGATTGATCGGACCTCTGACGAACGAATAAAGCGTCGTCACCGGCTGGGCGTCCGCCTTCAGAAGACATAAGAATACGGCACAAACCAACCAGCCCCACAGCGCACGACGATTCATAATTACACTCTTTTGAATTTAACTCATCGGACCGGACCAGCTCGCTCCATCATGGATTTGACAGCCGGTAAAACTTCGCGGGATCGGCGGTGTCGGTATCCGGATACTGGCCCATGCCGTTGGCGTCCGTGGTGATGGGCGCGATCTGTTGCCAGGACGATGACAGATTCGTGGTGGCCCACAGATGATTCATGCTGCTGGGATAACTGCCGACAGTCACCGTGTAATTGCCGCCACCATTGTTGACAATGGCCGCGCAGTTCGGCTGCAATACTACGCTCAAGTTGGCCACCTGGCTCGTGGCGCTGCCGTAGGTATTCGTGGCCACCACCTGGATTTGGGCATTGTTCGCCGAATAAAAAACATGGGGCACGCCCAATGAACCACCGGTCACGCCCGCCACGGGAACGCTGTTGGACCGCCATTGAAAACCAAACGGCGCGGTGCCAAACATCTGAGAACTGAAGGCGGCGGAATTGCCGATGATTACGGATTGGCTCGCCGGATTGGAGACAAATATGGGCGACAGGCCAAGGCGATACACGGCCCCGCTTGCGTTGTTGGTGCCGCCGCCGGAGGTCACACCGTAAAAATTATTATCCGGGCCGAGCGTCACGCCGGAAATTGGGTAAGCGCCATCCGGGCCGGTGAACTGGGCCAGCACGGTAAACACTCCGTTGGTCGTAAGACTGTAAACGATGCCCTTGTTGATGCTGCCATTGCCATTGTCGCCCAGATAGGTGGTGCTGTAAAAAGCGCCATCCGGCCCCAGGGTTAAACTGCCAAGCGGCTCTCCGCCGTTATAGAAATCCCAGTTGATCAAGGTGGTCAAGGTTCCGTTGGTGGTTATCTTAAAAATAGTGCCGTCATTGTTAGCTGAACTGGTGAAAGCAGTGACGCCATAAAGATTTCCGTCCGGACCAAACGTCATCGTAGTCTGGGGAAATGCGCCATCTGTGGTGGTGGCACCAAAATTGTAGAGGTTCGTCAACATCATTCCATTTGCCGCCACTTTGAACACGGTGCCGACGCCATGGGTTCCGCCTGATTGGCAGACACCATAAAGATTTCCGTCCGGACCCACCGTCAAGCCGGCGAAGGGAGCATTCCCGTTGGCATTATTAAAATTTGTCAGCATCGTTAAAGTTCCGCTGGTCGTCATGCTGAAGATCGTGCCATAACCGGCAGGACCGCCGCCGCCTGTCGTGCCGTAAAAAAGGCCGCCCGGACCCCAGGTCAATCCCGCATGGGGATTTTCTCCGTTCGTGATTACAAACGTGGCCAGCGTGGTTAACAGTCCGTTGGTCGTCAGCCGGAATATCGAGCCGGCGCCCAGGGAGCCGGGAGTGCTGGCACTCCCAAAATTGGTGCCCCCGTATACGGTGGTGCCGTAAATATTGCCGTCCGGCCCCAGCGTCAACGCCCCGACGGGCTCGTCCCCGTTGGTGCCGTTGAAATTGACCAGCGTCGTCAAGGCACCACCGGTCGTTATTTTGAAAATCGTTCCGTAATTGTTGGTGCCGCCGCCCTCCGTGGTGCCATAAAAGCTGCCGTCGGGGCCGAGGACCATGCTTCCTTCGGGGGCGGCTCCGTTGGTGGTGCCTCCGGAGAAGGAAAAAACTGGGATGATCGCACCGGTTTGAGCGTGAACGGTTATGGCGACCGACCCTGCGGCCAGCACTGATAAACATGTCTTGGTAAGACGATTCATGATGATCCTTGGTTGTTGGGCTGTCTTGGTATTCTGCCGGCCGTCAGGTCGTTACGCTTGCCCTCATACTGGAACCGCAATCGGGCCATGGCTGGCAAATACGCTCTTCCCCCACGGTATGCCTCGCAGCCGCCATTCTATGGCCGGCAAAAAAAACAACAATACGCATAAGTGCGTATTTTGTTGCAAATAATATCAGCGCCAGCATGTTGTTGCCTTAACGGATGAAACTGCGTTCCTCGGCCGATTACGAATTGTTGCTGGAATGTATTCGCGAACTGCATTCCTTGCGCGATGTGGATTCGGTCCGCGCCTGGTTATTGGATCACGCGCTGCCCCGGCTGGTCCCGTCGGACTGGCTTTCTTACAATGAGGTGGACCTGGCGCATCCGGAAAATACCGTGGCCATCCTCAAGCCCGATTCAAAGGAGTTTTTCCAGAACCTTTTTCCGCGCTTTCAAGAACTGGCGCACCAACATCCGTTGATCACGCGCCAGATGCAGTTGGCGGATTTTTCGGTCCATAAAATCTCCGATTTTTTATCCCAAAAATCCTTTCACCGGCTCGAGTTGTACCGCGACGTTTACCGGCACATGCATGTGGAATACCAGATCGCCGCCACCATCAAGCTTGAACCGGAACGGATCACGGCGTTTGCCTTGGCGCGCCGGCAGAAGGATTATACCGAACGGGATCGCACTATTCTGGAACTGCTCCGGCCGCACCTCGTGGTGGCGCTGAACAATCTCACCCTCGCGGATAAACGGCAAACCATCCTCGACAGCACCGAGTTGGTTTTGAAGGGTCTTTCCTCCGCCACCATCATCGTTGACCGCCAAAACCAGGTTCTTTATCACACCGGGCCGGGTTTAAAATGGATTGGCGCCGATCCCCGGGGAGTTTTGCCATCCCAAATTTCTGGCTGGCTGGCTGAAGCCGCCACCAGCAGCCGCCAGACCATGACCTTGAACACGGACGCCGGTGAAATCGAAATCCGCTTCGTCCCCACCGGCAGCCCACAACGGCGGTTGTTGGTGCTCACTGCCGGTTCGCGGCATTTGGTCCCCGTCCAGACCAACGATTTTGGCCTCAGCAAGCGCGAGCTGGAAATAGCCCGCTGGATCGGCGACGGCAAGAAGAACACGGAAATCGCCCGCATCCTTGGCATAAGTCCCCGCACCGTGCAGAAACACATCGAGCACATTTTTGAAAAAATGGGCGTGAAAACCCGCGTCGCAGTCGCCAGCAAACTCCTCTTTTTCCCCAAAAAACCGGTGGCTCCTTGAAAAGCCAAATATACCCCGAAAACCGAAGTTGGCCGTGCAATTGAAACAACCTGTCGCGAGCCCGCCGTGGTAGGGCGCGTCACTCCGTGCGCGCCGCGCCTGCAACCGGAACGCACCAAAGGTCCGTAACATTATATTCTCTGCGCCTCTCATCTCCCAAAATTCCTTTGCACCCCGCCCTTAAACCATGAACATTCCTCTGTGCCCGTGCGCTTCCTGATCGGCCCCGCCGGCAGCGGAAAAACTTTCCGTTGCCTGGCCGAAGTGCGCGCCGCGTTGGAGCGCCAGCCCGATGGCGATCCGCTGGTCATCCTCGCGCCCAAACAGGCCACCTTCCAGATCGAACGCCAGTTGCTCGCTGACGGCAAACTTTCCGGTTTCACCCGGCTGAGCATCCTGTCCTTCGACCGTCTCGCGCAATTCATCTTCGACCGGTTGAACCTGTCACCACCAAAACTTTTGTCCGGCGAAGGACGGTTGATGGTCCTGCGGGCGCTGCTGCACCGTCATGCGGACGGGTTGCGGTTGTTTTCCGGCAGCGCCCGGCGCGGCGGTTTCGCGCAGGAACTCGCCGCGCTCCTGTCGGAATTGCAACAGCACCATTTCGGACCCGCCAAACTGCGCTCGCTTGCCGCCAATGAAAAACTCCGACGCGAACTCCGCGACAAGCTGCATGACCTCGCGCTCCTGTCCGAAAAATACGCGGACTGGCTGCGCGAACATGATTTGCAGGACGCCGATTGCCTGCTGGAAGTCGCCACCGATGCGCTGCGAAAAGAATCCAAAATTAAAAACTCAAAACTAAAAATTGCCGCCCTGTGGCTGGATGGTTTCGCGGAGATGACCCCGCAGGAACTCGCCCTGCTCGCCGCCGTCGTTCCCTTCTGCGAATCCCCCACGCTCGCCTTCTGCCTCGAAACCGAACCGACCAGCACCCAATCGTGGCTCTCCATCTGGTCCGCCATCGGTAAAACCTTCCAGAACTGCCGCCAACAGCTCGCCACCATCGAAGGCATCCAGATCAAAACCGAAGTTCTCAAGCGGGTGGCCGGCAAAAGTCGTTTCGCACCGGATTCTGCACTGGCGACGCTGGAAGAAGATTGGACGTTGCCCATCGGCCAACCTGCAACTTTCAACCTGCAACCTTCAACCATCCATGTCACCGCCTGCACCAATCCCGAGGCCGAGGCAATTTTCGCCGCGCGCGAAGTCTTGAAGTTCGTCCGCGATGGCCGGAACCGTTTTCGCGATTGTGCGATCCTCGTGCGGAATCTGGATACCCATTACCAGCCGTTGGCGCGGGCCTGTCGTCGTTATGGAATTCCGTTCTTTCTCGACCGGCGCGAGAACGTGGCGCATCACCCGCTCGCCGAGCTCACCCGCAACGCCCTGCGCACCGTCGCCGGCGACTGGCAGCATGACGATTGGTTCGCGGCCTTGAAATGCGGTTTCTTGCCGGTGGATGAGCATGCGATCGATGACCTGGAAAATCGTGCGTTGGAATTTGGCTGGCGCGGCAAGCAATGGCGCGAACCGTTGCCGGATGAATTTTGCGAACAATTGCGCCAAGTCGTTATTCCGCCATTCGAACGATTTTATGCACGGCTCGTCCGTAATAAATTCGCCCCGACCGGCCAGGAACTGGCGGCGGCGCTTCGCGGCCTATGGAAGGATTTGGACGTCGAAAATATTTTGGCGCATTGGGAAGAAGATTCTTCAAACCACCCGCCGCATTCCAACGTCAAGACGCTGGGAGCGTTTCCCCTTCTCCCCGGGGGAGAAGGCCGGGATGAGGGCGAGCGTCATACCAATTTCAGGCTCATGGGGAGAACCGCCTCGCCCCATCACACCGTTTGGGAGCAGATGAATGTGTGGCTGGATAATCTGGAGCTGGCGTTCCCGCGCGAGCGCCTTGGCCTGCGCGACTGGCTGCCGGTGCTGGAGGCCGGCCTCGGCAACCTGACCGTCGGCGTGATCCCGCCGTCGCTCGATGAAGTTCTCGTCGGCGCGATCGACCGCGCCCGAAATCCGGACCTGAAATTCGCGCTCTTGCTGGGTGTGAACGAATCGGTTTTCCCCGTCCCGCCGGCCACCCCGGTGCTCCTGACCAACGCGGACCGCGCTGAACTGGATTCGCAAAATGCCGGCCTGGGCAGCGGCCCGCTCGACCAGATTTCCCGCGAACGCTACCTCGGCTACATCGCCTGCACCCGCGCAAACGAAAAGCTGACGCTGTCTTTTTCTCGTCAGAGCACGGATGGAAAGACTTTGAACCCGTCGCCATTCATCGGCCAGATCCAGAAGATTTTCCCCGGGCTGCCGGTTGAAGAATTTTCCGAAGTACAAAATCCGGCCGCCGCCGAACATGCGAATGAATTGATCCCCGAGCTGGTTCACCATCGCAAGGTGCCGGACATTCCCGTCTTGAACTCGCTGGCGAAAAGCCTGGCGTCGTTGCGCGAGCCGGATGAAAAGGAAAATCTTTCACCCGCCGTGGCCGAAAGACTTTACGGGCCGGTCTTGAGATCGTCGGTCAGCCGGTTGGAGCAATTCGCATCGTGCCCCTTCAAATTTTTTGTGCACTCCGGGCTGCGCGCCAACGAGCGGAAAACTTTTGAGTTGGATGCGCGCGAACGCGGCAATTTCCAGCACGACGTCCTGCAAAAATTTCACGAACAGCTCCAGGCCGAAAACAAACGCTGGCGCGACCTCGAACCCGCGGCGGCGCGCGCGCGCATCAAAAAGATCGCCGACGCCGGGATGGAACATTTCGGCAAGGGGATTTTGCGTCATTCGCCGGAGACGGTTTTTGCCGCGCGCGCGATGGCCGCGGCGCTCCAGGATTTCATCGAGATCATCACCGGCTGGATGCGCGGGCAATATGAATTCGACCCGGCCCGGGCGGAATTTGATTTTGGATCGCAGGCTGCGCCCGAAACGGCCTGGACCCTGGATTTGCCCGGCGGCCACCAGCTCGTGTTGCAGGGCCGGATCGACCGCCTGGACCTGTGGCGCAATCCGGAAAATGATTCCGCCCTCGTGGTCGTGACGGATTACAAGTCGGGCGGCAAAAAGCTGGAACCGCTGTTCGTGGAAAACGGCGTCCAGTTGCAATTGCTCGCCTATCTCGGCACCTTGCGGCACTGGAAAAATCCCCAAGCCGCATTCGGCGTGAAAAAACTGGTTCCGGCCGGCGCATTTTATGTCAGCCTGCGCGGGAAGTTCGAAGGCGGCGATTCGCGCGAGGAAATTCTGGCGGACGCGGAAGCAAAGAAGATGGCCTATCGCCACAACGGACGCTTTGACGCCGGCTGGCTGCGAAAATTCGACCGGCGCCCGGGCGCGACGGGCGACCAGTTCAACTTTCGTTTGAACAAGGATGGCAAATTGTCGTCCAAATCTGCAGACGCCTTGCCGCGCGAAGATTTTGAAGCGTTGCTCGACGGCGTGGAAACCACGCTGCGTACGCTCGGTCAAAAGATTTTTTCCGGCGCGGCGCAGGTTGACCCGTATCGGAAGGGCGCGGAAACGCCCTGCAAGTACTGTGATTATCAGGCAGTATGCCGGATCGACGATTGGACACATGAGTTCCGGGAATTAAAATCATCCTCGTCCTCATCGTCATCCTCATGAATCGTTTTTCAGGATGAGGATCACGAAGAGCATGAGAATGATAACGACAACATGAAAATAATTTTTAAACTTTGCCTGCTGGCCGCGCTGTTCGCGGTTGCGGGCTGCCGCGCCGATACCACCAACACCCCGGCGGCGATGAACACCTCAACCAACGCATCCATGAAATTCCCGTTTCAACTCACCGAAGCTGAATGGCGCAAACGTCTGACGCCCGAACAATATCAAGTCCTGCGCGAAGCCGGCACCGAACGCGCCTTCACCGGCAAATACTGGGACACCAAGGAGCCGGGCGAATATCGTTGCGCCGCCTGCGGCGCGGTCTTGTTCACCTCCAAGGACAAATTCGATTCCGGCTGCGGCTGGCCGAGCTTCTCCGACCTTGCAAAAAAAGGGACGGTCATCGAGCGCACCGATGACAGCTACGGGATGCATCGCACAGAAGTTTTGTGCGCGAATTGCGGCAGCCATCTCGGCCACGTTTTTGACGACGGCCCCGCGCCGACCGGCCTGCGTTACTGCATCAACTCCGCTTCCATCGCCCTCGAAGCGTTCGCCTCCACCAACGCGCCACCAACGAACGCCCCGGATAAAAAATAAATTACGGAGTTAAACTACCGCAATCCTGAACGGCTTGTATTTGATGGAGTAATCGAATTTTACGCCAGTTTTTGAACTGCGCCAGTCCTCTGGCTCTTTTCTTACGCGTGCCTATCCCATCCATTGATTATTTAGGCAACAAATCACTTCGTCGTCAACTGCACGACTGCCGCACTTGCGGCGGGCAGCTCCACCTGCAGCGCAAACTGAAACTGTTGCCTCGGCACAAGTTGAGCATCCCATCGGCCGTTCCATTGTGCGTCATCAGAAATCTCCGCACCGCCGAGCGTCACGCCCGTCTTGGCTGTCACATTCCCGCCTGGCGCAGTGAGCCGGATGATGCGGCCTTGCGCATAACCGTCCGCCCCCTTGACGCCGATCTGCACCGAAACATCCGCCGCCCTCCCGCCGTGCGATTTGTTGATGAGTGTGACGTAAAGATTTTTGTCGTCGCCCAGCACGGCATAGGCGGCCAGATTGAAGTTGGTCTCCGTTTGCGGTGGAATCGTCCGCGTCAGTTGCACTTTCACCGGCACAATCTTTCCCCGGCTGCCGAGCGAAAACATTTTCTCCGCGTAACCGATGGGGTGCACATTATAGCCGTCCGCCGCCGTCCAGAACGTGGCGTAACGGCACGGCTTGTTTTCGTCGCGCGCAGCGACCTTGTCGCCGGTGTGAAAATTCACGCCCCGGATGCCGTGCGCCGCCCACCACCAGTCAAAATCCAGCGCCCACAACGCGGACGCAAACGTGTCGCTCGCATCCAGCGCGCCGCCGTCGTAATAGCTGTTTGCTTCCTCAAAACGATAAGCGAGGCCGTTCGATTGCACGGCGGGGACGAAATTCGCCGCGAACTTCGCGTAATTATCGTAGATGGCCGGCGACAACAACCGCTCGCGCGCGCCGACGGCGTTCGTGGCGAACTTGCGCGCATCGCCGCCGGGATAATCGTGCTGTGAAACGAATTTGATCTGCCCCCCGCCCGCGAGGTCATCCGCAAAACGCGCCGACCATTTTTCGTGGCCGGGCGAAACTCCGGGGCCGCAAAATTTCACACCGGGCACGTTCGAGGAGATCACCGCCGCAAATTGTTTCCACGCGGCGAGATAGGTTTCGTAATTGGTCGAAAAAACATTTGGTTCGTTGCCGATGGCCAGGGCGTCCAGTTGGTCCGGATAATTTTGCGAAATGTATTTGGCCATCGCCGCCGCGTCCGCCGGGTCGCCATGGTTCAGGCGTAGCGTAAAGATGACCTTCACATCCGCGGCCTTCGCGAAGGCAAACAGCGCATCCAGGTCCGCGTGCGACGGCACCGGCAGCGTCGGGCGGTCGGCGGTATTGCCGCCCACCCGGAGGTTTTTTACGCCGAGCGTCTGGAACGTGGCGACGAGGTTCGTGTTTTCCGCGCTGAAAAAATGCCAGCCGTTCGTGTCCGCCAGCACACGCTGCATCTCAAAGCTCAGACCGCAGAAGTCGGCGGGGATTTCTACTCCGGCCTGCGCGGGATCGAATATCACGGCGACATTGACCGACGCCGAAACACATACGGCGGACAACACTGCGACGACGGACAATCGGGAAATGATTTTGGCGATCACAAATTGATTCGCGATTGCACCGGACCGTCAACAAGTGATGTTTTGCATCGGCTGCGGCTGGAAGATTCTTATTTTCGGCCAGCGTTCGCGGATGTTTTCTTCAAACCAGTTCCGGGCCGGTTCATCACCGTGACCGAGCAACACCGCGCGCGGCGAAACCTGGCCGACGAAGTTCAGCAGATCGTCGCGGTTGGCGTGCGCGGTCAGGTCGAAATCCTGCATGTCGCACTTTTTGGTCACGCGTCCGGCGCTCGGGCTGAATACAAACGTCTCGCCCAGGATCGCCTTCTTCAACTGACCGGCAGGGGAATCCGGATCCGCGTAGCCGACGAAAAATATGCTTTGCTTTTCGTCACCGATCATCCGTTTCGCCAGGTCGTGCGCCGCCGTGTTTTCACTCATCATGCCGGCGGTGATGACAAAAATTTTCCCGCCGCTGAGCTTGATGCTGTCCGCCGCGCCCTTTTCCAGCACAATCAACTCCAATGCCTGGTTCAATGTCAAACCGGTGTGCTGGCGGTGCGTGCGGTGGGACTCGATATCGTAGATCTCCGTGAACACCCGCCCGAGTCCGCCGATGTAGATTGGCTGCTTTTTCAATTTGCCCTGCCGCATGAGCAGCGCCAGCAGCGCGAGGACTTCCTGGGTGCGGCCGAGCGCGAACGACGGGATCATGATCGCGCCTTTTTTCTTTTCGGCCGCGTGGATGGCCGCCACCAGCCGTTCGATCTCTGTTTCGCGGGTAAAACCCTTTTCCAGTGCACGGTTTCCGCGCGTGGTCTCCATGATCATCACATCCGCCTGGACCCCGTCAAAGCGCGCGCTTTTCAAAATGGTCTGGTCGTGGAAACACACGTCGCCGGTGTAGAACAACGTTTCCTTCTGGCCGCGCAACAAAATGCCCGCCGAGCCGAGCGTGTGCCCGGCGTCAAAAAACTCCAGCGTGGGTGAAGCATTATTGCCCGCGCGCTGTTTCTTGAATGAAGCCCAGTCCACCTCGCGGTTGTATTTGAACCCTTGAAAAAACGGCGAGATCTCATCCAGTTCATCGTGCGTGTAAAGCGGATATTCCTTGATGCCCAGCTCGTCGCGCTGGCGCGTCATCACGTTCACCGAATTGTGCAGCACGCGCTCGACCAGCAGGTAGCTCAACTCCGTCATCAGGACGTGCGCCTTCGGAAATTGCCGCACGGCGATCGGCAGCGACCCGACATGGTCATGGTGGCAATGCGAAATCGCGATGGCATCCACGTCATGCACGCCCGTCTTGCCGTAGCGCGGCACCGCATCGCGGCCTTCGCGTTTCGGGTGCATGCCCGCGTCGAGCAGGATTTTATGCCCTTCGATTTCCACCAGCCACCCGCTCGCACCGATGTCCGTATCGGGGTTGAGATTGAGAATGTTCACCCGTCAATTTAAGCACAGACGGGGCGGCTTTACGATATGCGATTTACAATTTAAGCGCCGCGCTTTCCAGAGGTCATGGTCAACGCGCCAGCGTCTTGGACTGCGCCAGCCCTCTGGCGCTTTTCATCCGCACCGCCAAGCCGCCGGAATTTTATCGCGACGCGTAAATCGTAAATCACATATCCAAAATCACTTTTGGGGGTATCGCCACACCCAGTCGCCCTTTTCCAGGTCGACCGGCGGCTTGGGGCCGTTCCAGGCTTCCAGGTCCATGATTGAATGGGGACTGGAATCGGTCTTGTAACCGACCGTGCCGCCATCGTCCACTTCGTTCCAGCCGACGGAATATAAAACAAAACTGCCGTCCTCCGTGCGCGCATACTTCAGTGGCAAACCTCCAATGACATCTTGCGGGATTTTTTCCAGACACTGCGGCACCAGCGCCTCCAGCGAATCTGGAAAATTTCCGTGCGCGTGCCGGTAGCGTTCCAGCGCGATGGCGATGCGCGCCTCGTTTGCCGCCGTCTGTCCGTAGGCCACCCGCATCGCGTATTTGCCAAGTTCCGGCAGCAACAGACGTGCGAACAGGTTCATGGCCGTCGGTTTCAACTCACCCACGGCCGCAGTGGCTTTGCGCGCGAGTTGCGGTGAAACGGTCTGGTTCGTCTCGTCCACCATCGGCTCAATCCACTGCCGGTGCACCTCGGACATGGCGATATCGCTTTGATAAAACCAACCGCGCGGCATCAGATAAACTTCCGTGGTGAGCCAGAAATGGTTCATCTCTTTTCTTTCATCCTCATAAACCATGTCATACAGGTTCCAAAAACGGCTGCGCCGCTGTGCCATCCAATCAATGACCTTCGCATGCGCCGCGCATTCGCTCTTCGTGGATCGCTCATAATCCGAGAGAAAATCCAGCTTCGCGAATTCCGCGTCCATCGCCGCCAGTTGTGCGTCCGACCATTTGTGCTCTGCCAGCCCCTCGTAAACCGGCTGCAGCGCCAGGTTCAAGATCGCCAGACGCACGAGGTGTGTGATGATGAATGGCTCGGTCTTGATCGCGTCGGCCATCCGCAGGGAAAGCATCGTGTCGGAAAAAGCCCTGTTCGTTTCGCCATTTTGTAATCCCGCCAGCGCGCGCAGCCGCAGTACCATCGAACAGGTTTTCACGGCGGCGAGATGCGGCAGCAAAATTTCCGCCGGGTCCTCATCATCGTATTTGACCGGGAACCTCGAACCCGGCGACGCGTTGTCCTTTTGCAACTGCCCAATCACCGGATCGAACTTGCTCAACGCCAGCAGGATATCCTGTGCCGGGGTTTGTGGTTGCGGCGCGATGATGATCTGTGACGCCGGATTCGTTGTGCCCTCGTCGTGGTAAAATGTCTGGAACGGTTTCAAATCATAAAAATTGGCCGTGGTCCAGGATCTGGAATTTTCCGGCGGTTGCGAAAAGAAAGGGTTTGTGCCGGTTACAGTGGAGGTGGTGACCGGCATCAGCGGCAAAAATTTTTCGACCGCTGCATCATCAATTAAATTGCCATACCACGACTTCGCACGTTCGGGGATCGTATGAAAATTCCACTTTATCGCGGCGATCCAGACCGGCGAGAAGGCAAAATTCTGGTCATCCGGCACGGCGGGCGGGATAAAATCCGCAAAATCAAATTGTTCACCTTTCGCCTCCCGCTCCTGTTTGTAATTTTCCCAGGCGCGGCGGCCGCGCCAGTTTTCCTCCGCGTAAACAAGCCCGATCAAGGTGGCGATACACGCCACGCTGAAAAGGAACCGCCGGAAGTTTTTCCAGCAGCACAGCCAGCCGATGCCGATGAACAGCGCCGCCGCCGCCAGCCCGCCGACGATGGCGGCAAGCAGGCAGTTCAATAACAATGGACCGGCGGGATAATGCTTTCCAGACGTCACGCCGATCACCAAAAACACCAAGAAAGCCCCCGTTGCAAAAAGTGAAAACAGATAAAAAAATCCACGCCTTCCCCGCAGCGGCAGCAGGCTGATACAAAAAGTCAGGCCGATGCCCCCCGCCAAAACGCCCAGCCATTCCAGGATATGCCGGATGGATTCATCCGTCCCGTCATACGGCACCCAGCTTTTGACCAGCAGCGAGAACAACACATATGAAATTGGAAGCAGGACAAGCGCAATTCCTCCCAGTCGGGAAAGCAGCGCCTTTCGTTTCGACGGGGGAGGGACGGGTTCTTCGTTCATAAATTCTATGCGGGAGGAATGCCATGCTGGCGTCCCCCTTTTTTAAACCGTAAATATCTCCATCCGTTTGCTCTGCGGTTTCGGCGAATAATTTTTTTGCCGGCCGGCCACGCGCGGTTCCGTCGCGCCGATGAGTTCGGCAAACATCAACCTTTGCTGCTTCAGCTCGGCGACCATTTCCGGCGGTGGCGCGGATGAGGTCTTTTCAGCGATGAAATGCGGCCTTTCGTGGTTGGAAAAATTCAGCAGTAAAATGCAGACCCACACCGCCGCCAGCCCCGCCCAAGCCTTGGGGTGCGGCCAGAAAATGGATGAGAGCCGGGCGACAACTATCGAATGCCAGGGCAGTTCCTGCACCCGGCTCCCGGCGCTCGACGCTTGACTCATCGCCGCCGTCAAAATCTCCGTCCGCCAGCCGGCTGGAATCTTTTTCACCGGCTGCGCCTGCAGACGCCGCTCAAATTGTTCTATTTCATCGTTCATTACTCAGCTTTCTTCATTTCCTCATATAATGGACGCAGCCGCCCGCGCATTTTGTCTAACGCATACCGATAGCGGCTCGCGGCGGTGTTCGGCGGGATCTCCAGCGCGGCTGCGATTTCCTCGAACGTCAGTCCGCCCCACAATTTCAATTGCGCCACGGTGCGCTGTTCCTCCGGCAATTCCGCCAGCGCGGCGGCCAGTTCATCGCGGAAAACTTGTTCATCGGGGTCGTCCGCGGATGCGAAGGGAGAGATGATCTCCGCCAGGTTTTCCTTCACCCGTTCGCGCGTGCCGCGGCGGCGTATCAGATCCACCGCGGCATTGTGCGCGAGCCGGATCAGAAAAGCGCGCTCCTCGCGGATGCCGGACAACAGTTTTTGATCGCGGACGATCTTGACGAAAATTTCCTGTAACAGATCGCGCGTGTCCGCCTCGTTGCGCGTCAGGTTCAGGAGAAACGCAAACAACGCCTGTGCGTGCTCGTCGTAGAGCCGTTCCAGTTCGGGTTTGCCGGGCATTTTCGATAATGACGCGCCGGAACGGGGAATTTGTCTAGTGGATTTTTATCTTTTGCTGTTTTTGCCACATTGCCATGCTGACCGGGTGAACCAGCGCCGTTTCAGCGAAATCTTTCAAGCGGGCCAATTTACCTGGCTGCTGCTGGCTCTGGTTCTCGCGGCCAATTTTTCCATCCGTTGGCATTTGCGCTCGATGCCGCTGGAGCGGGACGAGGGTGAATACGCCTACGCGGGCCAGCTTTTGCTGCAAGGCGTGCCTCCGTATGAAGCCGCGTATAACATGAAGTTTCCCGGCACCTACTTCGCGTATGCAGTGCTCATGGCGGTCTTCGGGCAAACGGCGGAAGGCATCCATCTCGGCATCATCGTCATCACTTCATTGAGCATCGTGCTCATGTTTTTCATCGGAAAAAATTTGCTGGGTGATTGGGGCGGATTGATGGCAGCGGCGATTTTCGGCGCGATGTCGGCGCTGCCCTGGGCTTACGGACTCGCGGGACACGCGACCCATTTTGTGGTGCTGTTCGTCTGCGCCGGAAGCTATGCGCTGTTGTTGGCAGAGAAGAAAAGTTCGCGGGCATGGCTGTTTGTCTCCGGCACAGCCTTCGGTGTGGCGGTTTTGATGAAGCAACACGCGGCGATTTTTTGCATCGCGGGCGCGGCATGGGTTTATTGGCAAAACTGGAAGTCAAAAACACCGTGGTTCCGGTCAATTCTACTCTTTTCCGCCGGTGTCGCGTTGCCATTGGCGGTGACGGCGATGGTGCTGGCGGCATGCGGCGTCTGGAAGCAATTCGAATTTTGGACGATTGAATATGCGCGGCAATACGTTTCTCTTCTGACGTTACGCGCGGCACCGCAAATGTTCCTCACCGGCTTTGTCCCGATTTTTTCAGATTCCGTGTGGACCTGGATTGCGGGGTTGGGAGCATTGGCATTGATTTTTTTCAACACCGGGCAGCGACGCGCGGCGATGGCGGGCGCGGGATTGTTTTTTGCAGGACTGGTCGCGGTGTGCCCGGGGTATTTTTTCCGGGGACATTATTTTTTGATGGTCATGCCGGGGCTGGCGTTGCTGGTTTCCACTCTATTGCGTGCGCTGGCCGTGTGGCTTAAAAAATTTCCCCGGCTGCCGCAGCTGCAATTTTTGCCCGCCTGTCTGTTTCTCGTCCTGATCGGGGAAATCTACCTGCGTAGCGGCGATGAATGGTTACTGTCGTCACCCGCGGAATTGACCCGGAAAATTTATTTTGCCAGCCCGTTTCCCGAATCAACGGTCGTCGCTGCATATATCGCGGCGCATTCCGCGCCGACCGACACCGTGGCCGTGCTCGGCTCCGAGCCGCAAATTTTTTTCCTGGCCCATCGCCGTTCCGCCACCGGTTACATCTATGTTTATCCGCTGACCGAGGACCAGCCGCTGGCCGGCCGGATGCGGGGCGAGTTCATCCGGGAAATCGAAACCTCACGGCCGAAGTTTGTGGTGTATGACAATACCTTGTCAGCATGGTGTTCCACCGTGACACCCGGCAAAACCGGCCCGGCCATGGACGAAATCAACCATTGGTGGAACGGCTTTGCGCACAATTACGAAACCGTTGGCCTCGTGGACATCCATGACGATGCGCCGACTGAATTTTTCTGGGACCAAAACATCGCCAGCCGCACCAACGCCGGCCAGGCCAACCTTTACATTCTGCGCCGGAATGGATCTGCCGGCACTAAAAATTGATTCGACAAACGGCGGCGGCGGAAGCAATGTTGTCGCCCATGAGTGGAACCGGCATAAACCAATTTTTCCTTGGCTGTGCCATCGTCTTCAGCCTGGCCGTTTTGCCCGGATCTCTCGAAGCACAGGTTTATAGCGGCAACATCGTCGGCTATTATAATCTCGTTTTACAGACCGGCGACAACCTCGTTGCCAATCAGTTGGACAACGGTACCAATACACTCAACGATTTGTTTGCCCAAAGTGTTCCCGAAGGCACCACCTTCACCGAATGGAACGCCAGCCAGCTCGCCTGGTCGGCGCCGTCCATTTACGACACGAATAGCGGCTGGAGCATCAACTACGCCTTGAATTACGGACAAGGCGGCCTGCTCGATGCTCCCGCCACGTTCACCAACACCTTCGTGGGTTCCGTCTGGCCGGGCTTCAATCCCGTTGGTCCATTTACACCGCCGCTGGTCACCGCCGACGGCGTGCTGCTGCTGTCTTCTGTCATTCCCATCGACGATGCGACTTTTTATGACGTCATCGGGCGTGATCCGCTAAACGGCGAAAATGTCACCTGGCTGGATCCCGCCACGCAACGCTACACCACCTCGGTGTTTGAGGATGGCACATGGAGCAATGGTGACCCGTTGTTGGACGTCGGCCAGTCGGCATTCTACGGGCTGGGCGGCAATCATGATTCTTCTCTGGTTCAAGCCACTCCTGAACCCGCCACCTTCAGCCTCGTCGCCGCCGGCACCCTGGCGCTGGTTTCACTGCGAGCCGCACGTGGCCGCCGGCCTGAAGCTGGCGACCGTAAAATTGCGAAGTGAAGCGCCCTTTCGCGCAACACGCGATTGCACGGGTAAAAATGGCATGGACAACTTTCGGCGGCGGGTGCAATGTCAAAAAATGCCCGTCCCACCCCGATGAAATCGCTTACCGAACAACTGTGGTTTGAAGTCCCCGGCCGGCGCGGCTTCGTCAACATCACCGGCACCGTGGAGCAGCTCGTCCGCCAAAGCGGCGTGCAGGAAGGACTTTGCCTCGTCAATGCCATGCACATCACCGCCAGCGTGTTTATCAACGACGCCGAGGACGGCCTGCTGCACGACTATGACCTCTGGCTGGAACGCCTCGCACCCCACGAACCGACCGGCCGATACCGTCACAATCTCACCGGCGAGGACAATGCCGATGCCCACATGAAACGCCAGATCATGGGCCGCGAAGTTGTGGTGGCCATCACCAAGGGCAAATTGGATTTCGGTCCGTGGGAACAGATTTTCTACGGCGAATTCGACGGCAACCGCCGCAAACGCGTGCTGGTGAAGATCATCGGGGAATAACTTTTGCGGCAGCGGAAAATTTTCTCTTCGTTTCCGTTTTACTTCGCCCACCTGCTCGGCTAAATCATGCGCCCGTTTCCCGATGAACGAAGCCCATATCCAAAAAATTGCGACCGAGCTCAAGATTCAGCCGCGTCAGGTGCTTTCGACCGCCCGACTGTTTGCCGAGGGTGCCACCGTGCCCTTCATCGCGCGGTATCGCAAGGAAGCCACGGGTTCCCTCGACGAGGTGGCGGTCACCACGATCCGCGAACAGAGGTTGAGCCTGGCCGAGTTCGACCAGCGGCGCGATGCCATCATCAAGTCGCTCGAAGAACGTAATCTGCTCACCGACCAGCTCAAGTCTGACATCGCCGGGGCCGACAATCTCACGCGGCTGGAAGATATTTACCAGCCGTTTCGCCCGAAACGTCGAACACGGGCAATGATCGCCAGGGAACAAGGCTTGGAGCCGCTTGCCGATTTATTGTTTCAAAATCAATCCACCGCCAACCCGCAGGCCGAGGCGGCGACATTTGTCAGCACCGAAAAGGGCGTGGCAGATGCGAATGCCGCGCTCGCCGGTGCGCGTGACATTATCGCCGAGCGCGTCAGCGATGACGCCACGGCACGCGCTAAACTGCGTCAACTGTACTGGGGCGAAGGCGTCATCAAATCAAAGGTGCTTTTCGACAAGCAGGAGGCCGGTGCCAAGTTTAAGGACTATTTCGACTGGTCGGAACCGGTTGGCAAGATTCCCAGCCATCGGTTGCTGGCCATCCGCCGCGGCGAGACCGAGGGTTTTTTGATGATGCGGGTTGCCGCCGAGGAGAACGCGGCGCTCGGCTTGCTCGAACCGCTGTTCATCACCGGCAAGGGCCTGGCTGCCGAACAAATCCGCCTGGCGGTGCAGGACGGTTACAAGCGTCTGCTCAGTTCCGCCATCGAAGTCGAGTTGCGCATTGAAACCAAGAAGCGCGCCGATACCGAAGCAATCCGCGTCTTTGCCGAAAATTTGCGCGAACTTCTCCTCGTCTCGCCACTCGGCCAGAAAAATGTGCTGGCGATTGATCCCGGCTTCCGCACCGGTTGCAAGGTGGTCGTTCTCGACCGGCAGGGAAAATTGCTGCACAACGATGTGATATACCCCACCGCATCCAGCACTGCCGAAATCCGCGAAGCTGCCGGGGCCGTGTTGAGCATGGTGAAGAAATATCAGATCGAGGCCATCGCCATCGGCAACGGCACGGCAGGACGCGAGACGGAAACATTCGTAAAATTGCTCAAGCTGACGATGCCCATCGTGATGGTGAACGAGAGCGGCGCTTCGATCTATTCCGCGTCCGAAGTCGCGCGCGAGGAATTTCCGAACCATGATGTCACCGTGCGCGGCGCGGTTTCCATCGGCCGCCGGCTCATGGATCCGCTGGCCGAACTTGTGAAGCTTGATCCGAAATCCATCGGTGTTGGCCAGTATCAACACGACGTGGACCCCGGCGCGCTCAAGCGCAGCCTCGATGATGTGGTTGTTAGTTGCGTGAACGGCGTTGGCGTGGAACTGAACACCGCCAGCAAGCAACTGCTCGCCTACGTTTCCGGCCTGGGCCCGGCGCTCGCGGCCAATATCATTGCTTATCGCAACGAAAACGGCCCGTTCAAGTCGCGTGCCGAGCTAAAGAGAGTGCCGCGTCTCGGCGAAAAAGCCTTTGAACAGGCCGCCGGGTTTTTGCGTATTCGCGACGGTGCGCACCCGTTGGACGCCAGCGCCGTTCATCCGGAGAGCTATGAGATCGCGGATCGCATGGCGAAGGATTTGAATTGTTCCGTCGGCGATTTGCTGTGCGACGCCGGCTTGCGCCAGAAAATTCAATTGCCGAAATATGTCACCGAAGCCGTCGGCCTGCCGACCTTGAACGACATCCTGGCCGAGCTGGCCAAACCCGGTCGTGATCCGCGTCAGAAATTTGAAGTTTTCTCATTTCAATCCGGCGTCGAGAAAATGGAAGATCTCAAACCCGGCATGAAATTGCCCGGCATCGTCACGAACGTTACCGCTTTCGGTGCCTTCGTGGACATCGGCGTGCATCAGGACGGCCTCGTGCATGTGAGCCAGTTGTCCGACCGTTTCGTTAAGGATCCGGCGGAAATCGTGAAAGTCTCGCAGAAAGTCACCGTGACCGTGACGGAGGTGGATCTGCCGCGCAAACGCATCGCCCTTTCCATGAAGGCCGCGCCCCAGATCGGGCCCGCCACGAGCGGCACCCGCACCTCGCCGGCCACACCGCGCCCGGCGGGCGGCGGTTTCAACCGCCCCGCGGTGCCGTCAAAACCCGCGACGGTGGACTGGTTCACCGAGGCATTGAATAAGACCAAAAAATAATTTATGGCTGAAAAAAAATCCAAACAGGACGAACAGGCGCAGTTACTCAGTTTGCTGCGTACCATCCTGCCAAAAATCGCGCCGGACGCCGAGCTTGCGGCGAGAATCTATTCCGCCGCCGAGGACGAGCTGCGCGCCAAGAATCGGGTTAATTCCTTCGAGAAATTTTGCGAACGTGTCGAGCTGCCCAACCTCGAGCCGCAGACTATCGAGGAGATCAAACAGCATTTTGTTGCCGGTTTTGGCGAAGCCGATATGGAAATTCAGCCGGACGAGGAAAACAAGGTGCTCGTCGTGGATGTCGAATTACCCGACGGCACGCAATTCCACAAACGCATCCCCGTGCGCGCCGTCGCGCCCGAGTCCACCGAGCAGGAGGTAACCCTGAAGTTCGTGT
>DATHOG010000180.1:0-6414 GCA_035485115.1 Candidatus Sulfotelmatobacter sp. | reverse complement strand
CGGAATTAATAACACCGTGTTGCCGACAGAGTCCAGCGCCGTGTTGATCGCGTGTGCGAGCAAATGAACGGCAAGCGGCTGACGCTGGCCGGCAACCACCAGGATGTTGCCACGATTTTTGACCAAATCATTGGCGCATTCGACGACCCATTTCGCATCCTGACCGGAAGGAGGTGATGCCCCGGTTTGACTGGAAATAATTGCGCTGAGAATGGCCGAGGCTGCTTGAATCACCGAACTTGCGGCAACGCGCAACCGATGATCCGCATTCGCGCCGGTGAGCGTGAACAGCGATTCGACTGCATACAGCCGGTTCATCCCCTGCTCCGCTTTGCGGCCGGCGGCAAATTTGCGGATGTGCTCGTGCCCGCCGTCTTCACCGCCGAGAAAATCGCAATCGAGCGACAAAATGACCCTGGCCTTGTCGAAATTGAAAACCGGTTTTACCGGCTGGCCGAATGCCTGCGTAGCCGCGCGCTGGTGGATGCCGGAATCAATCGCGTCGTAGGTGAACCACTGCGCATTCGGAAATTTGGAGGCGATGATTTTTTGCAGGCGCGCCCGCGACGGCGATGTACTGCTTTCGGCAAGGAACGCGAGGCCTTCGCCCTGGTTCGCGGAAAATTTCTGCGACAGTTCGTCGAGAGCTTTCAACGCTTCATCACGGGAAACTTCCTTGCCTTCCTTCTTAAAATGCCGTGCGCGGTCGGGATCGTAAAGGTCGAGAATGGAAGCCTGTGCATAGCGGTCGGTACCGCCGTTGCTGCCGGGGAACAAGGCGTTGCCCTCGATCTTGACCGGCCGGCCCTCGTAAGATTTGACGATGAGCGGAATGGCGCCCGTGCGGGTGGGCATGGCGGTCGCAAAATATTGCGCTTCGCCGTAAACAAAATTTTCGGGCTGCTTGCCGTAAGGTTCCAGATGCTCTTCGGGACGGCGGCAACCTGATCCCATCGTGGCTATGCCCGCCAACGCGAACGAGGCGGACATCAATTTCAAAAACTGGCGGCGGCTCTGGCCGTCGGCTTCCATTTCGCTCGCACCCGAGGGAAATTCGCGGTGCAGCCAGTCGTTGAACTCCGGCGTGTCGGCCAGTTCATCGAGGCTGCGCCAGTAGTGGCGGCCATTCGCGGGCGTTGAATTGGTCGGTGTTGAATTCATTTAACGGTGACAGGCCGAGCAGCTCGTGAGCGATTCCACTTTCATGTCCTTGACCATTTGCGCGCCATGAAGCTGCTGCAAACGATTGTTTTCAGCCGGATCGGGACTCCATTTCCAGTCAAGTTTCGTGACCTTGTCCGTCGGACGGATATGGCCGGCGGGATCGCGATGGCAATCCAGGCAGAAACTCATGCTCAACGATTTATCGTGACGGACCTCGTCCATCTGGTCGATGCGGCCGTGGCATTCCACGCAACTGATGCCACGCGTGACGTGTACGGAATGGTTGAAATAAACGTAATCAGGCACCTTGTGGACCTGCACCCATGGCACGGGCACGTTGTTCGAGGCGCTTTCGCGGACGATCGCGAGCCGCGGATCATCCTTCAAGACCTGGCTGTGACAGTTCATGCAGGTCGAGGCGCCGGGTAGATTGGCAAACCAGGACTTTTCCACGCCGTTATGGCAGAAGCGGCAATCCACACCGAGCTGGCCCGCATGGATCTTGTGCGAAAAAGGCACGGGTTGAACGGGTTGATAACCTGCCCGCGTGTACTTCGGCGTGAGATAAATCACGACCGGCGGCACAACGGCGGCTCCGCCCAGCACGACGGCCAGGAGCAGCACCAACGGCAAACTATTTGTCCATTTAGGAAAAATCACTTCGGCAAAAAATTAAAAAACCGTCGAACCTAAAATTGTTTCCACCACCGCAAATCGGAGTGCATTATTTATCAACTGCTTTCCGGCTTCGCAAGAAAAGTTTGTGAAATTTTTCACGTGTTCGGAAACCGGCTGGATTCCGAAGGAACCTGGGAGGATGGTTTCGTCTTCAATTGGTCCAGCCGTCCGCGCAAGGCAAAGGTGAGCGCCTTGACGTTGATTTCGGGCGTGAGAAACGGTTTTGCCATCAAGTCGGTGCCGCCGATGCGGCTCATTTCGGCATGGGTTTGAAAATCAGTGAGGGAGGTCACGAACACGACCGGAGTGGAATGGTTCAAGGCGGATTCCCGGATTTTTGCGCAGGTCTCAAATCCGTTCATGCCCGGCATGGTGATGTCCATGAAAATCACGTCGAACGTTTTTTCCGCAACCAGCACCAGCGCGGCTTCACCGCTTTCCGCACTTTCCGGCCGCGTGAAAAATGTCTGCAACGCGCCCACGATCACGCGGCGCATGATGAGGTCGTCGTCCACCACCAGGATATTTACCGGCGGAACGGTGGCAAAATCGTTTTTTATCGCCGGCGAACACAGATCGGTCAGCAGGTCCATCGCCGTGGCCACCGTGCCGAGGACCGACGCCGTGCCATGTTTGGAATCCTGCAACAATTTTTTCAACAGGCTCTCCAGCGAGACCGCCAGCTGGTAGGAGGGGTGGCTGATCCCCGAATGATTGAGCGAAATCAACGCGCTGATGCCGAGAAAGGCGTCCGCGATTTTATTTTGCCGGATTTTCTCATCCGGACATTGCAGCAGCGACTCGCACAGTTCGCGCAATGGCTGTGCGCAGATGGAGGCGCAGCTCAAAAATTCCTCGGTCAAACCATCCGCGCCTGCCGGAATAAAGGCCCGGGCCGAGGCCGGCAAAGGACCGGCCATGGGCGGATTGGAAGAGGTAACGGTCCTTTTCATTTCCATCGGCACCGTCGCATTGGTTGCGCTTTGAGACTGCTGGGCGGGCTTTTGGAGGCGTTTTTGCAAGCCCAGGGTCAACGCCTTGACGGTGATCTCGAAAACGAGAAATGGTTTTCCCAGGAGGTCGCTGCCACCGCTGATGGCGGATTGGGCCCGGGCGTCGAAATCATTTTGGCTGGTGACAAAAACCACCGGCGTTGATTGGTTCAGCGGCGAGTTGCGGATTTTCGTGCACAGTTCGAATCCATCCATCCCCGGCATCATCACATCCAGGAAAATCACGTCGTAGGCCTGTTGTCGGGCACAGTCCAGCGCCGTTGCACCGTCCACCGCCAGGTCCGGCTGGCTGAATGCCTTGTTCAATGCCAGCGACATCGCATGACGGCTGATCAAATCATCGTCCACGACCAGAAATTTCAGGGGCTGTTCCGCCAGCGGGGCGAGTTTTATTTCCGTGGAGCACAATTCCCCTAGCAGGTCCACGCCGCCGGCGACCGTGCGGAAAGAGGAAGCCGTGATGTTGCCCGCCTTGTCCACCATTTGCTTGAGCAAGCCTTCCAACGCGGAGGCCGTCTGCCACAACAGCAGCGCCGGCGGAACATTTGCCCGGTCTTTCAACGCATCCAGCTCGAGGCGCAAGTCTTCCAAAATCTTTCGTTGGGAACGGCTTTCCATCTCGCGTTTGAATTTTTCGAGCAGGATGCGCTGGGCCGCGACGTTTTTGGCCACGTCCGCGTAAAATCCATCAGGCAGGCCTGCGGTTTGCGGACCGGGAGATCCCGGGCCGACGCGGAAGGCCGCGGCGAATCTGGCGAACGATTCCTGTTCACCGCGGATTTCCGGTGCCCCGGCCCGTTCGGTCTCCATCCCGGCGGCAAGCGGATTATAACGCCGGTTGAGACGCGCGAAATCTTCCGGGGCGAATTTGCGGAAGGCAAAAATTCCGGCGACCAGAAAAAGGACGAAATAAAAAAATGTCTTCTGGAAAGTTCCCGGCGACGACGAAAGCGGCACCGCCCCGGGCCGGGCGGACGCGATTGCATGGTTTCCCATGGAAAGCGCGCCCTTCGCGTGCGGAACATTGTCAGCCGTCGCCCCGGGGATCGGGATCCGTTTGCGATAGGTTTCCTGCCGCTCGCGCGCGAGGCGCTGGCTCTCTTCCCACGGAATCGAGCCGCGCACGGGGGGCGCGGTTTCGTACTTGGACCCCCGGTTGGTGGTCTGGCCGTGCACGACCAGACAGACGAATCCCACGGCGAAGAGAAACGGAAAAATTTTTCTTCGCACCGGACGGGATGCCGATTCTCTGGTCATGCGAAAAACAAGCTGCGGCCGGTGCCGGAATCAGGGCGATGACGCCACGTTCACACCGGCCGGCACCGTGGTCCAATTGCTGCGGACAACCTTCAACAAGCTTGGAGTTTTGGGCGGAAGTTTGGTGGGGTCGTCAAAACTTACATCGTAAGCCCAGTTGCGTGTCGGCGGCGAATAGATGTTGTTGTTGTTGTTCCACGCGTTCGTGGCATAGAGGCTGGGAAACATTTTTATCATCGAGCCATTGTAAGTGAAGATCGTCGAACCCCAGGTTTCCAGAAACCGCGGAAAATTTTCCATGCCGCCGCTGTACGCCGCCGTGGTCGTATCCACCGCGCCGGTTAACAAGGCCGCATTGACGGTGGTGGCCGACGCGAGGCGATTGCCGACGGCATTGGCGCTGTTGGCGTCCGACCAGTTGGTGGACAAAATGGTGACGGCATCGGCCGCGAATGACGCGGGCAGCGAGGTCGTGGTGTTACTGGTTCCCAGATTCGCGACGTTGGTCTGGTTGTAGTTGCCCCAGACATAGAGCGGGCTACCGGTGGCCACCGTCAGCCCGTTTGGCGGCAGCTGCGTGCCATCCCACACGCGGACCGCGCCAAGCTCATTGCCCGGCAGGTGGCGCTGGTCCCAGACATAAACGGAAGAAAAATTTCTGCCAAGACTGGGTACACCGTTACCACTAAAGCTGTTTGTGAGGCTCCAGGTCGTAAGCTGGCCCACGTCAATGTCGATCGATTCCACGGTCTTGCTCTCCCGCGCATCCCAGAAGCTATTATTAGTTGAGACAAACAAAGTCACATCGTTGGAATTGAGTTGGGCGCCGAACCCATTGATTTCACCGCTGCTCGCAGTTACACCTGTATCTGTCACCTGTATGAGCATGTCGCATTCATTGTAATAGCGGAGATGACCGAGGGGCGAGGTCGGGTCTTCACCGGGCGGCGGCGGTTCGATGATTTGGCGGATGGCGTCGGGCGTGTTGGTCGTGCCGATGGGCAGGGTCAACGCCGGCACGGGCGCAATTTTTTCAGCGGGGTTCTCATAGACCACGGTGCCGTTCGGCGTGAGGCCGCGCGGATCGAGCGGATCGCGTTGGAACAAAATATCCACCACCGCCGTGACCCCGGAGTCGAACGTGAGCGCACTGTCAGGCTCGACAAAAAGCTCCTGATTGGAATGCACCCGCCCGGTGACCTCGAACGGCTGGCCGCAACTGATTTCCATGTTGCCGGAGGAATACATCGCAAACTGAAAAATTGGTATTTGCGTCAGTTGCAATTGCTGCGCCACGCCGGCGTTGACACTGACGGCGGCGGTCGTGTCGCTCGCATGGGAAGCAACCGTGTAGGTCGTGACATAACCTTGCAGCCCCGCGTAAGTCGAATCCAGCACGGTATAACTGGTGCCCGATAAAGACAGAACATAAGTCTGGCCGACGCCGCCATTCCCATCGTCAAATTGCCAGCCCGTCCAATACGGCGAGTCCACCGGTGAAGGAATGATGGCACGATAGGAACCGAGGTTGTTGACCACCAGGGCATCGCCGCCATAAAGAAAATCCTGCCGCATCTGGCTGAGGACTTTTTCCGTGGCCGCCTCCCCGGCGGCGATGGAACGGTTGTATTGGATGGAATGGTGTGTCAGCAATGCGCTCGAAGATGACCAATACAAGATGTTCGCAAGAATCAACAGGGCGATGGCGGTCAGCATCAATGTCAGCAATAATGCACTGCCACCCTCGTTCGGTTTGTGGATGATTTTTGTCATTGCAAGGCGCGCCGGGTTACGGACATTTCCAATTGATACGAATCCGCGGTGACCTGATAACTTTCCGGCTGGTAAAAGCCCAGCGAGATGTTGATCACGCGGTTGTTCAAGCTGTTGGTGAGCACATTGCCTGAAAAATCCTGCGCCGTGAACAGGCCGTTCGTCACCGAGTCCGCGAGGATCACGGTCGAACCGTTCGTGTCCGTGCACCGCAACGTCTGGTCCGTCCCGTTCACAAAGTACGTGATAAAAGCATTGGTGTCTGTCGTCGGATAAATCAGCAGTGCCGATCCCTGCTGGGCTTCGCCGTCGAGCAATCCCTGGAACACGCCGTTGGTGATGTTGCCCACCAGCACCGAATTACACTCCTGGACCTGCTCGGTTATCTGCCCGAACGTCCGGCGCGACCAATCCGTGGCCGTCAACTTGCGCTGGTCGAACAGGGACATTCTCAAGCCCCACATATGCGCCGTGAGGATGCCGCCGACCACCAGCAACAAAATGGTTACTGCAACCATCATCTCCGTGA
>DATHOG010000179.1:0-5419 GCA_035485115.1 Candidatus Sulfotelmatobacter sp. | reverse complement strand
TGCGATCGAGGAATTTCAATTTGATTGCGCCATAGGCGGCGCGCGGCGCGACGAGGAAAAAGCCCGCGCCAAGGAAAGATTTTTCAGCTTCCGCGATTCCTTCGGCCAGTGGGACCCGAAAAATCAGCGGCCGGAAATCTGGAACCTGTACAATTCCCGCGTGAATCCCGGCGAAAACATGCGCGTGTTCCCGCTCTCCAACTGGACAGAGATGGACGTGTGGGAATACATCAAAAAAGAAAAGCTCGCCGTGCCGACGATTTATTTTTCGCACGAGCGCGAATGTTTCCGTCGCGGCGGCCAGTGGCTGCCCCTCCCGACGCCGCATACCGACAAAACGAAACCTGATCCCTACGAAGGCGCGCGTCCGAAACCAAACGAGCCGGTCAAAAAAATGGTCGTCCGCGTCCGCACCATCGCCGACATGATCAGCACCGGCATGATCGAATCGCCGGCCGACAGCGTGGACGACATCATCGCCGAGGTTTCCGCCGCCCGCGTCACGGAACGCGGCACCCGCGCGGACGACAAAGCTTCTGAAGCCGCGATGGAAGATCGGAAAAAAGCGGGATATTTTTGAGCGAAAGATTTCCGATGCCACACACTCAACATCCAATTGAACTTCTCCGCTTCAACACGTGCGGCAGTGTTGATGACGGCAAGTCCACGCTCATCGGCCGGTTGCTTTACGATTCCAAGTCGTTGATGGAAGACCAGGTCGCCGCGCTGGAAAAATCCGCCGACATCACCGGCGGCGGCCAGATCAATCTCGCCAACCTCACCGACGGCCTGCGCGCCGAACGCGAGCAAGGCATCACGATCGACGTGGCCTATCGTTATTTCGCGACGCCGAAACGCAAGTTCATCGTCGCCGACACGCCCGGCCATGTGCAGTACACGCGCAACATGGTCACGGGCGCGAGCACGGCGAACCTTTCCATCGTGCTGGTGGACGCGCGTCAGGGCGTCATCGAGCAGACGCGCCGGCATACTTACATCGCTGCGTTGCTCGGCATTCCGCACCTGGTGATCGCGGTGAACAAGATGGACCTGGTGGATTGGAAGCAGGAACGTTTCCAGGAAATCCGCGACGAGATCGAGGATTTTCTCCCGAAGATCGGCAGTTTCCACGACGTGAAATTCATCCCGATGAGCGCATTGAACGGCGACAACGTGGTGGACCCTTCGAAACACACGCCGTGGTTCGAAGGCCCCACCCTGCTCGGCCATCTGGAAACCGTGCACATCGCCAGCGACTGGAACCTGAATACTTTCCGTTTCCCCGTGCAATGGGTCAACCGCCCGAATGATCCGACCGATCATTCGCTGCATGATTTTCGCGGCTTGAGCGGCCAAGTCGCCAGCGGCATCGTGCGTAAAGGCCAGCAGGTTGTCGTGCTGCCGATCGGCATCAAGACGACCGTCAAGGAGATCTGGACTTATGACGGCAAACCCGAGGAGATTTTTTGCCCGCAGTCCGCGACGCTCTGCCTGGAGCATGACATCGACGTGAGCCGCGGCGACATGATTGTCGGCATTGAAAATTTGCCCGGCCGCAGCTCCGAGCTTTCCGCGCGCATCTGCTGGATGCATCAGCGCCCGCTCGTGCCGGGGAAAAAATATTTTCTCAAGCACACGACGCAGACCGTGCAGGCCGCCGTTACCGCCATCGAAAACAAGATCAACTTCGACACGCTCGAACCCGTGGAGGCCAACGGCTCGCTCGCGATCAACGACATCGGCACGATCAAGCTCAAGACGGCGAAACCGCTCGTGTTCGACGGTTATAATTTCAACCGCCTGACCGGGTCGTTCATCTTGATCGAGCAAGGCTCAAACGCGACCGTCGCGGCGGGAATGTTGACCGCGCCCACCGAGGCGGTGAAACCGGAATACAGCGACTTCGATATTTGATCCGTTGTGAACGGTGTCAGCCGGATGTAACGACCGTTTTTTCTCCGATGTAGTCGATGGTTTTGATTTTCCTTCCGAGACTGGAAACGAAAACCAAATGATACCGGCGGCGGGGAACCAGACCGGGGAAATTTCCCCGGCGCGCACTGATCGTCAATTCACCGCGCGTGTCATTCCAAGTGAGCGCCACCAGCGCAAAAGCGCCTTGCTCGTAGTCGTATCCGTCACCGCCATCTTCATAGAGCATAAAGTTTCCGTCCGCGCCGCGATAGATGCGGATCTCATACGGTGCATCCGGTTTTTCATCCACATACTGCATCGGCTCGGTCATCGGTAAAATAGATCCAGCGCGCACGAACAGGGGAAATTTATTCAACGGTGCGTCGGCGGTAACCGTCCGCCCGCCGTCGAAACCTTCTTCCGTCCAGAAGTCGAACCACTTTGTACCCGCCGGCAGATAAACTTCCCGGCTCTTTGTTACAGCGACCAGCGGCCGTGAATTTTTTTCGTAATATACCGGCGTCGTCATGGGACAGACCAGCAGGGCCGGGCCGAAAAGAAATTGATCCGTGAGGTTGTGCGTTCTGGTGTCGGCGGGAAAATCCAGCGCCACGGCGCGCAGCATCGGCGTGCCGTTGAACGTGACCTGCGCAGCGAGCGAGTAGATATAGGGAATCAACTGGTAACGCAGCCGGATGAATTTCGCGATGGTGTCATAAAAAATATTACCCTCGTCACCAAAGCGCCAGATTTCGCGCGCGGCATCGGTGCCGTGGGAACGGAACATGGGCAGGAACACGGCATATTGCAGCCAGCGCGTGTAAAGTTCCCAGAACCCCAGATCGCGGCAGCCGGTGTCCTGCGGGTCCGGTTCCAGCGCGTTCATATCAGTCAGGCCGCGGCAGCCTTCGGCATAATCGCCGCGCCAAAACCAGAGCTTCGGGTCTTGGTTGATAAAAAACCCGCCGATGTCCACCGTCCAAAACGGTTCGCCGGTGGCGCAAAAATTTACGCCTTCGGGAATGCACCGGCGTAGTGTTTCCCAGGTCGCTGAGATGTCGCCATTCCAGCAAATGGTTGCGTAACGATGCTGCCCCGCATAACCGGAACGCGTGAGATTGACGACGCGCTTATTCGAAGTCGTACGCCGCTGTCCCTTGTAAATCCCTTGCGAGTGCAACAGCGAATAGGAGTTGATCTGCGCGGGGTCGAGATATTTTTTGGCGGCTTCGGTGTTGATTTTCAGGCGTGTCTGCGGGTCGGGCTTGTTTTCGCCGCACCAATCCGCCTCAAACGGCTCGGTACAGTCGCACCACCACGCGTCAACGCCGTTTGCAAACAAACCGCTCCGCGCCTGCTGCCAGTATGTTTCTCGCGCTTCCGCTAGAAAGGCGTTGTAAGTGGACTGGTTTCCGAGCATCAATCCGGCATTCAACAATTCGCGCTGATCGGAACAATCGCCGGTCATGATCGGCCAGATGGAAACCATCAAATGCGCACCGAGCGAATGCAGTTCCTCGGTCAGCGCTTGGGGATCTGGAAAACGCATCGGGTCGAAAGTTTTTTGCCCCCACCCTGCCCCGTTCGGCCACGACTTCCAGTCCAGCACGATCAGGTCGAGCGGAATTTTGCGGCGGCGATATTCGCGTACGACCTCCACCAACTCGCGCGCGTTGACATAACGCTCCTTGGATTGGGCAAACCCGAAAGCCCATTTCGGCAGCATCGGCGCCTTGCCGGTCAGTTCGTGTAAATTTTTCGTGACCTCGTCAAACGAGCCGCCGGCGATGAAATAAAAATCAAGTTCGTTCACAACCTCCGCCCACCAACATGCGCCAGCTTTATCGTCGCGGAAAGTCATCAATGAACCGCAATCCAACAAAACACCGTAGCCGCGCGTGGAAACGAAGTATGGCACGACAATCTTCATGTTCTGCTGGTAAAGCAGCCGTTCCTTGTCCCGTAAACTTCCATACCCCTCCTCATGCGAACCGAAACCAAAAATTGCCTCGCCATCGGCAAAAACGAATTCCAGTTTCGCCTCAAACGCATCGCGGTCAAAGATGGTTTCAAATTCCGCCGCCGTCGCGCGCGCGCCGTCAATGTTCTGGCTGGCATCACTTTGTCCCTTGGATTTGAAGACATTGCGAAACACTTTCTTTGGCGCAAGGGCCTTGCCACCGCGCTCCGGTTCGTACACAAGCAGTTTTCCGCCGGCGTCAAAATACGAAATCGCTCCGGTATGCTTGCTCACAACCAGTTTTATTACCGGTGTGGAAACCTCATAACTTTCAAGCCGCTCTTCAATTTTAAACCCGGTGAATTTGGAAGACACGGTTACAATCAGACTGGGTTTATCTTGAAAATTTTTACCTTCCGTGAGCGTGATGCGCGCCACACTCTCAGTCACGAACGCAATGCGGAGCTGTTTTTCCCCGTCCATGAAAACCACGGCGTCCTGATGGCTTTTGAGCGCAAACATATCAAGTCAGACGGCTCGCGCCGGCCATGGCGAAAATCTATTCACGGTTGCCGGGGTTTAACACAACATCCACTCCGTATCTGGCGAGAACTTCGCTGATCTTGACCGGCCGGCCGGTCGCACAGGATTCTTCCATCGCCACCAGCAACGCGATGGTCACGACCCCTTCACGTGCATCCGGTTTGGGCACTTCATTGTTCTGCAGGCAACGGGCAAAGTATTCAATGTAATTTTGATACTCGCCCGCGTGATGCGTTTGGCCGCCAAACCGAAAATAAAAGTCTTCCTCGCCTTCGAAGCGTTCGATGACCGAATGTTTGCCACATTTCCATGAATACCGCAGCTCATGATAATCCGCCTGGCTCGCACCATTGGCGCAGCGCAGGATGCACGTCATGCCGCTATCACGTTGCGAAGGTACGGTCGGGCAGGAATAACAACCACTGACGCGCGCGATTTTTCCGGACGTAGACTTCAAGATAAAATGAAACGTGTCATCATTCTTCAATCCTCCTTCGCGGCCGTTGTCGCTCAATGATGAATAGCCCATGACTTCGGCGATATCCGGCAGATACCAGCGCGCCAAATCCGCCGGATGGCTCAAGCCGCCGAAAAGCCATTTGAAAGTCCCCTGTTTCGCCCAGGGCTTTTCCAAAAACCAGCGATGATCCGCGTGATATGCGGTCTCGATGGTGTTCAGCTCACCGAACACACCGGTGAGAAAATGCTGGCGTTGACGGTTGAATGGCGCAAAGAATCGCGTGCTTTGGCCCACGAAAACACGTTTACCGCTTTTTTCCTGGGCAATCAAAACATCCTTCGCGCGCGACAAATCGTTCAGAAATGGCTTGGTACAAATGACGTGCTTGCCGGCTTGCAACGTCCTGACCACGTGCTCGGCATGCAGATGATCAGGCGTGTAAATACCGACGGCGTCCACGGATTTATTTCCAAGTAGTTCGTCAAGAGAAGTCGTGAAGCGATCCGGCGCCAGGTCAAATTCACGGCAACGTTCCACGCCAA
>DATHOG010000178.1:0-32530 GCA_035485115.1 Candidatus Sulfotelmatobacter sp. | reverse complement strand
CCGCTTAAACAGTAGTGTGAAACCATGAAGACAGAAACTCTCACTCCGGAACTGCTTCACAAGATGAATGCGTACTGGCGCGCGGCAAACTATCTGTCGGTCGGCCAGATTTATCTCTACGACAATCCGCTGCTGAAGCGGCCGCTGACCCTCGCCGATGTAAAGCACATGTTGCTGGGACATTGGGGCACGACGCCCGGCCAGAATTTCATTTACGCCCACCTGAACCGGGTCATCAACAAATATGACCTCGACATGATTTATGTCTCCGGACCGGGACACGGCGGGCCGGCGGTCGTGGGCAACACCTACCTGGAAGGAACCTACAGCGAGATTTACCCAAACATCAGCCAGGATGAAGCCGGCCTGCGAAAGCTGTTTCTCCAGTTTTCATTTCCCGGCGGCATACCCAGTCACGCATCGCCGGAATGTCCGGGATCGATTCACGAGGGCGGCGAACTCGGTTACTCGCTCAGCCACTCGTTCGGCGCGGTGTTCGACAATCCCGATCTCGTCGTCGCCTGTGTGGTCGGCGATGGCGAGGCCGAGACCGGCCCGCTGGCGACGGCGTGGCATTCCAACAAGTTTCTCGACCCGGCCACGGATGGCGCGGTGCTGCCGATTCTGCATCTCAACGGCTACAAGATTTCCAATCCGACTGTCCTGGCCCGTATCACGCGCGAGGAACTGGAACAATTGCTGCGTGGTTATGGCTGGACGCCCCATTTCGTCGAAGGTCACGAGCCGGCGCTGATGCACGAGGCGATGGCGGCAACCTTGGACCTGGCCATCGAGCAAATCCGAAAAATCCAAAATGACGCCCGCGTGAATGGCAATCTGACGCGTCCGCGCTGGCCGATGATTGTCCTTATTTCACCGAAGGGCTGGACCGGGCCCAAGATGGTGGATGGTTTGCAGGTGGAAGGAACTTTTCGCGCGCATCAAGTGCCGCTTTCCGGCCCCACCACGCATCCCGAACCTCTTAAACTATTGGAAGACTGGTTGAAAAGTTACCGGCCGGAGGAACTTTTCGACGGGGCGGGTCGCCTGAAACCGGAGCTGGCCGAGCTTGCGCCCAAAGGTGCGCGGCGCATGGGCGCGAATCCCCATGCGAACGGCGGCATATTGCTTCGCGATCTGCGAATGCCGGATTTTCGCGACTATGCGGAAGCCGTGCCCGCGCCGGGAGTGCGCGGCATCGGCGACGTACATGTGCTCGGTCCATTTTTGCGCGACGTGGCCAAGCTGAACCAAACGCAGCGAAATTTCCGCATCTTTGGCCCGGATGAAACGCTTTCGAATGGTTTGGAAGCCGTCTTTGAAACAACGAAACGCCAATGGGACGCGGGGACGGTGCCGAATGACGAATTTCTCGCTCCCGCCGGACGGGTGATGGAAATGTTGAGCGAGCATCAATGCGAAGGCTGGCTTGAAGGCTATCTGCTCACCGGGCGGCATGGATTGTTCAACTGCTATGAGGCGTTCATTCACATTGTGGATTCGATGTTTAACCAGCATGCCAAATGGCTGAAGATCACCGCGCATCTGCCCTGGCGGCGGAAGATCGCTTCGCTGAATTATCTGCTGGCCTCGCATGTCTGGCGGCAGGATCACAACGGTTTTACCCATCAAGATCCGGGTTTTATCGACCACGTCGTCAACAAGAAGGCCAGCGTCGTGCGTGTCTATCTGCCGCCGGACGCGAACTGTTTGCTCTCGGTGATGGACCACTGCCTGCGCAGCCGTCATTACGTCAACGTCATCATTGCCGGCAAACATCCGGCCCCGCAATGGCTGACGATGGATGCCGCCGTCAAGCATTGCACGGAGGGCATCGGCATCTGGCAATGGGCCAGCAACGACCAGACCGCCACGCCTGACGTGGTCATGGCCTGCTGCGGCGACGTGCCCACGCTGGAGACACTTGCCGCCGTGTCTATTCTGCGCGAGCATTTGCCCGACTTGAAAATCCGCGTGGTCAATGTCGTGGATCTGATGCGGCTTCAACCGCAATCCGAACATCCGCACGGGTTGAGCGACGTGGAATTCGACGATCTGTTCACAAAGGACAAACCGGTCATCTTTGCCTTCCATGCCTATCCGTGGTTGATTCACCGGCTGACGTATCGCCGCACCAACCACGACAACATTCACGTCCGCGGCTACAAGGAAGAAGGCACCATCACCACGCCCTTTGACATGACGGTGCTGAACGAGCTGGACCGGTTTCATCTTGTGATGGATGCCATTGACCGCCTGCCGCAGACCGGCGACCAAGGGATTTACCTGAAACAACAGCTCAAGGACAAGCTGATCGAGCACAAGCAATACATTGATAAAAACGGCCTGGACCTGCCGGAAATCCGCGACTGGAAATGGCCGGTGACAAATTTATGAATCAACCACACAACGATCACAAATCACACGGAGATCCGAATGGCGGGCCGATCAAGCAAGGCCAGCCGCCTTATTGGAGGCGCGCGCATCGGGACTGGCGCATCTGGTTTGCCGTAATTGTGATGCTGGTCGCGATGGTAATTTATTTGCTGACCGGTGATTTGAGCCGGCCGTTCCAGGGCCAGCCGCAGCCAACGGTTCCATAGCCGGTTAAGCGAGTTGCCAGGTAAAACACCAAATCAAGAACCGAACCGTTTTGATGGGGTGAACACCCTATAGTGCCCGCGACGCGGTCAGGTCATGCTCTTGGACATGGACACCAAGACATGGTTTTTCGAAACGGAGTTTGCGCTGTGCCTGATGGCGCTGGCATTCGTCGCCTTCACTTTAATGATGGGTCAGTCGCTGTGGCGGAGCCTGACTCCACAACCCATCAAATCAACGTCCCGCCACATGGGTCTGCAACCAAAGCAAAACAACACACTGATATGAACACACTCGAAATCAAGGGCGACTGGAATATCGCCAAGGGCAAGTTGAAACAGAAATGGGCCAAGCTCACGGATGATGACCTTCGCTACACCGACGGCCAGCAGGCAGAACTGGTTGGCCGGCTTCAAAAACTTACGGGCGAAACCCGTGAAGCGGTTGAAGACGCGATCAAGAAATGCTACAGTGCCGTCGGCGGCGGGTAACAAGGCGTTACCAGCCGCAAAAGGCAAACACTATGAAAGACCCGGTCTATAAAATCATCGAACTCACCGGCACTTCCACCACTTCCATCGAAGACGCGGTCGGCAACGCGGTTAAACGCGCGCACAAAACCATCAAAAACCTGCGGTGGTTTCAGGTGATGGAAACGCGCGGCAACCTGGAAAAGGGAAAAGTGCATCACTGGCAGGTGACCGTCAAAATCGGCTTTGAAGTGAATGAATGAACGGCTGGTAAATCGCCGGACATAAACTAAGCAACAGGCCCCAAGGCGATAAATCCGGCCATACGGATAAACAGAAACGGCAGACGGCCCACATTGAAGCCGGCAGGCGCGGAAAATCCTGTCCGGTCGTCCATTTTTTACGAAACCGGCATGGGTCGCCGGTTCAAGCATCCGCGATTTCCAAGTCCGGTGAACAGTTCTATTTTTTATTAATTAACACCGCTGTTACAAGCGTGCAAGAACGTCCACATGATATCCACACTTTGGTTCGGATATATTGGGTATGGATTCGATAAACCTCCAGCGTAGGTGACGCCTATGCAGGTGGTACCACTAAGCCATTTATGCATCTCGGCATGGCCGTCGGCGAAGGAAAACCCGCAATTTTTCTTACTATGATAAGAGGCGGGCATGTCGTTCCAGTTGCAAGTACCGCCGGCCGAGACACCACCCGGAGGCAGGGAAAACACGCCATCGTAGGGATGGGAGCCGCCACCCGCATCGCCGGTATCGGGGTGGGCATCAATAAAGACCCAGAGCGAGCCTGGGGCCGTTATTTGGGCCATTTTCATGGTGTTTGTAAAATTTATGCCCTGGGCTGTGGTCCAGCTTGTTGAATTCCAAGTGGGTTCAGACGGATTGTGGGCCAAATATCCGTTGACCCGCACGCTGCGGATACGGTGACTGAAACCTGCTGAAATTTGGAGGGAAGCCACAAAAACGTCTGCCGGGCACCGGTAGCAGTCAATGTTTTTTGCCGTGTAATCTCCCAACTGACCGGCGTTTAACAAAGTGACATTGGTATTATACCAGCCGGTGGTCCAATCCAGAAAGTTGGTAGTCCAGCCCACAGGAGACCCGCCGTTGATGGTGTTCAACGGCAAGTGGTCGTTATTGTCGCCCGCGTACATGATATACGCCAGTTGGATCTGTTTCTTGTTATTGATGCAACCGGCTTGATACGCCTTCTGTTTGGCCGCCGCCAAGGCGGGCAACAGCATTGCCGCCAAGATGGCGATGATGGCGATGACCACCAACAACTCGATCAGCGTGAAGCCAGCCGGCCTCCGTTGGCTGCGTTGCTTCGTTGAATTGTCTTTTTTCACGCTAAACAATTTCAGTAATCAATGAGCCTCCAACGTATAAAACAGTTGGGGCATGGTCGGGTTGATCGGGTTGGTGATGAAATACTGTCCATTGCCGGAGTAGGTATTGGTCGAGATATAAGTCCAATTGGTCAACGGCGTCAGCAGATTGGTGGTGGCCAATACGTTGTACGTGGCACTGGCGGAGAGGTTGCTAATGCCGAAGACGAAGTTGGTACCGCCGAGAGTGTATGTTTGGTTGACGACCGGCTTCGGGGGTGCCGGAAGGGTGGCCACGGAGATGCTCCCGTTCACCGCCAAATTATTATTCCAAGTTACACCGCCGCCACCGGAAATAGTCATCGTGCCGCTGCCGGTGAGAGCCTTGCTGAACACTTGGAACGTGTCACCCACAGCCAAAGCCGGTCCCACGTTCGTGACGAGGAGAGTATCATTGTTGGTATTGATAATAGAGGCTGAAGCTAAAACCGCCAACATGCCGTTGGACTGGGTAAGGGACTTGTTCAGCAAAACCGCCACGTTGCCGGAGTTACTGACATTGTTACTCACGGAAAGAGTTCCGAGACCCAAGTAAATGGTTCCGCCCGCGTTGTTGGTGACGATGCCTTTGATCACGCCGGTACCGCCCAGGGTGGCTCCGGAGTAATTGTAAATGGTGGCTGGTCCGCTATTGGTGCCGTTGATCAGCAGGGAGCCGGCGTTGTTGGTGGTAATGCCGGTATAGGTATTGATACCGGTGAGGGTAACCACACCGGCGCTGCTCTTGCTGACGGGGCCGGTGCCGCTGATGATGCCGCCATACGTATAGGTGCCAGTGCGATTGAATATCAATACGCCGCTGTTGGGGGTGTTGCCCGTGCCCAGCGTCCCGGTCGAGCCGCCGTTGCCAACGGTCACAATGGAACTCCCACTGATGGTCGTGGTTCCGGTATAGGTGTTGTTGCCTGCCAAAATTACACCCGTGGTGCTGCCGCTCTTCCCCAAGGGAAAGCTTACGCTGCCTGGTCCGCTGATCGGCCCGTTGATAGTCACTGTGCCGCCTCCCGTAACATCCTCGATCGTGGTTCCAGCGGAGGTAACATAGATGCCGCGGTTGGCGGCGATCGTGGTGCTGTGACCGACATGGACCTGACCGCCATTGAGAAAAATGTTGGAAACGGTTACAGCGTTGGGCACAGTTCCTAAATTGCCAACCCCACCGCTCGCATCGTAATTGAAGGTAAAAGTTGCGCCGTTGATCACAAGGTTGCTAAAGACATTGGCGACGGTCGACTGAAGTTTTGGGTTGCCGCCGTTTAAGGTGACCGATCCCGAGCCGATATTCACGACGCTGGAGATAGTGGCACCGGCGATTTGGATAATCGCACTACCACTAGACCCAAATGAGACAGAGCCATTTGACGGGCTATAAATACTGCCGGTCGTCCAAGTACCCATGGCGCCGGTATTGGTGAACGTGCCGCCATTGGCGGTCACAGTGATGCCCGCATTGGTGTACCAGGTATAAGTGCCGCCCGAAATGACCGTGGCACCATCCACAATCAGGTTGGTTGTCTCCATCGGTATGCTTGGCGGAACCGGCGATCCAACACTATTGGAGTTTTCGATGAAAAATGTCGCGCCCGGTCCGACATACGTGTTGGTCCATTGCGACGTCAGGCCATTCAGCCAAGCATAACACGCCGCAGGTCCATTGACGGTCAGGCTCCCGCCAATCTGGGTTGCACCCATGTGGAAATTGCCCGTCCCTGAGGCGTCGACGATGAGATTATAACCATTTCCATTATCAGTCATCGGTCCGTTTTCCGCGTCATATAACAAAGCGGTGCCGCTGTCCGAATAAATCACGGTATTATTCGCCCCCAGGAAGATCTGCCCATAAAAAGTGGTTGTCCCTGACTTGTTTCGGAGCGCGCCGCTATTGGTGATGCCCGATCCGCTGATTGTCACAGTGGTGGTGACTCCGTTCAAAAGACTGCTGGCGCCACCGTTCAATTCCAAAGCTGCGCCATTCACCACAGTTATATTGCCGCTGCTTCCGCCGGCATTGATATTGTCCAATGAAAGCTCGCCCTGGTTGACCATCACCGTTCCCAAGTTGTTATTCCCGAACAGATGCAACCGCCCCGCGCCGTTTTTATTCATGGTGCCTGCGTTGACAGGCCCGGCGATGGTATGTTCGCCGCTGCCGGTGTCAACCGTTCCAGCGCTCAGCGTCAAAGTTTCCGCCCCCGTCGCGTTCGTTAAGTAATAATTTCCGGTCACGTTGGTGAAGAAAAGATTTCCGGCGGTGATATTTTCCGTCAAAACGACGGTGCCGGCGTTTCCGGTGAAATTCGCGTCATCACTATCCGCGTTGGTCCAAGGAACGTCGATGGTGCCGTTATACCAAAAAGGGTCCTCTTGATCCCAATTGCCCGCACCGCCCAGGGCTGTACCGATGGTTGCATTCGGGTCCCAAAAAAGTTCGGCGGCGCGAAGACCCAATGAGCTAAAAACAAGCAGGGCAAGGGAAATGAGCAGTCGGAGAGATTTCATAATCGGATTTAGGGGTTTTCGATTTGGATTGATGCTAAATTTCTTACACTAAAATTGATTCTCCCTTATATATACCCTAAAGGTGGTGTGCCCGCTTTGCATTTTATGACTAGTTTTGATACTTTTGTGCTTTTCAGTTTTTGCCGCTTGAAAACCAGTCGGGACGGATCAGATGTCGGTGAAGGCTCCCCTTAACATACTACAATTTCCCATAGCAAATCATCCTGTCAACCGGCCTGGCCGGTAAAAGTATCGTTTATCAACCCGCTGCGGGTACGCAGGTTCGAATCCTGCTCAAACAGACACACCCGCGCCGCCTGTTTCATTTTTGAATCCATTTGCTTAAAGCCGTTACCTGAATCAAAGTGGTGCCATGGATTCTGAAATCTTTCGCGCCAGCCGCTGGACCCGTGGGAATCACCTTTTCCCAACGGTCATCGAAGTGACGAACCGGGCAGTCATCCGTCACAAACGTTCATGGTTCAGCAAGGATGAAATGAGCATCAGCATCAGCAAGGTCGCTTCGGTTCACATCAAAACGGGCTTCATCTGGTCAAACATCCTGATTGAGTCCAGCGGTGGAACCGACCCGATCGCCAGCCACGGACATTCCAAAAGGGACGCGCAACGCATTCGCGCCCTGGTCGAGGAAGCCCAGGGAATTGTGTCCGAACCGGAGAAGTTGAAGCTGCCTTAAAACGGATGCGGGTAAACGCTTTAGAATTACGGTTGTTTTAGACGGCAGGCCGTTGCAATTTGCACTACCTGCGGACTCCCAGACGTGCAAATCGTCATCGCATGAAGGGCGATTTTCTTTATTTCCAACCCTTCGGTTAATTAAACATGGGCCCGACTGCAACTAACCACATGATTTGTGCCATGGTATCACGACTGCTAAGAAAGGTTCAGTGACCAAGCAATGTGCAATATGAACAAAACGCATCCAACTTGGCACGCAAACGAGGCGGAGGGAACGTCTTGGAGAATCAACCGATCATGGGGGCATTAAACAAATTATTACCTTGGCGGCAACCCACGTCCCGCATTCCGAACAAAGAACCGGCGCTACGCGGCGAGTTGCTCAGTGTCGATTTACTTAAACAATACGCCCACAATGTCGCACAAAACCGTCGTGTCAAAACCGGCAATGGCTCGAACCTGCTCCTGCCCCGGCTGACTTCCAACGAAAAAATCCTCAGCGACTACAACAAGGAAACACTGCAGGTTGAGAAAAAGCGCCGGATTACGCCCGCCGCGGAATGGCTGCTGGATAATTTTCATCTCATAGAAGAGCAAATCCGCACCGCCCAGCGCCACCTCCCGCAAAGCTTTAGCCGGGAATTACCGCGCCTGCTAAATGGACCATGGGCCAATTATCCGCGTACCTACGAGATTGCGGTCGAGGTTGTTTCGCATACTGACGGCCGCGTGGATAACGCCCATTTGAACAGTTTCATCGCGGGCTATCAGGAGGTGGTTTCGCTCACGCTGGGCGAACTTTGGTCGATCCCCATCATGCTCCGGCTGGCCCTGATTGAAAATTTGAGACGGGTCACCGTTCAACTGAACGCCGTGCGGCATGACCGGGACAAGGCCGAGGAATGGGCGGAAAAAATTCTGGAAGTGGCCGGCAAGCGCGCATCGGATTTGATCATCACGCTCGGGGAAATGGCGCAATCGCGTCCGACGTTAAACCAGGCCTTCGTCACCGAGTTCATGCGCCGGATCCAGGAAAAAGCGCCGGCGGTCAAACTGGTCGTCGGTTGGATCGAGGAACGCCTCGCCGAGGAGGGCGTTACAGTCCAGCAATTGATTCAAAATGAAAGCCAGCACCAGGCGGAAGCGCAGGTATCCGTCGGGAACTCCATCGGCAGCTTGCGCTTTCTCGATTCCATGGATTGGCGCGGCTTCGTCGAGGCTCAGAGCACCGTGGAGCAGACGCTCCGCGCCGACCCCGCCCAAATCTATGCGCAAATGGATTTCACGACGCGCGATCATTACCGCCATGCCGTCGAGCGCATCGCCCGTCATTCCAGGAAAAGCGAGTTCGAGGTGGCTTCGCTGGCCATTGACCTGGCGCGCAAGCAGCCGGCTCCTTCCGGTGCGCCGGCCCACGTCGGTTTCTTCCTCACCAGTCATGGACTGAAAACCTTGGAAAAACAGTCGGGTATACGGCCGCCGGTGCGCGACCGGTTGGGCGGGATTGCCCGCAAGTTTCCACTCACGTTCTACCTGGGCGCCATTTTTTTAATCGCGGCCGTCACCACCGGGCTCTTTGTGCAAGCCGCGATCACCCTGGGGCTGGCTCGCTGGCTTTTGACGGTCACTGCCTTATTGGCTTTTGTAAGCAGCAGCCAGCTGGCGGTTTCACTCGTGAACTGGCTCATCACTATTCTGGTTTCACCTTCATCGCTGCCGCGCATGGATTTCTCCAAAGGCATCCCGCCGGAGCAAGCCACGATGGTGGTCGTTCCCACCTTGCTTTCAAGTACCGGTGCCGTGGATTCCATGCTGGAAGGTTTGGAGGTCCGCTATCTGGCCAACAATGATAAAAATGTCTTTTTCGCCTTGCTAACCGATTTTCGCGATGCGTCCGCCGAACATCAGCCGGGTGACGAGGAATTGGTGCAGCAGGCATCGACCGGAATAGATGCGCTGAACCGAAAATATGGAAAAGACCGGCCATGCATCTTCTATTTTTTCCACCGCCCCCGTCTCTGGAACCAGCAGGAACAAGTATGGATGGGGTACGAACGCAAACGCGGCAAGCTGGCGGCCTTGAACCGCTTTTTGTTGGACGGCAGCAAGACCGGCTTTTCACGCATCACGGGCGACCTCGCGGCGTTGCCCCGGATAAAATACGTGATCACTCTCGACTTGGACACAAATCTGCCCCGCGACGCTGCCCGCCTGCTGACGGCGGCCATGGCCCACCCCATGAACCGCCCGATTTATGACGCGGCAAAGGGGCTGATCACGGGCGGTCATGCCATTCTGCAACCCCGCGTGGCCGTCAGCCTGCCCGGTGCCAACGGCTCTCTTTACGTAAAATTATTCTCGGGCGAACTGGGAATCGATCCCTATACCCGCGCGGTGTCGGATGTTTATCAGGACGCTTTTCAGGAAGGTTCCTTCATCGGCAAAGGCATTTATGAGGTCGAAGCTTTTGAACGGGCCATCGCTGGAAAATTTCCGGAGAACCGGATCCTGAGCCATGATCTGCTGGAGGGTTGCTACGCCCGTTCCGCATTGGTCAGCGACGTGCAATTGTTCGAGGGGGCTCCCGCGCGTTACAACGTCGAAATGCGCCGGCGTCACCGGTGGATGCGCGGCGACTGGCAAATCGCGGAATGGGTGTTGCCCCGGATATTTACACCGGCGGGTCAGGTCATTGAAAATCCGCTGAGCGGATTATCCCGCTGGAAGATTTTCGATAATCTTCGCCGCAGCCTCGTTCCGGGGGCGGTTTTATTTCTGATTCTGCTGGGCTGGCTGGTTTTCCCTTCTGGCGCCGATCGATGGCTGTTTTCGATCCTGGCTCTTATCGCCATTCCGTTTTTGTTGTCGGCGCTGGCGGAGTTTTCCAACAAGCCAAAGGATTTGCCCCATCATCTGCATTTAAAGAGTGTCGGTAAAATCTTTGGCCGCCAAACCGCGCAAATCCTGGTGGCATTGGCCTTCCTGCCCTACGAAGCCATCGTCAGCTTGGATGCTGTTATTCGCACACTATGGCGATTGGTTTTCAGCCGCCGCCGGTTGCTGGAGTGGCAAACGTCCCATGAAATTGAGTCCAGCGATCCCGGATCATTCGGTCGATTTTTCGCCGGCATGGGTTCAGCCATCGTCTTAACGGTCGGGATATTGGTTCTTTTCCTTCTGGCCGGGATTAGACCTTCGTTCATGACGTGGACTGTCCTTGCATTGTGGGCCGGCTCTCCGGCCATTGCGTGGTGGATCAGCCTTCCGATCAAAGGAAAAGCGACTGATCTTTCACCCGCGGAAGTGGTTGAACTGCGGAAACTCGCCCGCAAAACGTGGGACTTTTTTGAAACCTTCGTCACGGAACGCGAACACTGGTTGCCGCCGGATAATTTTCAGGAATATCCCAACCCCGTCATTGCCACCCGCACCTCGCCGACCAACCTGGGTCTTTATCTGCTGGGCGTATTGGGAGCCTACGACTTCGGCTATGTCTCTTTACCGGGTTTGATCGAACGCGTGGGACGCTCCATTAAAACTGTCGGAGAATTGGAGCGGCACCGGGACCACTTTTACAACTGGTACGATACCCGCACGCTCAAGCCGATGCAGCCGCTCTACGTTTCCACCGTGGATAACGGCAACCTGGCCGCGCTTTTACTGACCCTCCATTCCGGCCTGGTCGAACTGACCGATATCGTGGGCGATCCCGATCGAATCATCGGCGGACTCCGCGACACGCTTTTGGTTTTGGAAGATCAATCACCCGCGCCGGCGGTCAAAGTTAAACTTACCGGGTTGGAAAATATATTGAATCAAAGCCATCGTTCACGATTTGAATTGCTGCAGATAATCGGGCAGGTGCTCGAAGCCATCGCCCCGATCACAGCCCTGAAAACGGAGTCGACTGATGAATTCAATGCCTGGCTGAAAATCCTGGAGGACAATTGTAATGAATTGAGAAGTGAATTGCTCGCCGCCTTCCCCTGGCTTCAGTTGCAACCGCATTTTGAGGACTTGTTTCGCGGCCGGCCCGCGCACGAGGTTAAAAAATTCTGGGACGAATTGAACAAGCCCGTCAGCCTTCGTGACCGTCTCCATACGTATGATAAAGAGTTGGCAAAACTAGATGCCATGCTGGGCACGGTTTCCAATGATCTTCCAATCGCGAATGTGCTGGCCGAGCTGCGGCCTTTTTTGGAAGCCTCGGCGCGCCATGCCCAAAGCACGGTTGATCAACTCGAGGAGCTCGCCCGGCAAGCCGATCAATTGGCGCGCATGGATTTCGGCCTCTTGTATAATTCTGCCCGCGAACTCTTTTCCATCGGTTACAACGTCAGCCAGCATCGTCTTGACAATAATTGCTATGATTTGCTGGCTTCCGAATCCCGCTTGGGCAGTTATGTGGCCGTGGCCCTGGGCCAGGTCGACCAGAGCCACTGGTTCCGGCTTGGCCGCTCGCTGACTTCCGCCGGCGGCAAACCCACGCTGATCTCCTGGAGCGGTTCGATGTTTGAATATCTCATGCCCATGCTGGTCATGCCGAGCTATGAGAACACCTTGCTGGATCTTTCCTGCAAATCCGCGGTGGCCCGTCAGATCCAATATGGCCGCCAGGTACAAACTCCGTGGGGAATTTCCGAGTCGGGATACAATTTCCGGGATGCCGATGGGAATTACCAATATCACGCCTTCGGTGTGCCCGGCTTGGGGTACAAGCGCGGACTGGCGCATGATTTGGTCATCGCTCCCTATGCAACTGTCATGGCCCTGATGGTCGCGCCCATGCGCTCGTATGAAAATTTGAAGGCGCTCGGCGATGAAAAAGCCAATGGCCGATATGGCCTCTACGAAGCGCTGGATTACACGGTTTCACGCGTTCCCACCGGTCAGACCCATGCCATCGTCCGCTCGTTCATGGCTCATCATCAAGGCATGAGCTTTTTGTCGCTGGTGTACGCATTGCTGGGCCGGCCGATGCAGCGGCGGTTCGAGGCCAGCCCCTTGCTAAAATCCAGCGAGCTTTTATTGCAGGAGCGCGTCCCGCGCGAAACCGCCGTGCTCTATCCGCACGAGCTCGAGGCAAACCGCCAGCGTGAATTACCCGCGGCGACGGAGGCAACCCTGCGGGTATTCACCGATCCAAGCTCCGGACCGCCCGAAGTTCATTTATTGTCCAACGGCCGTTATCACGTCATGGTCACCTCCGCCGGCGGGGGTTACAGCCAATGGAACGATACGGCCATGACGCGATGGCGCGAAGATTCCACCCGCGACTGCTGGGGAACATTTTTCTACCTGCGCGACATTTCCGACGGCATCTTCTGGTCGCCGACCTACCAGCCGACATTGGAAGCCGGGCCGGGTTACGAAGCCATTTTCAGCCAGGGGCGCGCCGAATTTCGCGCGAACAAGCATGAAATTGAAAGCCATGCTGAAATCGCCATTTCACCGGAGAACGACGTGGAAGTCCGGCGCATCACTTTGACCAATCATTCCCCGGAAACGCGCAGCATCGAGATCACCAGTTATGCGGAAGTGGTTTTAAATTCCTACCTGACCGATCTGACTCATCCGGCTTTTAGTAATTTATTTATCCAAACCCACATCATCCAGAATCAGAATGCCATCCTCTGCTCGCGCCGCCCGCGCGCAGAACACGACAAGCCGCCGTGGAGTTTTTACGTGTTGCTGGTCCACGGCACGGAAGTCGGAAAAACCACGTTTGAAACCGATCGCTCAAAATTCATCGGTCGCGGCGGAAACACTTCCGCGCCGGCGGCCTTAAAAAATTCGTCGCCGCTATCCAACAGCGAAGGCTCGGTGCTCGACCCCATCGCTTCCATCCGCCGCACCGTGGAATTGGAGCATAAACAAAGTGCGACGGTCACCCTGGTTTCCGGGATCGCTCCCACGCGGGAAGAGGTCATGGCTCTGGTTGAGAAATATCAGGACCAGACCATTGCGGACCGTTGTTTTGAGCTGGCCTGGACCAACGGTTTGATGATGCTGCGCCATTTAAACACCACGGAAGCGGAGGCCCAGCACTACGGCCGGCTCGCGAGCGCGATGCTGTATAATAACCCGCTGCGGCGGGCGCCCGGCAGTGTCATTGAGCGCAATAAACGCGGACAACAAAACCTGTGGAGCTTCGGCATTTCCGGCGACCTGCCGATCCTGTTGTTATACGTCACCAACGTCGAACGTCCCGACTTATTACGGCAAATTGTCCAGGCCCATGCCTATTGGCGCTTGAAGGGTTTGAAGGTGGATCTGGTCATTTTAAACGAGGACGACTCCGTCTATCGCCAGGCATTGCATGACCAGGTTTTAAACATCGTGGCCGCCAACAACGCCACGCAATTGATCGACAAACCCGGCGGCATCTTTTTGCGGCGTCTGGACCAGCTTTCACCGGACGACAAGGTGTTGCTTGAGACGGCGGCGCGCGCCGTGTTGCACGACAACCAGGGCGCCCTCGCGGATCAACTCGCCAACCAGCCGCGCCCCGCGCCCTTGCCGCCGCCATTGCGTATCCGGACCCGTGCAGAAATGGAAACGCCTGCCGAAATATCCGTGCCCGATCTGGTTTTCTTCAATGGCCTGGGCGGGTTCACCCGGGATGGCCGGGAATATGTCATCCAATTGAAGGCGGGCGCAACCACCCCCGCTCCCTGGGTCAATGTCATTGCCAATCCCAATTTCGGCACGGTCATTTCCGAAACCGGCGGCAGCTACACCTGGAGCGAAAATTCCCATGAATTCCGCCTGACTCCCTGGAACAACGATGCGGTGGGAGACAGCAGCGGCGAGGCCTTTTATTTGCGCGATGAGGAGAGCGGACACTTATGGTCGCCGACACCTCTGCCGGCGCGCGGTGAAGCGCCTTATCTCGTCCGGCATGGATTCGGTTATAGCGTTTTCAGCCACACTGAAGACGGCATTTATTCCGAATTGTCGATTTATGTTTCGGTTCACGAGCCGGTCAAATTCGCGGTCTTCAAAATCAGAAATGAGTCAACGCGCCGCCGTCAACTCTCGTTGACCGGGTATTGGGAATGGGTTCTGGGCGAACTGCGCGGAAAAAACGCGATGCACGTCGTAACGGAAATCGATCAGTTGACCGGTGCCTTGTTCGCGCGCAATGCGTATAACGCCGATTTTGAAGGGCGCGTTGCCTTCGTGGCCAGCACCGAACCGGGACGGTCGTATACGGCGGACCGCACGGAATTTTTTGGTCGAAACGGCACCCCCGCCCGGCCCGCCGCTCTCCGGCGAACGCGTCTTTCAGGAAAAATCGGCGCCGGCCTCGATCCCTGTGCGGCGATCCAGGTGCAAATGGAACTGGAGCCCGGCGAGGAACACGAAACGGCATTCATTCTTGGCGCCGGCAAAAACCTTCAGGCCGGCCAGGATCTTGTTCGCCGGTTCCGGAGTCTTTCTGCCTGTGCCCGGGAATTAAAAGGTGTTGGCGAATTTTGGGGACAAACCCTCGGAGCGGTGCAGGTGGAAACTCCCGAACCGGCCCTCAATCTCCTCGCCAATGGCTGGTTGATTTATCAAACCCTCTCGTGCCGCCTGTGGGCGCGCACCGGTTTTTATCAATCGGGCGGGGCTTTCGGTTTCCGCGACCAGCTTCAAGATGCGATGACCTTCGTTCATACGCGGCGTGAGTTGTTACGCGAACAGCTCCTGCGCGTGGCCGCCCATCAATTTCGCGAGGGCGACGTGCAGCACTGGTGGCATCCGCCCACGGGCCGCGGTGTGCGTACGCACTTTTCTGACGATTACCTCTGGCTGCCCTATGCCACCTGCCGTTATGTCGAGGCTGTCGGCGATACCGGCGTGCTCGACAGCCAGGTTCCGTTTCTCGAAAGCCGGCTGTTGCGTCCGGAAGAGGAGGCCAATTACGAATTGCCTCAACGATCAAACGAATCCGCCACGCTCTATGAACATTGCGTTCGCGCCGTGAAGAACGGTCTCAAATTTGGCGAACACGGGCTGCCGCTCATGGGCTGTGGCGATTGGAACGATGGCATGAATCTCATCGGGGAAAAAGGCAAGGGCGAAAGCGTTTGGCTGGCATTCTTCCTCTATGACGTTCTAAAAAAATTCTCTGTCCTGGCCACGCGCCGCGGCGATACGGAATTCGCAAAAAACTGCGATGAACAGGCGATTACTTTGCGTGAAAACATCGAGAAAAATGCCTGGGACGGCGAGTGGTATCGCCGCGCCTATTTTGACAATGGCGATCCTGTAGGGTCAGCCTCCAATCCCGAATGTCAGATTGATTCACTTCCTCAAAGCTGGGGAGTCATCTCCGGCGCGGCCCCGATCGACCGCACCCGGCCCGCGCTCGCGGCTGTTTTTCAACGCCTGGTGCGTCAGGACGCCGGATTGATCCAATTGTTTGACCCGCCATTCGACAAGTCGGCAATGAACCCGGGCTACATAAAAGGTTATCTTCCCGGAGTCCGCGAAAATGGCGGCCAATATACCCATGCAGCCATTTGGACGGTGATGGCGTTCGCCTTGTCGGGCGATAGCGCGCGCGCCTGGAAGTTGTTTCAAATGATCAATCCCATTTTACATGCTCAAGAGCCGGGAACGGTCGCGCGTTACAAGGGGGAACCCTATGTCGTGGCCGCCGACATCTACAGCATGCCACCCCATGTCGGCCGTTGCGGTTGGACGTGGTACACCGGGTCTGCCGGCTGGATGTATCGGTTGATCATGGAAACGTTGCTCGGCGTCGAAATATTGGTCAGCGAACTTCGTTTTACGCCCCGGGTTCCCGTTGAATGGAAATCATTCAAGGTCCATTACCGGTATCGCGAAACAGTTTTTCATATCACTTGCGTCAATACATCGGGAACATGGAAAGTCCCGGCCCAGATTTGGATTGAGGGCGCCCTGCAGGATGGAAGCGCCCTTAAGTTGGTTGATGACCGCCTCGAACATCACGTCGAAGCGAGGTTTTGATGATCCTGCCGATTCCGTTTGTATGACAAAAATTTCATTTTCGGTTCATTGTAGATTTGAAATTGTCTGTTGAAATGAGGGAGCGGAAATCATTCCGCCTGACTGTAATTAAAATGAAAATCAAAAACATCATCGGCATCGGACTCGCCGCGGCGCTCCTCGGCGGCTGCGCATGGGGGCATTGTGAAAAATGCGAAAAACACAGCGAAGCGGAGCTCATGGCCCAGGCCAAGGTGACCAAGGACGCGGCGCAGGCAACCGCGCTGGCGAAGGTTCCCAACGGCACGATCAAGGAAGGTGAATTGGAAAAGGAAAACGGAAAATTGCAGTGGTCGTTTGACGTGGCGACGCCGGATTCCAAGGACATCACCGAGGTGAACGTGGACGCGATCACCGGCGAAATCATTTCCGCCGCCAAGGAATCCGCGTCGGACGAGGCCAAGGAAGCCGGCGAGGACGCCAAAAAGAAAAAAGACGACAAGGAAGACAAAGATTGATTGCCGCCGGCCACCCGGCTGATTTCGGACAGGACGCGCAGAACTGAATCTGTTTTAATCCCCGCATGCGCGTGCTCGTTGTTGAAGACGAAAGAAAAACCGCCGCATTCATCCGCAAAGCCCTCCAGGCGGAGGGTTTTGCGGTGGATGTGTGCGGCAGCGGCGGTGCCGCGCTGGACGCGGCGCGCGCAACGGCGTTCGATGCCCTGGTGCTTGATATCATGCTGCCGGGCCGCGACGGGTTGAGCGTCCTGCGCCAGCTTCGGGAGAACGGAGACAAGACACCGGTGTTGCTGCTGTCCGCGCGGGGGGCCGTGAATGAACGCGTCGAAGGCCTGAATCTCGGCGCGGATGATTATCTGCCGAAACCGTTTGTCATCGCCGAACTCATTGCCCGCGTCCGCGCGCTCGGCCGGCGCACCACTGAAAACAAATCTACGACGTTGCGCGTCGCTGACCTGGCGCTCGACACCATTTCGCATCGCGCCCAGCGCGGCGGGAAAACCTTCGAGTTGACGGCGCGGGAATTTCGCCTGCTCGAATTTCTCATGCGTTCGCCCGGGCGGATTTGCGGCCGCATGAGCATCATTGAAAAAGTCTGGGATTACGATTTCGACCCGGGCACCAACCTCGTGGACGTCTATATCAGACGGCTCCGCGAAAAAATTGACGACGGCTTCGATCCCAAGCTGTTGCACACCGTGCGGGGCATCGGTTATGTGCTGAAGGAGGCGGGATGACCATCCGCAAACGGCTGACAATCTGGTACGCGGTCATCATGTTCGTCTCGCTGGCTGCGATGGGCGCGCTGGCCTATCACGAATTTGCCCCCGACCCGACCCCGGACCCCGGCGAGGGCGACGATTCTGATCTGGGCCAGGTTTTGAGCATTCTCTTTTGGTGCGGCGTGCCGCCCGCGCTCATCGCGCTCGCCGGCGGTTGGTGGTTGATGCGCCGCGCACTCGCGCCAGTGGCTGAACTGACGGGGGCCATGGAGAAAATCCACGACAAAAACCTTGGCGAAAGAATCCCGCGCTCCGGCAACGGCGATGAACTTGACCGCCTCACCGAGGTTTTCAACGCCATGACCGCCCGGCTGGATGACGGGTTCCGGCACATCCGCGAATTCACGCTGCATGCCTCGCACGAATTGAAAACGCCCCTGACGGTCCTGCACGGCGAGATTGAAACCGATTTGGGCGATGAAAAACTATCCGAAACGCAGCGCGAAAAACTCGCGAGCCAGCTCGATGAAATCCAGCGTCTCGCCAAAATCGTGGACGGCCTCACGCTGCTCACCAAGGCCGATGCCGGGCAGGTCGCCTTGAAATTTGAACCGCTGGCCCTGGATGAAATCGTCCGTGAAGTTTTTGAAGACACGCAGATTCTGGCCCGGTCGGGGAACATTTCTGTCAGTCTTGCGGTTTGTGAACCTGTCAAAACTTCCGGTGACCGGCACCGGCTTCGTCAGCTTTTGTTGAACCTCGCGGACAACGCAGTGAAGTACAACCAGCCGGCCGGCCGGATCGAATTTTCGCTGCGGCGCGCCGGCGAAATGGCGGAGTTAAAAATTTTCAATACCGGCACGGGCATTTCTCCGGAAATTTTACCACGCGTATTCGACCGTTTTTTTCGCGGCGCTGCGGCGCAGAGCTCCACCACTGACGGCTGCGGACTCGGGTTGAGCATCGCCCGCTGGATCACCACGGCACATCGCGGTGAAATTCATCTAACGTCCGCCCCGGGGAAAATGACGGAAGTAATCGTCAGGCTTCCGTTGGTTGAAACGGAGAAATAAAAAAGCCGCCGGAAAATCCGGCGGCTTTTGTTTTCAAATCGTAAATCGTAAATCCGAAATCGTAAATGGGTCAGTAGGCTGCTTGTGCGCCCTTGATGTTCTTCTTGCCCATCCACGGCATGAGGGCGCGGAGTTTGGCGCCGGTCTTTTCGATGGGATGGTTTTCGCCCTTCTTGAGCAGCGCATTGTATTTTTTGTAGCCGCCCTTGTATTCGGCGACCCAGTTCTTCGCGAACTTGCCGGACTGGATGTCCTTGAGCGCCGCTTTCATGCGTTTCTTCACGCTGGCGTCGATGATCTTGGGGCCGACGCTTACGTCGCCCCATTTCGCGGTCTCGGAGATTGAGAAGCGCATCCCGCTGATGCCGGATTCATTCATCAAATCCGCGATGAGCTTGAGTTCATGCAGGCATTCGAAGTAGGCCATTTCCGGCGAGTAACCGGCTTCGACGAGCACTTCAAAACCGGCCTGCACCAGCGCGCTCGCGCCGCCGCAAAGAACGGTCTGTTCGCCGAACAGATCGGTTTCCGTCTCTTCCTTGAAATTTGTTTCGATGACGCCGGCGCGCGTACCGCCGATGCCCTTGGCCCAGGCGAGCGCGATCTTCTTGGCCGCGGTACCCCCTTGATAAACGGCGATGAGCGAGGGAACGCCCTTGCCTTCGACATATTGGCGGCGGACGGTATGGCCCGGACCTTTCGGCGCGACCATGATCACGTTGATGTTCTTCGGCGGAACGATGGTCTTGAAATGGATCGAGAAACCGTGGCTGAACACGAGCGTCTTGCCCTTCGTCAGGTTCGGCTTGATGTCCTTCTCATAACACGCGGCCTGCTTCGTGTCGGGCAGCGCGACCATGATGACGTCGGCGCGGCGGACGGCCTCGGCGGTAGTGACGACTTCAAAACCTTTTTCCTGGGCGACGGGAATGGACTTGCTGCCCTCGTAAAGGCCGATGAGGACCTTGAGGCCGCTGTCCTTGAGGTTGAGCGCGTGGGCGTGGCCCTGGGAGCCAAAGCCGAGCACGGCGAGCGTTTTGGATTTTAACACGCCGAGGTCGGCGTCTTTGTCGGTGTAGACTTTTGCCATAATTTTATTTGTTGGGAGGGACGCCGTGTCGGCGTCCCAAATTTTTTACTTCCGCGGCATCGCGGCCTTGCCGGTGCGCGTGATTTCCTGCACGCCGAATGTGTTCATCAGGGCGAGAAATTTTTCCACCTTGCTGTCGTTGCCGGTGATCTCGATGGTCAGCGACTTGGGCTGCACGTCCACGATTTTCGCGCGGAAAATGTCGGTGACCTGCATCACTTCGGCGCGGGATTTGGAATCCACGGCGACCTTCACCAGCACCAGTTCGCGGTCCACAAAATCGCCGCCGCGAAAATCCTGCACCTTCAAGACGTCGGGCAGCTTGTTGAGCTGTTTGACGATCTGTTCAACGGTTGATTCGTCACCGTGCGTGACGATGGTCATGCGCGACGCCGTCGCGTCGTGCGTCGGCGCGACGTTGAGCGAGTCGATGTTGTAGCCGCGTCCGCTGAAAAGCCCGGCCACGCGCGTGAGCACGCCGAACTTGTTCTCGACCAAAACTGAAATGGTATGTCGCATAAAACCGTCTGGAGACGGATGGAAAGCGTAGCAACCCCGTGAAATCCGGTCAATTTTCAAATTTTGGGCGGAACTGGTGCTTTGGTAAACCGGGATTTTAACAAATTTTGCTGCGGACTCCAATCCCCCGGGCCAAGAAAAATTCCGGCGATTTCCCCGAGTTTTTTGCCGTAATTCGAGGAGAAAGCGGCTTCACCGGCATCACAAAAATGGGCCGACTGGAGCAAGTTTTTAAAATCGCCGCTTTCGGAGGAAATCAGATTCAACAAGATTTTCGCGAGACTATAGCTTAATTCGGCACTTTCCTGTGCGTGAAAGCTGTCGCCGGTCCAAAACTTTTGGATGGTTTCTGTTGTCCAATAGGTTCGATGGCTTTCAATCAGATCCATGTCATGATCAAATCCCATTTCACGTTGATAGGAAAATTGCATCTCTAAAATCTGGGCGACACCTTCGTTCAGCCAGACTGGAACGGGCAACGCCATCAACGCGTTGTGCGCCAGTTCATGTGTCAATATCGCCTGATTATTTCTTTCATCGAATTGCGGGATGGCTATGTGACCATAGCCTTTTTTCAAAAAGATTCCGCTGCTCATGGGATACTCCCCGTCCGGGTAAAAGTATGAAATGTATCGATAATAATTATCCAGTCCGTCAAAAATGATGATGACATGTTTGCCATATACTTCTTTTAACGTCAGGCCAAGAAGTGTTTGCCGAATCTTGGTTTTTATCGCTTCAGCGCATTTGAGAACACCATCGCATTCGCCGGGTTTGCCGCCGGACAAAAGGAAAAAATTCTCAGATTCGCCCAGATAAAGCTTCTCTCCCGCGGGTGGTTCAAATTTTGTGAGCCATCGGATGATGATTTCATGCCAGGCTTCCTCCCAATTATTTTTTGGAATTTTCCCCCGGATATATTGACTGACTCTTTTCCAGTCCGGATACGGAAACCCTTCGGCAAATTCAAACACTTCGCCCAATTCCGCGAAATCAACCAGTCGCGGTCGGAAATCTCTCAAAACTGAATTTACCGGTGATGCACTTTTCCCCGACTGGCTGGCTTCCTCCGGAAGCGGTGTACCACAACCCCAACAATTGATGCCTTCATCAGGGTTATGCTTTTGGCAATGAGTGCAGATTTTCATGCCCGCCGCGGGAATTTCCGGAATTAAATCAGTTTTGCCAAGTCAAAAGGATCCGCTTTTCTGCTTGCCTCGGCCGCCCGCCGGCAGTTTGCTTAAAACAATATGCCCAAACGCGTCTGCCAGCATTGCGGTTTTCCGTTCCACATCGCCGATTCGGAGATTGGCGAGGATGTGCCATGTCCAAGCTGCGGCAAAAGCATCCTGCAGCCGCGCGAAGTCCGCGCAGCAAACGAAAAAATTAAACTGGTCGTCACGCCCCCGCCGGATGAAGTCTATTCCGCCGCCAAACTTTCCGCCGTTGCGCAGCAGATTGTCACCAACGTCGAACGTGTCATTGTCGGCAAATCCGACCAGGTCAGGCTCGCGGTGGCGGCGCTGTTTGCCGAGGGCCACATCCTGATCGAGGACGTTCCCGGCGTGGCCAAGACGATGCTTTCGCGCGCGGTCGCGCAAAGTGTCGGCTGCACCTTCAAACGCATCCAATGCACGCCCGATCTTGAGCCGGAGCATGTTGTCGGCGATTTTTATCAGGATCCCGATACCGGCAAACGTGATTTCCGATTCGGCCCGATTTTTTCGCAGATGGTTTTAGTGGACGAAATCAACCGCGCCAGTCCGCGCACACAATCTGCCTTGCTCGAGGCGATGGGCGAGGGCGCGGTGACGATGGATCGAATTTCTTACAAGCTCGAAAAGCCGTTCATGGTCATGGCCACGCAAAATCCCATTGAGCAGGAAGGAACGTTCCGTCTGCCCGAAGCGCAGATGGACCGGTTTCTTTTCCGCATCAGCCTCGGCTATCCCGATGCCGCGCAGGAACGCGAAATGTGTATCCGCGCACAGCAGAAACATCCCATCGACAATCTCCAGCCGGTGACGACCGGCGATGAGATCGTGAAATGTCAGCGCGGCGTGCGGGAAATATCCGTCGGCACGGACGTGTGCGATTATCTGGTGACCCTCACGCGCGCGACCCGTGAACACCCGGCATTACGCCTGGGGGCGAGTCCGCGCGGCTCGCTCGGTTTGTATCACTCGGCGCAGGCGCTGGCGGCGATGCGCGGGGAAAATGCCGTCTCCATTTCGCACATCAAGGAGCTCGCGGTAATCACGCTTGCGCACCGGTTGCTCGTAAAACGCGAAATGCAAAAGGATTTCCCCGACGGCGCGTCAGTGATCCGGGAAATTTTGGAACGCGCGCAGATTTAGTTCGGCTTCAATAGGATCGCAGAATGGTGGGCAATGCGTTCCCCCTCATCCTGACCTTCTCCCGCCGGGAGAAGGAACAGCCGCTGGCTGATTTCCTAAAATTCGCGAGCCGCCAAGCTGTAGCCGCATTTATATCCGCGAAAGAAGAACGGCATGATCACGTCAAAAGCTGGGAGCGTTTCTCCCTCTCCCAGCGGGAGAGGGAGAAAACAAAACAACTACACGTAAGCCTCAACCGCCCAAGCTCGTTGGATCGCCCACATCACCCTTGTTGAAGTCCACATATTCCTCGGTCAAATCGGCGGCATACATCACCGCGCCGGCCTTGCCGAGATTGAGCTGGATGTGCAATTCAAATTCCTTGGGCGCAACTGCGGCGCACAATTGCTTGAACGTCGCCTTGGTCGGCTGCCCACACTTCAGACTCCAGAGGATTTTACGGGAACCAACCGCACTGTAACCGATGTCAATTTTCTCCTCCACCACCGTCGCCGCCGAATAGCCGATGGCATCGATGATGCGGCCCCAGTTCGGGTCGCCGCCGTGCCAGCTGGTTTTCACGAGTGCACTGTTCGCCACCGCACGGGCGGCCACATCGGCATCCTGGATTGTCTTCGCGCCATTCACGCGTACAGTCACGACGCGATGAACCCCTTCGCCGTCGCGCACAATTTTCTTTGCGAGTTCCAGACAGACGTGGCTGAGCGCGGCCTGAAAGATTTTTCCGTCCGCGCTGTTCAATCCAAATTTTTTATTTTCCGCCAGGCCGTTCGCCAGGACCAGGACGGTGTCATTGGTGCTCATGTCGCCGTCCACGGTGATGCGGTTAAAACTGTGCGCCACGGATTCCTGCAACATCGCCTGCAAAACTTTTTGATCGGCCGCGGCGTCCGTGGTGATGAACGCCAGCATCGTCGCGTGCAGGCCGCCATGGGGCAGGGCTGCCGGCCGTTGACCGGTCGCGGACATGCCCGGCTGGATCATGCCGGCGCCCTTGCACATGCCGCCGATGCGAACCGTCCGGCCGCCCAGCTTGAATTCAATCGCGATCTGTTTCGGTTTCGTGTCGCTCGTCATGATGGCCTCCGCCGCATGGCCCGCGTGGGCGGCGGTGGTGCCGAGTTGCATGGCGGCGTCGAGAATGCCCGCGCGAATATTGTCCATGGGCATGTTCACGCCGATGCGCCCGGTGGAACCGACCAGTGCGCGCCCGACGGAAAGCGCCAGGGTTCTTTCCGCGAACGAAACCATTTCGCGCGCGTCTACCATGCCCTGACGACCGGTGCAGGCGTTGGCGTTGCCGGAGTTCACCACCACGACCTGCGCGAGATTTTTTTTCTTCAAGCGTTCAACGCACACCTTCACCGGCGCGGCGCAAACCTGATTTGTGGTGAACATCCCCGCAACGGTCGCCGGCGTCTCGGACACGATGAGCGCGAGGTCCCGCTTCGGCCCCTTGTTCGAGCCCTTGCCGGTGCCGAGCCGCTTGATGTCGCAAAACACGCCGCCGGCCATGAAACCGACCGGCGTGACGACGGAACCTGGAATTTCTTTGAACTGCTTTTTCATTTTCAATTTTATTCAACCACGAATGACGCGAAATGACACGAAAAGTTTTGGTGACAACGTTCAAATAAAGATTTCCCCGCGCAGAAAGAGCCTGGCCTGGCCACCGATCCGAACCCGGTCACCCGCAAGTTCACAAAACAATTCGCCGCCCCGCCGGGAGATCTGTCGCGCGAACATTTTGTTTTTTTTGAGTTGTCCGGCCCAAAACGGAATCAGGGTGCAATGAGCCGAGCCGGTCACTGGATCCTCATCAACGCCCGCCGCCGGTGCGAAAAAGCGCGAGACAAAATCACAGTCATCGCCGGGTGCCGTGGCAATGATGCCGAGACAGTCCAGGGTTTTCAGCGCGCCAATATCCGGCTGTAAATTTTTTACGTCGTCCGCAGATTCATACACGGCCATAAAATCGCGCGACTTGAAAACCTGCGCCGGTGTCCTGCCGAGGCCGCGAATCAAAGCCTCCGGCGCAACGCACTTTTCCGGCGGGCGTGATGGGAAGTCGAGCGTCAGGATTTCACCGTTCCGGGTGACCGTCAAAATGCCGCTGCGCGAATGAAAGTGGATTTCGCCGCCGGAAAACCGTTGTTCTGTGAACAGTATGAATGCCGCTGCGAGCGTGGCATGGCCGCATAGGTCCATCTCCACTGCGGGCGTGAACCAGCGCAGTTCAAATTCATTTCCGCGCGGTACGGCGAACGCCGTTTCGGACAGGTTGTTTTCCGCGGCGATGCTTTGCAGCGTTGCGTCCGGCAGCCATTTTTCCAACGGGCAGACGGCCGCCGGGTTACCGTGAAAAATTTCGCCGGTGAAGGCGTCCACCTGGAAGCACGGAATTTTCATACGTCAGGCCTTTACCGCATCAATCTCCAGCCGCACCATGCGGACGTGGACTTTATCGGCGTCATCCGGGGGATGTTTTGCGACATAGCGTTGCGTGACGGCGGTGATGAATTCCTCGCGCAAATTTTCCGGCACGCGCTGGACGTAGGGCAGCCACGTGGTCCGCAGCCAGGTGGCAAAACCCCCCGCACCGGGGTAGGTTGCGTCCTTTGGTGCGAGTTGGAGCGATTGGATCTTGAACCCGAATTTCGGCAGCCATTTTTCGTAATCGCCCGGCGCGTAAAAAAAATACGGTGACGGCATCTTGCGGAAAAAATTCCGCCAGCGCGCCAGCCGCAATTCCGGGCGCAGCGCGAGAAAAACATCGTGGGCATTGCCCTTGCCGCCGCATGAAACGACCAGCCGGCCGCCGGATTTCAGGACAGAACCCGCGCCGCGCAGGAATTTTTCGTGGCCGTCCACCCAGTGCAGCGCAGCATTCGAAAAGATCACATCAAATTTACCCGTGAACTTTTCCGGGGAAATTTCCCGGGCGTCGCAAATCATAAATTTGAGGTTGGGATTTTTTTTTGCCGGAAAGGTCTTTCTGGCAAAGGTGATCATTTCCGCCGAGGCATCCGCGCCAGTGACCGAACCTTGCGGGACCGCGCGTGCGATTTCCGCTGTCACCTTGCCGTCGCCGCAACCGACATCCAAAACTTTTTCGTCACCGCGCAGCTCCAGCCGGGCGATGAGTTCGCGCGCCCAGGATTGTTGCACAACGGAATTGGCCGCGTAATCGGCGGCGTTCCATTTTGCGCTTGGAGATTTGTTTGCGGCCACGGTCAGACCAGGCCGGCCGTTTCCGGCCAGCCACAGAGGATGTTCAGGCTTTGCACGGCCTGCCCGCTCGCGCCCTTGACAATATTGTCCTCGGCGCTCATCACGACGAGCCGGCCGGTGCGCGGGTCGAGCCGCCAAGCGATCTCACAGACATTTGTGCCTACGACATTTTTCGTGTCCGGCAACGCCTTGCCTTCGAGCAGCCGTACGAACGGCTCGTGGGCATACGATTTCTGGTAGCACGCGGAAATGGTTTCGCCGAGTGCAGCCGTTTCTTCCGCCGTGGAAAAATGTTTGGTCGGTGTGAGATAAAGGGTCGTCAAAATACCGCGATTGACGGGGATCAGGTGCGGTGTGAACTGGATCGTGACCTTTTCATTCGCCGCCAGCGAAAGCTGTTCCTCGATTTCGGACAAATGCCGGTGCTTCGGCACGCCGTAGGGGCGCACGCTCTCGTTGCATTCGCAAAAAAGATAATCGATCTCCGCCTTGCGGCCCGCGCCGCTGACGCCGCTCAGGGAATCGGCGATGATGCCGTCCGGCTTGATGAGTCCGGCTTTGAGCAACGGGATCGTCGGCAGCAAAATGCTCGTCGGGTAGCAGCCGGGCGAGGCGATGAGCAACGTCTTTTTGATCTCCTCCCGATAAAATTCCGGCAGGCCGTAAACTGATTTTTTCAACAGTTCCGGCGCAGGATGGTCGTGCGCGTAAAATTCCTTGTAGATTTCTGCGCTCTTCAACCGGAAATCCGCGCTCAAATCAATGACGGCACAGCCGGCGTTGAGGAGCGGCACGGCGAATTCCGCCGCGACCCCGTGCGGCAGGGCGAGAAAAACCACGTCGGCCTGCTTCGCCAGGACTTCGGCGTTCGGTTCGACAAACCGCAAGGTCTTCGATTTCGGATGGCTGGCGAATTTGGGGAACACTTGCGCCAGAGTCTGGCCGGCGTTCGACCGTGAGGTGACCGCCACCAAATCCGCGTGCGGATGGTTGAGCAGCAACTTCACGAGTTCCTCGCCGGAATATCCCGACGCGCCGACGATGGCGACTTTCTTTGTTTTCATTTTCAAAATCAATTTTTTGGTTCAGCCTTGGCGTAAAGTTCTGCCGGCGCTTTGTCAAAATATTTGAACAAAGCAGGACACAACCAGCCTTCTTTATCCATTTGCGGATAATAATACCAATTGCCGCCATATTCTTCGCGCCGCCATTCGAGTTTCACCATGAATCCCGGAAATGGCGAAGTAGAATACAATAATCTAAATCCGCTTTCAGCATTTGGAATAGATGCAACGACACGAGTAATAATTTCATCTATACCAAATACAAAAGGCTCGCGGTGCAATCCTGTATCCGGATCATCAAAAACCCACATGCCTTCGAATTTGTATGGAAACAAAACCGACATCGAATTCATATTCATAAATTTGCTGTTTATTTTGTCCAAGTGAAATAAAAAACCCGCCGGCCAATTGGCCAGCGGGTTTGGAAACTTTTCCGGTGCGATCAACGCTTCGAGAACTGGAAGCGTTTGCGCGCGCCGGGCTGGCCGTATTTCTTGCGTTCGCGCTCGCGCGGGTCGCGCGTGAGGAAACCTTCCTTCTTCAGTGCGGGACGAAGGTTCGCGTCAAATTTCAATAGCGCGCGGGAAATGCCGTGGCGCACCGCGCCGGCCTGGCCGTTCGGGCCGCCGCCCTGCACGTTCACCTTCACGTCGAGCTTGTCGGTCGTGCTGGTGATGGTCAGCGGCTCGGTGACGACGGCGCGCTGGGTGTCGAGCGGGAAATAGTTTTCGAGCGGACGGCGGTTGATGGTGATCTTGCCGCTGCCGGGGGCGAGGCGCACGCGGGCGACGGCGGTTTTGCGCCGGCCGGTCCCGAGGAATTCATTCGTGGTTTTGGCTGCCATAAAATTAACAGGTTAAAATCAGTTTGCGACCTTCAGCACGGCGGGCTTCTGCGCGTCGTGATCGTGTTTCGGGCCCTTGAAAACTTTCAACTTGGTGAGCAACACGCGACCGAGGCGGTTTTTCGGGATCATGCCCTTGACGGCGCGATGGATCAATTCTTCGGGATTCCGGGTGCGCAGTTGCTCGACGGACGTATATTTTTCGCCGCCCTTCCAACCGGAATAGGTCATGTATTCCTTGTCGGTCTCTTTTTTGCCCGTGACGCGCACTTTTTCGGCGTTGACGACGATGACAAAGTCACCGGCGTCGAGGTGCGGGGTGTAGACGGGCTTGTTTTTGCCGCGCAGGATGTCGGCCACTTGGACGGCCAGGCGGCCGAGAACGGCGCCATCGGCATCGATCACGTGCCACTTGCGCTGGTCCAGATTCACTTTCGGCAAATGCGTTTTCATTTTATTCCAATCAAAAGGGAGGCGGAATTTATCAAAGACGCGTCCGAAGTCAATAAATGTTTTCAAGCAAAAGGGAATGCCGCCGGGCCGTGTTACGGGCAGCCAATACCGCTGCTGGCATATTTCTCAAATGGTTTGGCGCTTAATACATGACTCAAAGCCTGATTTTGAGCTACATTTGTTCTTTCCAAGCCAACCATGCCGCAGCTGCCGACATTTGCGCCGAAACTGCCCGCCTTCATCTGTGCGGCAGTGGTGGCTTTTTGCGGGGGTGCGCGGGCGGAGGGTCAAAATATCCACATACATGCCGCCGGTTTTGTGGCCGGCCAAACTCTTTCCGCGATTGACGGAACGAATGACATCCACTTCTCGTTGGAAGACACCGGCACTATCCCCTTTACCCAGTCGGCAGTTAAACAGGGATCGGAAGCGGCGAAATTCGGGCCGGATCCGAAGATTCCCTATTTCACGGTGCGTTTCGCGATGCCGGTTCCGCCGGAGAATTTGACGAATAACTTTTCCGCACTGACGGGAATGGATCCGCAGGTCTTCACCCACAACCATTCGCCGGGTTTCGAGGTCTTGCCGAACGGCGATTGTCTGGCGATTTATTTCAGCACACCGCCGGGCGAAGCGGAAAATTCCACCAATACCAGCTTCATCCAGGCGCGATTGCGCTACGGGTCTGAAGAATGGGACATGCCGGAATTATTCTTCAAGACGGAAAATTACAACGACCAGTCCGGGCTGCTTTGGAATGACGGCGGCCAGCTCCGGTTCTTTGGCGGCGGTCGAGGCATTTCCGCCATGATCCCATTCCGGGAAGCAGTTTCCGCGGATAATGGCGCAACCTGGACATTTTCCATTCCGCAACTCGACCAACCGGCACAGTCCTTTGAAGCCCAGCCCATCACGTGCGCGTTTCGCGATGGTCTTTCAGCGCCAAAACCCATTTATTTTGCGATGGATGGCAGCGGAGCGCACAGTTTCCTCTGGCGCAGCGAGGATGACGGAATCCATTGGCACCAGATGGAGGGTCGCACCGGCGGACGCCATTCGGTGATCGTGCCGCTCGACGATAAAGGCAGCCTGCTTTCCATCGGCGGAAAGAATGCGTCGGTCAATGGCTGGTCGCCGGAAAACACCTCGACGGATTTCGGTGCAAGCTGGAGCCAAAGCATTGCCTCGCCTTTTCCGCCGCTCGGCAGCGGGCAGCGTCCGTCAATGATCAAGCTGGCGGACGGGAACTTGTTTTTTGTGAGCGATGCCTATCTGCACAAGCTTCAGCGTCCGCCGCCCGAAGGCTGGAATTCCGGCAACGGCGCCTTCGTGGCGCTCTCGACCAATAACGGTGCGACATGGCGCATCAAGACGTTGCCGGTGCAACTGCCGAATCATGAACGCGGTACCAACGGCACGCTCGGATATGTCACGGCGCGGCAGGCGGCCAACGGTGTCATCAACATTTTGACGACCGAGACGCAGCCTTGCCTGCACTATGAATTGAACGAGGCCTGGATTTGCTCGGAGGCCGGCGACGTTCCGCCTGAAAACTCCGGCGGCGTGGTGAAAAAGTTTTCTGAAGCCTATGCGAACGGCAAGTTACGCTCCAAATGGAGCGCGCGGATTTGCCCGAATGGACGCTATCTGCTCGATGGGAAGGAAACCGATTTTTACGAAAGCGGCGCGAAGCAACATGAGGTCACCTACCAGAACGGCCGCAAAATCGGCACGGAATCTTTTTCGTCGCCAGACGGCAAAACAAGGTGGACCTGGATTTTTGATTTGAAACACCACCGGGCGATTTGGACCCAATTCTGGCCCAATGGCAAAAAGAAATTGGAATCGAACTGGAACACGCAACCGGCCGCTCGCGATCTCGATCGCAGCTTCTATGGCATGGTCGCAGATGGACCCGCGAAACTATGGAATGAGGACGGCTCACTGAAATTTTCCGGTAACTTTTCCGCCGGTTTGCTGTTGGAAGGAGTATCGAAATGAACGTCATTACGCTGCTCCAACCGCCACGCATCGTTTTCGGCAACGGCTGCGCGGTGCAGGCGTCTGAATATCTTGCGCAACGCGGCGCGAAGCGTGTCCTGCTCGTCACGAGCAAATCGGTCCGGCCGCAAATTCAATTTCTGGTGGAAGCGGTGAAAAAGTCCGGAGCGGAGATCGTCGAGGGCAAATTTGTTCCTGCCGAGCCGGCCTTGAATTTTTTTGAGGTTTCGCTGACGGAGGTTCGTGCGCAAAAAGTTGACGCCGTTCTAGCGGTCGGCGGCGGCAGCGTGATTGACGTGGCGAAACTGTTCGCCGCCCTGGCGGAAGGCCCGCAAAAAATTCAGGACGTTTTTGGCACCAACCTGTTGTCGGGGCGCACCCTCCCGCTTGTCAGCCTGCCGACGACCGCCGGCACGGGCAGCGAAGTTTCACCCATCGCGGTTTTGCTGGATGAAGCCGCTGAATTGAAAAAGGGCGTTGTCAGCCCGCACCTCGTTCCGGACGCGGCATTTATCGATCCGTTGCTCACGGTGAATGTGCCGGCGGACATCACGGCGGCGACCGGCCTAGACGCACTGACGCATTGTATCGAGGCCTATGCCAATAAATTTGCGCATCCCATCACGGACGGATATGCGTTGCGCGGCATCGGACTGATTTCCAAAAATTTGATTACTGCTGTTCAAGACGGAAAAAACCTGGAGGCCCGCGCGGCACTTGCGCTGGGCAGCCTGTACGGAGGGCTTTGTCTGGGTCCGGTGGGCACGGCGGCGGTGCATGCGTTGTCATACCCGCTCGGCGGACGTTTTCGCGTCGCGCACGGCGTGGCGAACGCGCTGCTGCTGCCGCACGTTTTGCGTTTCAATTTTTCCGAAGCACCGGAGCGGCATGCGGAAATTTCCATCGCGCTCGGATTACAGGCCAATTGTTCCGCGCTGGGCACGGCGGAACGCGGCGTGGAATTTTTGTCGAAACTTTCGCGCGACTGCGGGGTGCCGCAGCGGCTTTCCGACCTGAAGATTCCGCGCCCGGCCATTCCCGAAATGGCCAAAGCCGCGATGCAGGTACAGCGGCTTTTGAAGAACAATCTGCGTCCGGTGACGGAGGCCGACGCGGTGAAAATATACGAATCGAGTTTTTGAGATGAAAAACATGCAGAAATATCACGGGGCGGTCGTGCCGCTGGTGACGCCGTTCACGGCGGAAAAAACCCTGGACGGGGCGGCGCTTGACCGGTTGGTGGATGCACAGGTCGCCGGCGGCGTGGAGGGGATTTTTGTGCTCGGGACGACCGGTGAAGGCGCGCATGTGCCGCGCGAAGTGCGTCTCCGGCTCGTGCGCCAGACCGTCGAGCGCGCGAACAGGCGCACGAAAGTTTTCGTCGGGCTCGGCGACATCCGCAAATCCGACGTTAGCGAGGCGAATGAATTTTTTCACATGGGGGTGGACGCGGTTGTGGCGCACCCGCCGATCGCGGAAAAAGTTCCCGCCGAACAACTGCAAGGCTGGTATGAAAGCCTGCTGAACAAACTTGAGGGGCCGCTGTTGATTTACAACATGCCGCCGACGACGGGCGTCTCCATTCCCCTCGATGCGGTGGAAAAACTGCTCGGGCATCCGAAACTCGCCGGCATCAAGGACTCGGAAAACAATCCGCAACGGCTGGAGGAGACGATGAAACGTTTTGGCGGCAAAAAAGATTTTGCCGTGTTCGTCGGCGTGGGTGCGCTGATGGAAAAGGGATTGAAACTTGGCGCGGACGGCATCGTGCCGAGCGTTGGCAACCTGATTCCCGAGACCTGCCATCAACTTTGCGCCGCGGCGGAAAAATCGGACTGGGGGGCGGTGGAAAACTTTTATTCACGGATGAGCGCCGTATCATCGCTTTATCAAAAAGGCCGCACCTTGAACGAGTCCCTGGCCGCGCTCAAGGCGGCGGCGAGCTGCCGGGGTTTGTGTTCGCCGCAGGTGCTGCCGCCGTTGCGAAAAGTCTCGGACACGGAGCTTGAAAAAATCC
>DATHOG010000177.1:0-8367 GCA_035485115.1 Candidatus Sulfotelmatobacter sp. | reverse complement strand
CCGCCGCGCGCGCCGCCGATTTTTCCACCTCCAGCAGCGAACGCCGCCAGGGATGATCCGGCTCCGCCTTGCCGAGCAACAGCGAGGTGTGCGCGAGCACGCCGGTCAGCGCGTTATTGAAATCCAGGGACACCGTGCGCGCGAGCTGCATGACGCAATCCAGTTTTTGCTTCAACGCCGCATCGCCCTCCGTCGCCATTTTGGGCGAAGGCACGGACTCCGCGCCGCCGATGCCCGCGAGCAATTGAAACACCAGCCAGCGTTCCTCGTTGTTTTGGAACATGCTGATGGCCGTCGAGAAGCTGGTCACCGCCCCGCCCGTGGTCTTGAACTTCAAGATCGCCACCGCCGTCGGCGACTGCTGCCACAAGGTCAGGAATTCCGTCGCGCCGCCGCCGTTTTCCGCCGACCAGATCTCGGACAGTTGCGTCGGCGTGCCGTTGAGCGCCGCGCCGAAGGCATTTTTGGCCGCCGTATTGGCAATCATCACCGCGCCCGCCGGGTTTACCAGCAGGCACGGCCACACCGCGTTTTCCAATCCAAATACGACTTCCGGTTTCATCTAGACACAAGCGCGACAGGGTACACCTGATTGCCCAAAACTCAAGGAACGAGCGTGAACGCCGCCGGCAAAAGGTTTTTCACCGTAAAATTCCTTATCTTTTTCAAATCGTCGGTGTCCGCTATGTATACTTTCGCATCTGGCGCGTATTCGCGCAACAACTGCCGGCATGCGCCGCACGGCATCGGCCCGCCGTTGCAGCGCGCCACCACTGCCACCGCCACAAAATCCTTTTTCCCGTCCGTCAACGCCTTGAACAGCGCAATCCGTTCCGCGCAGCAGGTCAAACCATAGCTCGCGCTCTCCACATTCGCGCCGCCGATCACTTCGCCGCGCCGCGTCAACAACGCCGCGCCGACCTTGAACTTGGAATAGGGCGACACCGAACCTTCGCGCGCCTCCACCGCGGCCGTCACCAATTTTTTGGCATCAATTTTCATTTTTTATTTTCAACCACGGATGGACACAGATTAACACGGATATTAGCGATGCCTTGCCTGAAAGATTTTGAATCTCGGAACTGTATCAGTTTCAGGGGTTGGTAGGGCGCGTCACTCCGTGCGCGCCGTTGTGGTGAACCAGAACACGTTTGTTGGCAGGCGGCGGCGCGCAGAGGACTGCGCGCCCTACCTTGCCATTTTTTATCCGTGTCCATCAGGGTTTATCCGTGGTTAAATTTTCCGTACAACTCCGCAAAATTCTTTATCAGCGCCGCACCGGTTTTTTTCACGCGTTCCGCCGTTTCCAGCACTTCGCCATGCGACAGCTTTTCCTTGCTGATCCCTGCCGCCAGGTTCGTGATGCACGAAACGCCCGCCACCCGCAGGCCGCATTGCCGCGCCACGATCGCCTCCGGCACCGTGCTCATCCCCACCGCATCCGCGCCCAGCACCGCAAATGCACGGATTTCCGCCGGCGTCTCATAGGTAGGCCCGCTCACTGCTAAATAGACACCTTGCTGCAATTTTCGTTTGGAAATTTTTCCGGCCGCAAACAAAATCTTTCGCAACGGTTGGTCATAAACCTCCGTCATATCCACAAAACGCGGCAAATCCTTCGGTTGCGGCCCGCGAAGTGGATTTACGCCCATGAGATTGATGTGGTCGGTCAACACCATGAAATCCCCGGCGCGAAATCTTTTATTGATGCCCCCCGCCGCGTTCGTCAGCAGCAGATCCGTGATGCCGAACGCCGCCAGCGTCCGCGTCGCGAACGTCACGCGCTCCATTTCGTGCCCCTCGTAGAAATGCGCGCGCCCGCTCAAGACGAGCACCGGCGTCTTCCCGAGGTGGCCGAAATACAATTCACCCGCATGACCCGCGACCGTCGGCTTGGGAAAACCGGGAATCTGCGCGTAGGAAACTTTTTTGGCCACGCGCAATTCCGTCAGCACATGATGAAACCCGCTGCCGAGCATCACCGCCAGTTTCGGTCGCAACGGACAAATCTTTTTCAGCCGCGCAGCCGCGATCGCCGGCGTGCTCATGGCCGTGCCCCCGTTTTAAAGAAAATTCCCCCGTCGTGAATCGTTCGCATGGCCTAGAAAGTAAGCAAGCCGGCGAAGCAGCGCAACGGCGCATTAAACTTCCGAACTACCAGATGCGTTCCAGTGTCAGGACGCTGCGAGCGTTTCTCCCTCTCCCAAGGGAGAGGGCCGGGGTGAGGGGAAAGTCGTCATCCAAATTTTAGGCCCGCACCATTTGAAATAAGCGCCGCCTTCCCCCTCATCCTAACCTTCTCCCTCAGGGAGAAGGAACAGCAGTTGGACATTTCTACTTTCGCGAAAACTATCGAGCCGCTGACTGCTCATAATACGCACTACATCGGCTATGACAGTTTTGAAGACCCGCCTTAGAACCGCAGATGCTTCACTGTCGCCCCGCGGTTGATAAGTTGCTTCAGCGAATCGATCCCGATATGCAGATGCTTCTCAAGAAACACCTGCGTCACCTTTGCGTCGCTCGCCGCCGTCTTCACGCCGTCCGGCGTCATCGGTTGGTCGCTCACCAGCAGCAACGCGCCCGTGGGAATCTCGTTGTGAAAACCGGTGATGAAAATCGTCGCCGTCTCCATGTCAATGCCGATACACCGGATTTTTTTCAAGTAACGCTTGAACGCGTCGTCATGTTCCCATACCCGGCGGTTCGTCGTGTAAACCGTGCCGGTCCAATAATCACTCTTATGATCGCGGATGGTTGTGGAAATGGCCTTCTGCAGACTAAACGCCGGCAACGCCGGCACCTCCGGCGGATAATAATCGTTCGACGCGCCCTCGCCCCGGATGGCCGCGATGGGCAGCACCAGCGAACCGAGTTTCGCCACGTGCTTCAACCCGCCGCACTTGCCGAGAAACAGCACCGCCTCGGGATGAATCGACGAGAGCAGATCCATGATGGTCGCCGCGCTCGCGCTGCCCATGCCGAAATTGATGATCGTGATGCCGTTTGCCGTCGCGTTCGGCATTGGCTTGTTGAGACCGCGGATCGGCACCTTGTGCCAGCGCGCGAACATCTCCACGTAATTATTGAAATTGACCAGCAGGATGTGCTTGCCGAAGTCCTTGAGCGGCGTGCCCGTGTAACGCGGCAGCCAGTTCGCGACGATGTCAGCTTTTGTTTTCATTCCTTGCTAATGTGTTTTCACATAGAACAACGACGGCGGCAAGTGAAAAGGGGTGGACCGGCCGCAGCCAAATGTCGTGTTGGACAGGCGTTTAGCCAATTGGCGTTTGAATTTTTAGTCACGGGTGAAACACAGGTTCTGTGACACGAATTTCACGAATTGACGTGATTTTTTTCAAGCCCGGAGGGCTGGCATATTTGTAGAAACGCACCGCAAAAAAATCCAAAGCTCCGTAGGAGCGGCATGATGGCCGTCCGCAAGGCCCGATTTGGTTTGGTTCTACCAAGATGCAGCACCTGCGGCGCTAAGGCTGCGGAGTCGCGGAGCGACGAAAGAAAGTAGCCCACGGCGCGAGCCGTGGATGAACGGGTGGGATTTAATCAAGCCCCGGACGGGGCGAAAGAATTTGCGACGGCCGGTTTTCTGTCGCCCCTGCCGGGGCTTGGATGGCTTTGTTGGCCTTAACCCACGGTTTCACCGTGGGCTATTATCTATCGCGCCTCCGGCGCTAGGGCTGGGAGTCGCGGAGCGACGCCGGAAATTAGCCAGCTACGAAGTGGCTGGTATTCCAGCCGGTAAATTCATTCGTCCTGAAAGGACGAGGGATTCCACCGTCCTTTCAGGACGGGTTGCGGTGTGGACGAAGAACCAGACACTCCGTGTCTGGCTAATTTCCGGTTGTCCCGCTGGGACGAAACCGTGCGGAATTCCTCAGTCACACATTTTCAAAAACTCCGCCTCGTCCAAAATTTTCACTCCCAGTTCCTTTGCTTTATCCAATTTTGAACCAGCCTCCGCACCCGCCAGCACGAAGTCCGTCTTCTTGCTCACGCTGCCGCTGACCTTGCCGCCGGCGGCTGCATCGGTCCTCTCGTCCACATGCCGCAGCGCGGCTACGGAAATTAGCCAGCTACGAAGTGGCTGGCAAGCCATCGGGTAAATTTGTTCGTCCTGAAGGGACGATGGATTCCGCCGCCCCTTCAGGGCGGATTGCATCATGGGCGACGAACCAGACACTTCGTGTCTGGCTAATTTCCATTTGTCCCGCCGGGACGAAGATGCGTGCATAAGTTTGACCAAACCTTAAATTGTGACTCCTGATTCTCGTAAACGCTTCAAAAGCTTGCCGTAATTTGAAGGACTCAATTCTTTTTTTAGCGCAATAATAAGTAACTGCTGGTTTTGTTTTAATTGGTCCAGGTCCTTTTGCAACTGAACCAATTGATCGCTTTTTGAATTACCTCGAACCGGCTTCTGACCCTCTGTGCGTGATTGCGCTGTCGCTTGCAAAGACCTTGACCAGAGCTCTTCGGAAATAATATGACATTTTTTACCTACACTCTTAAAACCGAGCACGGCCATGATCTTTCTCCCGTAGGCACCATGCCCCCATGAAGGTTCAGCATAATTTCCGACAACCAAATAATTGAGCGCTTGATTGGGTCGCTCATAGCAAAATCCGCCACGCAATTTCGTTTCGGCCTCGCACTTATTCCGGTCACCGTCGGCAAAATCAAAAACTCCCGTGAAGCAAAACGAACGGCCTTGAAAAATGATTTCAGGCGCAGGCGAGTCCAAAAACTCCTTTGACGATGGGACAAGTTTGGCAGACTCGTTTTTAGCTGAAGATTTGTAGGGCTTCAGCACATATTCTTTTTTGTTCTGCACTGGCATTTTAAAACAATTCGTTTTTGGGCACTGATTTTTATTCCAACATTCCCAAAAATTCTTTCTCTGTTAAAATTTTTATCCCTAATTCTTTGGCTTTGTCGAGTTTGGAACCGGCTTCCGCGCCCGCCAACAAATAATCGGTCTTCTTGCTTACAGAGCCGACCACGTTCCCACCTGCGTCACGAATCATCGCAGAGGCTTCATCACGCGACAAACTGGGAAGAGTGCCTGTAAGAACAAAAGTTTTTCCAGTGAGAGCTAAATCGGTGGTTGAGGCCGGTTTGCCACTAGACGGATGAATACTTAATTCATCCATCCGTTTCAAAATCTTTTGACCGGATGCCGACTGGAAATATTCCAATATACTTTTCGCGACAACGGGGCCGATTTCTTCGGACAGTCCGACAATCTGTAAACGGTTTTCCCGGGTCTTGATACGGTTTTTGAGGCTACTCTTCACTTTAGAATCAGCCTCTTGCGCATTAGCTTTCTCAAGATCGATTTTTAATCGTTTGATTTCATTTTCCAGGTTTTGCCTTTGATGGTCAGCCTCCGCTTTAAGAATTGGATTTTGCGAAACAAGATGCGCCACTTCTTTCTGTAGTTCGTCTGAGTGTTTTCCTTCGTCTGCAATAAGAGTGAGCAGTTTTGAATGAGCTAAACTCTTCAAGTCTTGATGGAGCTTGGATAACTGAAGCGCAATATTTTCGCCGACATCGCTGATTGCCAGCGCATGGATCCATTTGTTCAGCGGCGCGGTCTTGGCCCGCTCCAGCGTCTCAAGGATTTTGGTCGCGTTCTTTTCGCCGAACACGCGCGGCTCGTCATCGGTGCCAAGGTTCAATTTGCCGAGTGCTTCCAATTTCAGATCAAACAAGTCGAGCGGTTCCTTCACCATCCCGCGTTCGACCAGTTTTTCCGCCACGATGCCGCCGAGCGATTCGATGTCCAATGCCTTGCGCGCGGCGAAATATTCCACGCGCCGCATGAGCTGCGCCGGACAACCGGCAATATTCTGACAACGCCACGCCACTTCGTCATCGCCGCTGCCCGAGGCCTTGTCCTTGGCAATCGCGCCGCCGCATACAGGACACTTTCCCCCGACAAATTTGAATAGATCAAATTCCTTCGCCCCGGCCGGACGTTTCGTCTTCACGACCTCGGCGACTTCCGGGATCACCATGCCCGCCTTGCGGATGACCACCGTGTCGCCGATGCGGATGTCCTTGCGGCGGATTTCGTCCTCGTTATGCAGCGTCGCCCGCGAAATCGTTGAACCCTGCACAAACACCGGCTCCAGTTCGGCCACCGGCGTCAACACGCCGGTGCGCCCCACCTGCACCGTAATCGCCTTCAAGACCGTCTCCGCCGGCGTGATCCACGGCACCGGCTTGTGGACGATGGCGTAGCCCGGCGCGCGGCTGCGACCTGGAATCTTCGCCCAGTCCGCCAGTGTGTTGACCTTGACCACGATGCCGTCGATCTCGTACGGCAACTGCCGCCGCAAATCCTTGTCCTCGTCGTAATGCGCAACCACTTTGTCGCGATAAATCTTCAGCACCTCGTCAATGCCATCGCACACCCACCACAATTTTTGCGTGGGCAACCCAAAGCCGGTGAACGCCTTCAACATCTCGGAATGCGTTTTGAACTCGATGCCTTCCACCGCGCCGGTGGCATAGAACACCGCGCGGATTGGACGCTTCGCCACGAGCCGGGGATCCAGTTGTTTCAATGTGCCGGCGGTGGCGTTGCGGGCATTGGGAAACGGTTTTTCACCCTCGGCCTCAAGCTTCTTGTTGATGGCCTCGAATTCATCAATCGCCATGTAAGCCTCGCCACGAACCTCCAGCAATTCCGGTGTAGCAGCCGACGTAAGGAGGCTCTGATATGATTCCGATTTTTTAGTTGGAGCCTCCTCACGTCGGCTGCTACGAAGTTCAAGCGGAATGCCCCGCACCGTTCGCAGATTTACCGTGATGTCGTCGCCCTCCGTGCCATCGCCGCGCGTGACTCCCAGCGTGAATTTCCCTTCGCGATAATGGACGCCGATGGAAACCCCGTCCGCCTTCGGCTCGATGATATATTGAACCTGATCGCGTCCGAGATGCTTGCGGATGGTCTGGTCCCAGGCGCGCAATTCCGCGAGTGTGTTTTCATCCTGCAACCGGTTGCGCTTCTCCCGGTCCGGTTCCTCGGCGGAAGTCGGATGGTCCGCGGCCTCCACCTTGTCCAGCGAGAGCATCGGCACGAGATGCTTCACCCGCGCAAACTTTTCGCTCGGCGCGCCCCCGACCCGTTGCGTGGGCGAGTCCGGAGTGGCGAGTTCGGGGAAATCTTTTTCCAGTTTCTGGAGTCCGCCGTAAAGTTGGTCGTATTCGTGGTCGGAGATTTTTGCCCTGCCCTCGACGTAATAGGCGTGGTCGTGCGCGCGGATTTCCGCGCAAAGTTCGGCGTGGCGTTTTTTGGCTTCGGCTTGCGTCACGGCAGGATTTTTAACGCAAAGGCGCGAGGAAGCAAGCCACAGGGTAGTGGCTTGTAGTTTCCAACTCGTCACTTGTACAACCCCCGTCTCTCTGGACTGTCACAAACGATGATTACGGCATCATTTTTCAGTTGGTTTTTGGGGGTCTCCTTTTGCTTTCGCGGAAATATTCATCGTTTGATATACGATGTTTTCGCAATAACGTTCCGCCAATTCCTGTTGCGACAGTTTTGCAAAATCTGAATTTGGCGGAATACCCATCAAACGCAAAAGGGTGTCCTTCGGGGAATTCCGGTAAACATCGAGGCAGTAATAATAAAGGTCGATGGGGTCAGTGATTCCCTTTGCGTGTTTCTTTAATTTTCCAAAAAAAGTATCGGGGTGCCTGCGGTAAGCAGCCATTTCCTCGTCACTTAATGGAAATTCCACCATGATTTGCTGGCCGTCCGCGAGTTTGCAAATACCGTGGGCGGTTTTTGTCATTTCCATCACTACAGCTTCCGTTAATTCAGCAGCAACTTCGCCGCCTCGACCGTTAGGAATCAAATATGTTTTTCCAATCAAAAGTCTGGGTTCTGATTTTCCAAACGCTAGGTCTGGGTGGTCGCCGTCGAACGTGGATGGGATGTGTTGGTGTTCGGCCAATGATTCCATCAAAGAAAAAACTTCAATATGCTTTTCACGCGTTTTGATCGCTGCCCGTAAATTAGTGTGCAGCATGTCCGCCTTGAAATCAGGAATTTTAAACCCTTCGGCGGCTGCCCCAAAATGGCATATCCCGTGAAGATTGTAGTGGCTTGGGTTGTTGGTCACGATGACGTATGCTGGTGGGGCGGGTTGTTCATTTATGGTTAGTTTGCCCTCCCTTGACCGGATACTGCTAAGGGCATCCTTCAATATCTGTGTTGTTTTGGCATTGTCGGAATCATCGGGCATGTTCACTTCAATGAAAACAATCCTCGTGTGCAAAGCCCTTTTCTTCAGTGCTCCGTAAAGCTGGTTGCCAACATCGGATGAAACTTTATTC
>DATHOG010000176.1:0-19732 GCA_035485115.1 Candidatus Sulfotelmatobacter sp. | reverse complement strand
CTGCCGCCGCCATGTCCCCCGCCGCCACCATGCCCGCCGCCGCCGTGTGCCGCTCCACGACTGGCCGCTCCGCGCTCACTATAACCATGCGCATCATGGCCCCGATCGTAGCCGCCGCGACCGCCCCACCACCCGCCCCACCAGCCTCCGTCATCAACATACCCGGGGCCGCCGCCTACGAAGCCGATGCATCCCGTCATGGCGGTCAGCATCGCCACGGCCAGACCGATCTTGATCCAGCCCGGACACGACGTAATGAGACCGCCAAACGTCGATTCTCCCTGTTGTTTGATATTCATATCCCCAAACTACGCCTGCAACTCTTCCCAACGCCATGGGGTGTTCACCCCATCAACTAAAAATTAAACATTAAAATTCATGATTGATACTGTTCATCCTGTCCGTATGCACACTTCTCCAAATCTTTCCGTTGCCATTGCCGTCAGCGGGTTTAGGATTTGCCACCGAACATGGCTGACAACGCAAACAATGGATTGAATGATCAAGCTGCCGCTGTTCCGCCTCCCATAATCGCCACTCCGCCGCCTCCGCTGCCCAAGGAAACGACCCGCAATGTCTCATCCTTGCCGCATTTGTTTTCCATCCTGCTCAGTCTGTGCCTGGGACTCTTTCTGGTGGATGCAGTGGTTTCGCTGGTGGACGATTCCCTGATTCTACTTCATGGGCTGCACCCTTTAACGGCGGTGCGTCAAATAATCTCCTCCATCACCGCCCTTATGGCGCTTGGGGTTTACGGCCTGATTGGATTGACGCCAAAGGTTCCCAAGCGCCTGTTCCTTCCCATCGCGTTCTTCAATCTGGCTGCGGTGCTGGCAGTGATTCCGTTCGCCATTTATTGCTTCGACCGGCTTCCGCTGGTTGATTTCGGATTTTCGGTTTGCCAGGTGATCCTGGGCCTGATCCTCCTCCGCCAGGCTCAAGGCGGCGTCAAGTTCCGCTGGCCGCTGGTCTCCGGGGCCCGGCTTGGGGCCGGGAGTTTTAGCTGGAAGAACCTGTCCGTGTTCGTCCTGTTGAACGCCTTTGTGCTGTTGCCGGCGGTCTTTGCTTACCTCTTCCTTTGCTCCTCGTTGGCGGTGGATCATTTTAGCGAAGGTTTCATGGCTTTGCACCCGGGCGGTTTGACGGTGGAAGCGAGAAAATATGTTCGCAATGATGGCAAGACCATCGAGCTGTTTCCCATGGCGCACGTTGCGGATGCGGACTTTTATCAGAATATCTCAAGGTCATTTCCCACCAACTCCATCATCTTGATCGAAGGCGTCACGGATGACATGAATTTGTTGACGAACAAGCTCAGCTACAAACGCATGGCCAAATCCCTCGGCCTTACCGAGCAAAAGCAGCAGTTCACACCGGATCGGGGCCAAATCGTCCGGGCAGATGTGGATGTCAGCCAGTTCATGCCGCAAACCATCGCCTGCCTCAATCTGGCTGCGCTGGTCCATTCCCAAGGAATGACACCGGCAAATATTCAGACGTTGCTAGCCTACTCGCCGACGCCGGAATTTGAGGAAGTGCTCTTCAATGACATTTTAACGAAGCGAAATCAGCATCTTCTGGAGGAAATCCAATCTCATTTGACCCAGTCGGACAATATCATGGTGCCGTGGGGCGTGGCCCATATGCCGGGGACGGCCAGGGCAATTCAGAAGCTGGGCTTTCACCTCGTCGAAGCCCATGAATATTCCCTCATCCGTTTCCTTGGCCACGGAACCCCTGATCAACCTGTAAAACCATGATGGCATCCGGCACGACATCACCTCATTTATATGGCAGATTCCAAACGCATTCCAACTAGCGGCGAAACAAGTTTCGTTCAAACTCCTTTTGCCGGCCTGTCCGCCGAAGGCCTGCCGCCAGCACCAGTACAACCGCCGATGGCCCCTGCCACGACCAAGCCGGCCAGAAAACATCGCGGCCGGGTGGATATTCTCCGGGTCGAAGCCGGCCGGGGCGGCAAGACCGTGACGGTGATTAAAAACTTCGTCGGCATCGGTCTGCCCGAAAAAGAACAACTGGCCAAGGCGATGCAGCGTGCCTGTGGCACCGGCGGCACGGTGAAAAATGGCCAGATCGAGATTCAGGGGGATAAACGGGAAGAAGCCGCCCGCATCCTGACCGAAGCCAACTTTCATCCCGTGTTTGCCGGAGGTTGATTTCCCCGGCTTAAGATTATTCCCTCAACTCAACACCGTCAGGCCATATTTCTCGAATTGTTCATCGCCCGTCACCACGGTTAAGTCGTTCAGTTTGGCCGCCGCAATGATGAACCGGTCGCAGGGGTCGTTGTGAATCGACGGCAGCCCGGCAGCGGTGATACAGGTGTTCAAATCGAGGGGCAGCACCGCCAAACCGTGATGCTCAACCACTTTTTCAAACCATTCCTGCGGCGGGTGCGGCAGCTTCAATTTCCCCGGGGCCGCCTTGATGGCGATCTCAAAGCCGCTGATGGCGGAAACATAAACCACCGCTGCCGCGTTTATTTCCTTGAGCGCCGCGCGGCTCAATTTTTTATCACCGCTGGCGAGCCAGAGCAGCGCGCAGGTGTCCAGGATCATCGCGCCGCCTCCGGCCACTCCTCGTGGGAGACCGGCTCGACCGGGTCGTAGCTGATTTTAATTTTACCGAGCACCGGATGCCTTTTGATCCGGCTCATCCGCTGGTGCGGCACCAGGTCGGCGACCGGTTCGCCATTGCGGCAAATCACAAAAGAACCGCCCGCACCCTCCACCGTGGCGAGCAGGCTGGAAAAGTTTGTCTTGGCTTCGTGAACGTTGACCGTTTTCATCGCCGCTATCTTAGTCCGGTTAGTCCATATTGTCAATGCTTTGGCGGGACGCGGTCAACCGCGGCTACATCTCCCCAAACAGGCATGACGCCTGCCGTGCTTTCCACCTCCTCTAGCCGCGGACGTCAGTCCGCGCTATCTGAAACGCCCGTCCGGGCCGGACCGCAGTTGCCGGGAAACTTTTGACTTCCATTACCGAAAAAGGCACAGTCAAAATGCTTTGAGCAAGGCCCGATTCAATGTGATGCCACCGGGCTGAGCGGCAAAGAATATGCGGATCCCCATTTTATTCGCCCCAAGAACTCCGGGCCGTTTCAGAAAGATTCTTCGGCGTTTTTTGGGCGTTGTTCTTTTCCTTTTTGTAATCACGCTGGGAATCAATCTTTATGTCATCTTGAGTGCACGGAAGGCGATGGTCGTCCAGATCGCCGATCTGCCCCGGCGCGATGTCGCGTTGGTCTTGGGGACGGAACCTGTGAGGCCCGACGGCTCGGTCAACCTGCATTTTCTCGGCCGGACAGATTTGGCGGCTAAAATATATCTGGCCGGCAAGGTCCAATATCTGCTCATTAGCGGCAATGCCAACAACCGGGGTTTTAACGAGGTGCTGGAGATGAGGAAACGGATTTCTCAGGAACACGTTCCCGACCAGGCGTTGCAGGTTGATTTCGGGGGCTTCCGGACTTGGGAATCCGTCCGGCGGGCCGGGGAAGTTTATCATCTGCAAAAGCTCATTCTCGTCACCGACTCCTTCCATGCGCCGCGGGCGCTTTTTCTTTGCCGGCATTTTGGCATTGATGCCGTGGCCATCTGTCCGGCACGTGACCCGATTGGCTGGTGGCTGGTCAGATACCAGACCAAGGAATATTTTGCGCGGCTGATTGCCGTCTTTGATACTATCGCCCGCCATGAACCCGGCACCTAAACTTTTGACCCGGCGCTGTCCCCTCTGTCAGGGAACAGAAGCAGACCCGTGGTTGCGCAAGCTGGAGCTGCAGCTCGTCCGTTGCGTCCGATGTTCCATGGTTTACGCGAACCCGGTTCCGGAAGAAATGGCGACCGGAAACTTTTACGACCGGGCCGGCAGTGAATACCTGACCCCGGAAAAATTGGAAAGCGATTACGCCGATGTGCGTTTTGAACGCGAACTCAAATTGTTCCGCTCCTTTTGTCCGCGCGGCTCGGTCCTGGATGTCGGCTGTTCCTCCGGCGGTTTTTTATACCAGCTCAAAAAGCGTTTCCCCGATGATTACACCGTTTTGGGTACGGATGTTTCCACCGAACCTCTGGCGCACGCGGCCAAAATGGGCGTGCCCGTCGTCAACGGAGAATTTCTCAACCAGACTTTCAATGGAAAGTTCGATGCCGTCACGTTTTGGGCGGTCATGGAGCATTTGTCCGAACCAAAATTGTTTCTGCAAAAAGCCGCCGCCATCCTCAAACCCGGCGGATACTGCTTCGTGTTGACCCCCAACCTGAAATCCCTGGCCGTCCGGTTGATCGGGGCCAAATACCGCTATATTTTCCCCGAACATCTCAATTACTTCACCCCACAAACCATGATGAAATTCATGGAACTGGAATTCTCCGTGGCCGGGATGAAATCCACCCACTTTAATCCGCTCGTCATCTGGAAAGATTTTCGCGGCGGTGAACGTGACATTTCACGCGCCGAACGCGTCAAATTGCTGAAAAAAACCACCGCCTACAAACAATCCAAATGGATGCGACCCGTCAAAGCTGCGTATCAGTCTACCGAAGTCGTACTGGCTGCGTTTAATTTGGCTGACAACGTAGCCGCCGTGGGACGGAAGGGCTAAAATTGCTTCGTTTCGCGGGGCCATCTCTCATCTCCGCCTTTCAACAAATTAATCCCCTTCTTAATTCTGGATTCTTAATTCACATATGCCTTCCCTGCGCCTTCACGAGCGCCATGCGCCGCGCATATTCCTCGTCGCTGACCTCGCGCGGGATGGCATGACAGATCTTTTCAAAGCCGGGAAAATTCCAGAGGTTCGGAAACTCCTTGCACTTCTGCGGTTTCACCGGCTGCACGGCGCAATTTTCGCCTTCCAGAAAAATGCACGAGCCGTCGGCGTTTTCCTTGAGCGCCAGTCCGCGCCGGTCAGGACGCAGTTGGGCGAACTGCTGGATGAAATCGTGCTCGCTCAACTTTTTGAACGCCGCGAGCCGTGTGATTTCCTCATCGCTCAACAGCACTTGGCCCGGCCAGCGGCAGCAGGCCGTGCACCGTTGACATTCAAGGAAAACCCGCACGCGAAAAATATCCACCGCCGCCGCGCCTTTGAGAAGCCGGAAATGAGAGTTGAACTCTCAACCACCCGTTGCATTCCAACGACAAGACGCTGCAAGCGTTTCCCCCTCTCCCCAAGGGAGAGGGCCTTGTCATTACCCACATCTTTTTCGTAGATGGTTTAGTAAATGTGATAATATAAGCAATTGGATTTAAACACTTTGCGTCGCAAGCAAAAACCAGCTGAAACGACTTTGATAGTTATACTGGCCAAGCGGGGCCGCGCCGCGTATGGGGTCGCAAATAGTGGTATGACCAAAACACCGCCAATTCAGGGGTTTTTCAGCCATAAAAGAAGAACTGATGTTCAGGGCAAAAAGATGTGGGTAATGACAAGGGGAGAGGGCCGGGGTGGAAGTGGTCGTCCAAATTTCAGGCCCCGCACACTTTGAAATGAGCGCCGCCTTTCCCCTCATCCTGACCTTCTCCCTTGGGGAGAAGGAACAGCAGTTGCACATTTCTACCTTCGCGAAAACCAACCGAGCCGCGAACCATGCATAATTTGCCAAGATACTGGGGTGAGGCGCATGTCCCACCATTGCCGGGTTTATGGGAGGAATTGACTCTCCGCCCACAAATCATCGACTACAGCTTTACCGCCGCCGTTTTTGAAACCGGCTCGCTCCGCTGGATTTCAGCAATGGACGTTGCCCGGTGGAAAACTTCGCACTGGAAGTTTGAAACATCGCCGGCTTTTCCGCCCCGGACTGCGCATGACGCTGCGGTTGTGAGTCGCGCGGTGGTCGCGAATCGCGGGGGGTCCTCGGATCACGCGGCGGACGCGGTGGACGCGAATCGCGCGGGGCTCGTGGATCGCGCGGCGGGCGTGAATCCGGCTGCGATGGTCTGGCCGGGCGTGCATCCTCCCGCCGGGAATTTTTCCACGACGACGGCGGCTGCGGACCGCGCTGGTCGCGCCGTGCCGGTTGCTGCCTCGCACCCTGTTCGCGATTGGATTGTGGACGCGGGTCATACACCTGCGGTTTCTTGGGTTCGCGTCGCTCCACGGCCAGGCAGAAATCCACCTGTTTCCGGGCGGAATCCACCTTGGCGACCTGCACGGTGAGCTTGTCGCCCAGCTTGATCACCCGGCGCGTGCGGCGGCCCACGAGATTGCGGCGCGCCTCGTCAAAAATGTAAAAGTCATCCTCCATCGTGGACAACGGCACCAGGCCGCTCATCGCCAGGCCGGAGACATCCACGAAGAAACCGAAATTGCGCACATCGGTCACCAGCCCCGGGTATTTCACCGGCTCGCCGGATTCCAGTTGTGCGCGCAGGAAGGCATAGAGCTTCACGTCTTTGCTGTCGCGCTCGGCATCGGCCGAATTGCGTTCCGTCAGCGAAATGTGTTCGGCGATCTCCTTCAACGCATTGCCCTTCGCCGGTTGTGTGTCGAACAATGCGCGATGCACCACCAGGTCGGAGTAACGCCGGATCGGCGAGGTGAAGTGCGTGTATTTTTTCTTTGCCAGCCCGAAATGGCCGAGCGGTTCGACCGAATAACACGCACGCTTGAGCGATTTCAAGAACCCGATCTTCAACGCGCCGCCGATGGGCAGCGTTCCGAGTTTCGCCAACAGCTTTTGGATTTCGGTGGGATGCGACAGGTTGCCGCATTGAACGTGGTGCGCCAGAACTTCCTGCCGGTATTCCTGCAACCGGCGCGGATCCGGCTCCTCGTGGACGCGATAGACCGCCGGCGTGCGCTGTGCCATCAGCCGCGTGGCGACGGCCTCGTTCGCCAGCAGCATGTATTCCTCGATGAGCTGGTGCGACTCGTCATTTTCGTTTTTTTCGATGCGCAGAATCTTGCCCTCGGCATCCAGCCGGATTTTGGTTTCCGGAAAATCCAGATCCAGCGACCCGTTCTTGAAACGATGCCGCCGGATTTTTTGTGCGAGCTGGTGCGCCTGATGCAGCATCTGCTCGATCGGTTCAGCCACCGGTTCGCGCCGCAAGATCTCCAGCACCTGCGCGTAGGTGAAACGCCTCTGCGAATGGATCACGGCAGCGTGAAATTTCGTGCTCAACACGCGGCCATCGTGCGCGATCAAAAATTCCACGCATTTGGTCAGGCGGTCCACGTTCGGCTTGAGCGAGCAAAGTTCGTTGCTCAACGCCTCGGGCAGCATCGGAATCACACGGTCCACCAGATAGGTCGAGTTCCCGCGTCGCTTCGCCTCCTCGTCCAGCGCCGTGCCGGGCTTGACGTAATGGGACACGTCGGCGATGTGGACCCAGAGCCGCCATTGCTCCGGTGAAATTTTCTCCAGGCAGATCGCGTCGTCGAAATCCTTTGCGTCATCGGGATCGATCGTGATGACGTTGTGCGCGCGGCAGTCGAGCCGGTCGGCCAGGTCGTTGGCGTCAACGACGGAGCCGATCGCATCCGCCTCGGCCAGCACGGCCTTGGGAAAATGCAGCGGCAGGTTGTATTGGCGCAGCACGGACAGCATATCCACGCCCTCGGCATCCGGCGCGCCGAGCACCTCGATGATTTCCCCTTCGGGATTGGAGTTATGCCAGTCCCATTCGCTCAGCTCCACGACTACCTTGTCGCCGATGCGCGCCAGCCGGCCGGTGTCTTTCGCGGGCGGCACCAGGATGTCATGCGGAATGCGCGGGTCATCCGGCGTGACGTACAGGGATACGCGGCCTTGCTGCAACGTGCCGACAATCTTCGACCGCGTGCGTTCGAGTAGGCGCACCACCGTGCCTATGTCCTGATCGCCTTCGCGGAAATTTTTCCGTCGCGCCGTGCGGCGCACCAGCACGCGATCCTCGTGCAGTGCCGTGCCGGTCGAGCCCTCGGCAACCGCAACTTCGGGAAGCGATGAATCGTCCGGCGTGAAAAAACCCTTCCCCGCGCGGTTCATGCGGATGCGTCCGGGAATCAGGTCCGCATCGCTCGTGAGCGCGTAGCGGGAATTTTTGATCAGCGCGATCTGGCCGTCACGTTCCAGCTTGCGAAGTGCGCGGTCGAATTCCGGTTCACGGTCTGGCGTGATGCGCAGATGCCGCAGCAGGTTTTCCGCGCTCAGCGGGATGTAATCCTTCTCCGCCAGCAGGCTCAAAATGCGTTGCTCCATGCTTAAAGCATGAACGCGAATCACCGGAAGTGCAACCACGCGTTATACCCGTCGTGCTCCAAGGTGGGGCGCGCACTCCCCTGCCCGCCGCCTCTTGGAACGAACGCATTGGATTCACGAAGGCGGCACGCAGGGAGTGACGCGCCCTTGTATCTTGTCATCGACGGCCAACCTTGGATTCATCTCAAAATCAAATCCACCCCGCGCGCGAATGCCGCTTCGGGCGGGCCAGCCGGCGCCACGACTTTCGCCCGCGCCAGCGCTAGTGGCCAGCCATGCGGCATCGCCACGGACATCCCCGCCCACTCGAACATCGGAATATCATTTTCCCCGTCGCCAAACACCACCGCTGTCGTCGGTGGGATTCCCAGGCGCAAGGCCAGCGTTGCCAGGGCGGAACCCTTGGAAACCTCCGCCGGCATGAACTCCAAAAACCGCGCATTGGTTCGCACCGCCTGGACTCCCGGCAACGCCACATCCCCGGGTGCCACCCTTGAAAGGCCGTCCGGCTCGCCCATCCAGATCACCTTGAACATGTCCCGCGCCAGCAGTTCATTCCGGGTCAGGACCACCGGACGGTTCCCCGCCAGATCGGTGTAAAAATCCATTTCGAAATCCGATGTCGAATCGGTAAAAACCCCTTCCACCGTGTAACCCACCGTCGAAAACCCCCGGGCGCGTCCGGTCTCCGTTATTGCCGCCACCTCCGCCCGTTGCAGAAATTGGCGGCTCAAAACCGTCGTGCGCCCGGCATCCGATACTTCGCCGCCCTGGCAGGAAACCACCCATTCAATGCCCGGCAACGCCGCCACGTATTTATGCATCGAGTTAAAGTGCCGGCCCGAGGCCAGCACCACCTGCGCGCCGGCGGCCTGCAAACGCCGCACGGCCAGCGCATTCTCCCCGCTGATGGCGTGGTCCGGCCCCAACAACGTGCCGTCAAGGTCGATCGCCGCCAGTTTGAAACGCTCTAAATTTTCAGCCACGCCGTAAATTAGCCGCTCGCCCGGAAGAATCCCAGAGCGTTTGAAAAAAAACTTCGCCCAGGTCGAAACGGAAGACAGTCGCTGGACCGAATGACTGGTAACACGAAAAATGGAAGGCAATCAAAACCCAGCCGGGCGTGTCATGATCAATGCACCATTTCATTTATATTCGACTTCGTCTCTTGATACGCGTTGGTGACAAAATTTTCCGTATGCGCCGCCGCATTCGTCGCCGCATCACGCACCTCCACCGCCACATTGGTGGCCACGATCGGCGCATTGGTCTCGACCTCTTTGGCCGTCTCCTTCGTGGCATCCACCACATCCGTGGTCACATCCTTTATGGCACCCGCCGCCGCCTTGGAGTCTTCCCTAAACCTTTCCGAAGCGGCCTGGTCATTCCGCACGTGTATCACCACGGCGGCAATCACCGCCACCACGATCAATATTAAAAGTACTTTGAGAGCATTCATAAAATCAGGATGTTTAAAAAGATTGTCGCCGCCCCAAGCTTCACCGGAACAGGCAAAATTTCAACCGTCGGTTTTCACTTCTGCTTCCGCATCGGCATCAGGCCGAAATGCAACGCCAGCCAGATCGGCACGGCAAAAATGACGATGGCCGCCAGCCGTTCCCATGTCCAGACCAGATAATGCGCCTGCATGGGAAAAATTGTGATCATGAAATAATTCGCGAACCGGGTGTGCCCGATGAAGCGCAGGTGCCTCGGATATTTTTTGCGAAGCCCGCTATAGAGCGCCACCACGCCGAGGCCGATGGTCAGGAACGTCACCAGAAAATTCACCGGCAACGTCGCCGCATGGAGGCGCGGGAGATCTGCTGGGTGGGAAAAGTACGGCCACAGCCATTGCGCCCCGGCCCAGAGAAAACTGAAACCGGTCTGGAGCGCCGTGCGGAAATTTGCCTTGTCCGCCGTGAGTTCGTTCAACAACAGGCCAAAGTACAGCGGCACGATGCCCCAGACCAGCGACGCATGTTCAAATGGCGTCTTGATCAGTTCCGAAAACGTGGTCCAGTAACTATGGATCATCTCGATTTTATTCCGGCTGCGGTCGAAATCAATCGGTCGCGGTTGCGTCAGGTGTTTTGAAGGTGATTAGTTGCAACATGGATGGCGGGGGCAACGGCCCCGTGTATGGACGGTCGTGGTTCGCGTCCAACGTTTCCCATCGCAGCGCATAATTCAGCCCCGCCTGGTCCCGGCTGCCGGCGCCGCCAGCCCAATGCACCTTTAAACCTGGAAAACTTCCTTCCACTTTGCTTAATGCGGACGGCACACTTTGATGGTCCACCGTTCCAACCGCACGCAGTGTTGTGGGATCCAGCACCCAGGTGCCGTTGCCAAATTTGAAATGCCGGTAATCCTCCGTCAATTTGCCATCCTTCCCGACCGACACGCCGCTGACGTGAACGTCCAGATGTAAGGTGCCCCAGCCCTCGATTTCGACAGGCACCGGCCAGTCGGTCACCTGATGCATCACCCAATGGCCGTCCTCCAGCCGCGCGATGAACGGTTGCGTGTTTCCCTGCGCATCGTTCTTCGTATAACTGATGGTCACCCGCCCGGCGGCATCAAATCCGAGCCTGACATTGCCGTTGACCATGCCGCCATGTTCCGGAACCGGATCCACGATTTCGCAGTTACCCACTCGCATCGGCAGCGATAACGCCCGGCCGGTGCTGGTTTCCCAATGTTTCAGATCCCGGCTGCGCGCGAAACTTAGATCGTGGCACGTCGCCGCGTCACCGGTCGCGCGCCAGATCCACGCGAGATAAAACCAGCCGTCCGGTCCGCGCACCGGCCCGTCGAAGTACGCGCTGTTATGGTCCTCGCCGTCGTGGCCCTCGCCATCCGTCAACGGCGTATCGAGAAAACGCCACCACGTTTTTGTTTTCAGATCGTAACCATCGTAAATCTGGTTGCCATTGCCGCTGCCGCCATCGCGATAGGTGAAAAGTAGTTGATTATCCGCTCCGCGCAAAAATTGCGGATACGTGCAGCGCAACTCGTTTGTGCCCGCCATTTTATCCACGCGCGCGAAGGTGGCGGCATCCCACGGCTTTGTCGTACGAAAGTAGATCAGCGGCACGTTGTGCATGTCGGCGCACAGATGCAGAAAACCGTCGTCATCCGCCGTGAGCGCGATGCTGTTGTGCGAATCCCATCCGGTGGTGTCCGGCAACCTCGTAAATTGCCACTTCCGTGTGTCCAACCGGCGCTGCGCCACGGTGAGCTGGCGGTGTTCATCGTAATACGCGGCGAACTGATAAGGCGCATGTGTAAGCAAAGCGAAGCCCACCGGATGCCCCGCCCAGACCGGCGCGACATCGAGGGTATCAACCGGCATCGCCCGTGAGTTGGAGGAAGCAACATCGTTCGTTGCCGCTGGCACCCCAAAACCAGGCACAAACAAAAAAAGAATAAGAACGAATTTTCTCATGTCGGTCCCCTGACAGACCAGACTGCGGGTCGTCAGGTTACGCTTTGCGTCCTTTGATATTGATCACAAGAACCCATCCAGCTGAAGTTGTTGGACAATCTTCCTGGCCATTTCACGCATTCTGCGATCCATAAAATCTGTGCTGCCCGAATTGTCTATGGACGCGCGCCAGATCCGCCTTTTTGCGATTGGATCGAATAAACTGACATCATAGACGATCCGCGGATAATTACCGTATGGATCAACCACGTAATTTACAGCCGAGATGGTTAGAATCGCATCGGGCGTGAAGCCGGCCATTCGCGATCTCATCGCGCTTTCATCCAAATCCAGCGGACTGGCAATGGCAATATCCACTTGCGGTGTCCCGTTCGTGAAATATTCCCGGAACGCAGAACTCAATGATTGGGATAAAGGTTTATTTTTCGTGTCACCCTGATTGATCAATACGAAAAGCCGGTTCAATTTCCGCACCGCCGCTGGATCCTTGTTGGATTCCAGCGAGATTGAAGTGCATCCAACGAAGCAGACCATTGCCAACGCCATTCCCGCCAACACCCATACACGTTTTAACAAGGTCTTTTTCATGCCTAAATTCACGCCTTCCGCTCTTTGATGCTCGATAGAATGTCCGCCACCACTTCCGCCTTCGGCTTCGCGCCTTGCGGGCCGCCATGATGCAGGCGCACGCTCACCGCGCCGGCTTCCATGTCCCGACCGCCGATGACCAGCATCGTATGAACGCGGGTTTTTTCTGCGTCCGCAATTTTCGCCTTGAACGGGGTCGCGCTGAAATCGGATTCCACGCGCACCATGTTGGCGCGTAGTTCGGTCACGATGCCCTTCGCATACTCGATGAGCGCCGCGTCGTCGTTGAGCGTGATCACGCGCACCTGGTCGGGCGCGAGCCACAGCGGGAAGTTGCCCGCGTAATGCTCGATAAGAAAGCCGATGAACCGCTCATGCGTGCCCAGCGGCGCGCGATGGATGCACAACGGCGTCTTGTTGGAATTATCCTTGTCGCGATAGGTCAAACCGAATTTCGCCGGCACGGCAAAATCCACCTGGTTCGTGGCGATGGTGAATTCGCGGCCGATGGCGCTCCACACCTGCACGTCGATCTTCGGCCCATAAAACGCCGCCTCGTTCGCGACCTCGACATAGTTGATGCCGGAATTATTCAGGACGTTGCGCACCATGTCCTCCGTCTTCTTCCACAACTCCGGTTCGTTGACGTACTTCTTGCCCAAGCCTTCAGGCGAGGAAGTGCTGAAACGCATCTGATATTTTTCGAGACCGAAGATTTTGAAATACTTCAGATACATGTCGTTCACCGCCTTGAATTCTTCCGCGAATTGTTCTTCGGTGCAATAGATGTGCGCGTCGTTCATGTTGAGCGAGCGCACGCGCATAAGCCCGAATAACTCGCCCGACTGCTCGTAACGATAGCACGTGCCATATTCCGCGAGGCGCAACGGCAAATCGCGGTAACTGTGCGGCTCCGCCGCAAAAATACGGTGATGATGCGGGCAGTTCATCGCTTTCAGGTAATAACGCTCGATGGGGCCCTGCATACTCTGCAGTTTTTTCAGCTCGGTCCGGAGTTGTTCCTCGCGATAAATATCTTCGCCCTGGGCTTCACAATCCTCCTCCACGCCGCCGTCTTTCTTCTTTTTCAGCTCGATGGCCTTTTCATCGGACTCAATGACGCGCAAGCGGGCTTCCAAAGCCTTGACCTGTCCATCGATTTTAGGATCGATCCTGCCGTTCTCCGACATTTCCATGGCGGGAAACATAGACTCCGCATAATACGGGAGATGACCGGAAGTCTTATACATCTTCTCCCGCGCGATGTGCGGAGTTTTCACACGTACATAGCCAGCGGCGAATTCTGTTTCCTTCGCGAGCTTTTCCAGCTCTTCAACCAGCATCGTGCCTTTCGGCAGCCACAGCGGAAGACCCGGCCCGACGTATTCGGTATCAATTTTGTAGAGGCCCATCTCTTCGCCGATCTTGCGATGGTCGCGGCGCTTCGCCTCCTCGATCATCTTGAAATACTCGTCCATCGCGGTCTTGTTCTTGAACGCGGTGCCGTAGATACGCTGGAGCTGCGGGCCTTTTTCGTCGCCCTTGTAATACGCGGCAGCCACGCTGGTGAGCTTGTACGCGCCGATGTTGCCGGTGCGCATCACGTGCGGGCCGGCGCAGAGATCGATGAAATCGCCGTTCTTATAGTACGAAATCGCCTCGCCCTCGGGAATGGCTTCGAGATTGCCAAGCTTGAATTTACTCACGTTGCCCGGTCGTTCGGCGAGTCCGCCGAGCCGTCCGCTTTGTGAATCGGCAATCGCCTGTTCGCGCGTCACGATGATTTTTTCAAAAGGATTGTTCGCCTTAATTTCCTTTTTCATCTCGGCCTCGATTTTTTCAAAATCCTCCGGCGAGATGCGATGCGGCAGATCCACGTCGTAATAAAATCCGTTTTCGACCGGTGGCCCGGCGGCGAATTGCGCTTCCGGCCACAGGCGCAGGATGGCGGTGGCGAGGACATGTGCGCAGGAATGGCGGATGCGCTCCAGCTCGGTCATCTGGTTGCGCTCGTCCAAGGTTTTCCGTTCAGCGGTTGGTTGTTGTTCGTCGGCCATAAATTTTATTTTTTAACCACAGATGGACACGGATTCACACGGATAAAATCCGAAATTCGGAACGCGGCTCTGTGAGCCGCAGGACCGTGTGAACAAAAAACTTTTTCAAATTGCTGCGGGTCACAGACCCGCGCTCCGCCATCCGTGTTCATCTGTGTTAATCCGTGGTTTAATTTACCAAATAAAAACGCCCCGCACGGTGGTGAGAGGCGTTGGCGTCCATCCCGTTTGGGAATGAACGCTAAATCGTAGTCGTATTCAGCTTGATGGACACGCTTTGGACGATAATGAAACGCCGCAGGCATGGCAATTCAGATTTTTGCGCGGGAATGCCTGCTGCGGGGGTTTTGTCGCGTTCCCCCTCATCCTGACGTGGACTCACTCGCTCCCGCTCGTTCGGCCTTGCGGCCTCCGGCGTGGCCGGATTCCTTTTGCTGCTTCCCAAGCAGCAAAAGTCTCCCGCCGGGAGAAGGAACAGCAGTTGGACATTTCAACTTTCACGAAAACCATTCGAGCCGTTGACCGCTTCCAATTCGCCAAGAGGCTGGGAGCGTTTCTCCCTCTCTTGCCACGCCGAAGTCCGACGAAGGCGGGCCGCGTCGGAGTGCGCCCGTCCCCGGGCGCTGCGATATGACAACGACCGAAACCCTCAAGTATTTCAAGGCCTGTGTGAATTTAATGTTGCAGTGGCCGAGGACGGCCACACTCCAGAGACGAGGGACGCGTTTCGCCCGTAGTCGCGGACATTAGTCCGCGCCATATGAAAATTTGTCTCCCGTGCCGAAAAATGGTTTCATGCGGCATGGCGCCTTGCGTCATCTTTGAGGACGAACACCTGCTGGCGGTCAACAAACCGGCCGGCTGGAACACGCATGCGCCGTCGCCGTTCGCCGGCGAGGGCATTTACGACTGGCTCAAAAATCGCGAACCGCGCTGGTCGTCACTGGCCATCATCCACCGGCTCGACAAGGAGACCAGCGGCGTGCTGGTGTTCGGCAAAACGCCGCTGGCCAACAAATCGCTCACGGAACAATTCACCGCGCGCGCCGTCCACAAAAGATATCTGCTGCTCACCGACCGCGACGTTCCGAAAAAAGAATGCACCGCCAAATCCAAACTTGTACGCCTCGGCGAAAAATATGCGAGCGGCGCGACCGGCGAACTCGCGGAAACGATTTTCAAGGTAGGGCGGGCAGTCCCCTGCACGCCGCAGCATGGCCAGCACAATACGCCCTATCAGTTCGTCGAAGCCTCACCGCTGACCGGCCGTACGCATCAAATCCGTGTTCACGCGGCGGAAAACGGATTTCCGATCCTGGGCGATACGTTGTATGGCGGCACAAGTTCCTCGCGCGTGTTCCTGCACGCCGGTGAAATCGAATTCACGCATCCGGCGACCGGCCAGCCAGTGAAGTTTTCCGTTCCGCCGGGCTTTGAACACGAACCGCGACTGTCCTTGCGTACCGCCATCATTGCGTCGAAGGAAACCGATGCCTTTCGCGTCATCCACGGCGCGAGCGATGGCTGGCCGGGCTGGTTCGTGGAAAAGCTCGGCGACTATCTGCTGTCGCAATCCGAAGCGCCTTTGACGCCGGCGCAAAACGACCAACTTGTGCGGCTGGCAAAAAACTTCAACTCACGTGGCGCGTATCACAAAACGCTTTCACGCCATGTCCGGCAGTCCAAAACCGCCGATGCCTCGCCGCAGCTTGTTTTCGGCCAGGCCGCTCCTGAACGGTTTGAAATCTTGGAAAACGGCGTCCGCTATGAGATGAGCTTCCAAGAGGGCTATTCCGTCGGCATTTTTCTGGATCAGCGCGACAACCGCCGCCGGTTCCTGACCGGCCACATCGCCGCGGACTTTCCCTTTGCTGAAATCCGGGATCCGAAATCCGAAATCTTAAATTGTTTCAGCTATACCTGCGGTTTTTCGGTTTGCGCCGCCAAGGCGGGCGCGCACACGACCAGCCTCGACCTCTCGAAAAAATATCTCGAATGGGGCAAACGTAATTTTGCACTTAATGGTCTTGATGCCGCGAAACACGATTTCATCTTCGGCGACACCTTCGACTGGCTGCGGCGGTTCGCCAAAAAAGGCCGTGCGTTCGACGTCATCGTGCTGGATCCGCCGACATTTTCGCAGTCCAAGGAAAACGGCACGTTCCGCGCGGAGAAAGATTTCGGGAAACTGGCTACCGCCGCGTTGCCGGTCTTGAAACCGGACGGGGTTCTACTGTGCTCGACGAACGCGGCGGATTTTGCGCCGGAAAAGTTTTTGGCGGAGATTGAAGCCGCCATATTTCAGGCGCGACGAAAGCTTTTGAAAAAACATTTTGTTCCGCAGCCACCGGATTTTCCGATATCCCGCGCCGAACCGGCGTACTTGAAAACGGTGTGGTTGAAGATCACCTAACGCCCGCTGGACACGCCGAAGTCCGGCGAATGCAGGCCGCGTCGGAGTGCGCCCGTCCTCGGGCGCTGCAACGAGAAGCAACCGGAGATTTTCAATCATTTCAGAACCTGCGTAAATTGAATGTTGCAGTGGCCGAGGACGGCCACACTCCACGAGGCCGGGGTGGCGCATGGCACGTAGCCGCGGGCGTCAGTCCGCGCCATTTGAAATTAGCGCCGACTAACGTCGGCGGCTACTAGTATCTATATCGCCAGCAACAGTCGTTTGATCTCCTTCAACCTGGCTTTCGGCTCCTTTTTTGTCAGGCGCGGAAATTTTCCGCCGAACTGGATGAAATCGCCGGCGCGGATCAGCTTCAATTTGTCGGCCTCGACCTCGATGCTGGTCACGTTCTTGTCCGCGGCGAGAATTTTCAATTCGCCCACGGCCAGCAGCAATTCCACCGCCGGCGGCAACGGCCCGAACCGGTCGCGCAATTCCCGCTGCAACGCGTCGAGCATCGGTTTTTCCGTGGCCTGCGCCAGCTTGCGGTAGATCTCGATGCGATGGTGCGATTCCGTGACGTAATTTTGCGGCAGGGTGTCCGCCTCGCCGAGAAAATCCAGCGCCACGCGCACCTCGACGCGCCGCTTCACCTTCTCGCCCTTCATCGAAGCGACGCTTTGTTTGAGCAACTGGCAGTAGAGCTCGAAACCGACGGCCGTGATGTGGCCGCTTTGCTCCGCGCCCAAAAGATTTCCCGCGCCGCGGATCTCCAGGTCGCGCATCGCGATCTTGAAACCGCTCCCGAGCGTGGAGTATTGCTTCATGGCGCTGATGCGTTTGCGCACTTCCGTGAGCAGGCGCGCATGGCGCGGCAGCAACAGATACGCGTAGGCCTGGTGCTTGTAGCGCCCGACGCGCCCGCGCAACTGGTACAGTTCGCTCAAACCAAAGCGGTCGGCGCGGTCGATGATGATGGTGTTCGCATTCGGGATGTCCAAACCGCTTTCAATGATGGTCGTGGAAAGCAAAATATCCGCCTCGCCGTTGACGAACTTCGTCATCACCTCTTCCAGGTCGTCCGCATTCATCTGGCCGTGGCCGACAACGATGCGCGCATCCGGAACCAGCGTCCGCAATTTCGTGTGCATCACGTCGATCGTGGTCACGCGGTTGTGCAGGAAAAAGACCTGTCCGCCCCGGCTCAATTCGCGCTTAATGGCGTCACGGATCAAACGCTCATCGTATTGGGTCGCGATGGTTTCCACGGGCAGCCGATCATGCGGCGGCGTCTGGATGGTGCTCATGTCGCGCGCGCCGGTGAGCGCGAGGTAAAGCGTGCGCGGAATCGGCGTGGCGCTGAGCGTCAGGACATCCACCATCGTGCGCAGGCGCTTGAACTTTTCCTTGTGCAGCACGCCGAAGCGTTGCTCCTCATCGATCACGACCAAGCCCAGGTCCTTGAACGCGATGTCGTCCTGCACGATACGATGGGTGCCGATGACGATGTCCACCGTGCCGGCGGCAAGCTGCTCGACAACTTTGACCTGCTCACGCTTCGTGCGGAAGCGTGAGAGCAGTTCCACCCGCACCGGATAGTCCGCCATGCGTTCGCGAAAATTATTGAAGTGTTGTTGCGCCAGAACCGTCGTCGGCACCAGCACCGCGACCTGCTTGCCGTCCATCACGGTCTTGAACGCCGCGCGGATGGCCACTTCCGTCTTGCCGAAGCCGACATCGCCGCAAATCAACCGGTCCATCGGCTTGGCCCGTTCCTGGTCCGCCTTGGTTTCAGCGATGGCGGTGACCTGGTCCGGCGTTTCCTCGTAAATGAATGCGCCCTCGAATTCGCGCTGCCATTGCGTATCCGGCTTGCACGGATGGCCGGGCTGGCTTTCGCGCACGGCCTGGATGCGGAGCATCTCCGCCGCGATGTCGCGCACGGCCTTTTCGGCGTGTTCCCGGGCCTTCGCCCAACGGTTGCCGCCGAGTTGATTGAGCGGCGGGTTCGCCTTGCCCGCGCCGACATATTTGCTGACCAGGTGCGCCTCGCTGACGGGCACGTAAAGTTTCGGCGGCTCAACAGCATCGCCGCTTGGCGCGTATTCGATGACCAGGCATTCGGTTGCCGGTTGCTCGTTGCCGGTTGCCGGTTCCGAAGCGCGCACGCCAATGGAAGTGGGAAGGTTCTTTAAGCCGAGATAACGGCCGATGCCGTGCTGGAGATGCACCATCAGATCGCCAAACTCCAGATCCGTGAAATCGATGTCCAAAGCCGACCGTGCCGCCACGGCATGCGCCGACTTCAACCGGCGCGGTCGCTGAACCTTGTAACGGCCGAAAATCTCCGCATCGGTGACGACCGCCAATTTCGCCTTTTCGCAAATGAAACCACGAGCGAGCGAACCCAGGTTGATCGCGGGCCGCGATTCGACCGGCAATCCAAGCTCCTGCCAGATTTCCTCGAAGCGCTGGCGTTCGCCGTCGTTGTTGCAAAAGACGTGGACGGAAAAATCCTGGCGGTGCCAGCGTTGCAGTTGCTGAAAAAATTCGCGGCGTTGCGCCTCGGCCACCTGAGGTTCCAACGCCCGCACAGCGAGCGGACGGAAGGCATCCAGCGATGTGAATTGCAGATTTGGGATTTCGTTTTTTGGATTGATTGCCTCTGGTCCGGCTTCTTCGGTCAATTCAACCGACGTGACTCCGCGGCGGTTCAGGTCGGTTAGAAAATCCGCCCATGCGATGTGAAAGGCATCGTTCGCCGGGATTGGCTGTGAATAATTTTCCGCCTGAACCGCGAGCGCCGCGGGTTCGCACAGGACAAAGATCGTTTCCCGCGGCAGGTGATCCAGAAGTGACGAGTGAGGAACGGCGGGTGATGAGTTTTTTAGGATGCCAATCTCACCGGCGGGAGGAAGTGTGACTTCGGAAATTTCGCCGCGCGAGATTTGCGTGAGCGGGTCAAATTCGCGGAGCGATTCCAGGTCATCGCCAAAAAATTCCAGACGCACCGGCCACGGGCTGGTCGG
>DATHOG010000175.1:0-21568 GCA_035485115.1 Candidatus Sulfotelmatobacter sp. | reverse complement strand
CACCCTCACGTCCGGCGACGTGCGGACGGTGGATCATTTTGATGTTTACGCCTCGACGGATGAGGTAAACGCGGCCCTGATCTGTTCCAACGTACCCACCAGTATATTACAAACCAATCTCAGCCTGATCGGCCTGCCATCAGGCAACTATCAATACTATGTGGATGCCGTCGGTTTGCCGTGCATCCGGGATCACTTGAGCACGCCTGCCACCTCCATTCAGGCCCAAAACCTGCCGTTTCCGTGGACCAGTCAGGACATTGGTGCCGTGGGTGTCACCGGCAGCGCGGCTTATACGAATGGAACCTTTACGGTGAACGGGTCGGGCGTGGATATCTGGAGCACCAGCGACAGTTATCAGTTTGTTTACCAGCCCTGGACGGGCGACGGGCAGATTGTCGCCCAAGTGCTGACCATCAGCAACACCGCCACCGCCGCCAAGGCGGGCTTGATGTTCCGGGAGACGCTGGACCCGGCTGCGGCCGAGGGGAATGTCTCGGTGACACCGGTCAAGGGGATTTCCATGCAGGGCCGAACGGTGGCCACGGCCCCCACCGTCAATGTGAACACGACGGCCACCAACCTCACGGCGCCCTATTGGCTGTCGTTGATCCGGCAGGGCAATACTTTGTACAGCTACGTTTCGCCGGACGGGATCAATTGGACCTCGCTCGGCACCAATACCTATACCATGGCCACCAACATTTACGTTGGCTTGTGTGTGACCTCGAAATCGAACTCGGTCTTGAACACCGCCACGTTTGGCAATGTTGTCGTCGGGGCTTCAACGGTTGTAGGAACGCCAGTCGCGGCGGTGATGATGAACATCCAAAACATCGGCGGCAATGTGATCCTCGGTTGGCCGTCAGGCATCCTGCAATCCGCGAGCGTCATCACCGGTCCGTTCATCGATATTCCGGGTGCAACCTCGCCGTACACGAACGCCCCATCCGGCACCCAGCAGTATTTCCGCCTCAGACTCCAGTGATGGATCCCGAACCGGACATGAACAATGAAAAATAAATCTCCACGCATGAAACGATTTTCCACCGGTCGCATTCTGAAGACCATGATGATGTTTTTTGCCGTCATGGCTTTTTCCGTGTCCGCACAGCCAGATGATAGTGCCATCACGCCGACCAATGAAATTGCCTTGTTCGATGGCAAAAGTTTTTCCGGCTGGACGTTTGTTTCGAAAGGCACCAACGCCCCCGCTGCATCCATCTGGTCGATCACCAACGGTGTCATCGTGTGTCAGGGCCGGCCAAACGGCTACGCGCGCACGTTGCAAAAATATCGCGATTACCAATTGCATGCAGAGTGGCGCTACCCGGCCGGTGCGGGCAACAGCGGGGTTTTCCTACATCTCAATCCGCCGGATAAAGTATGGCCGTCGTGTTTTGAGGCTCAATTGCTTTCTGACAGTGCGGGCGAAGTCCGGATGAACGGCGGCACAAAGGCCGATGGATTGACCGCGCAATATCCCATAAGCATCCCGCGTCAGCAGGCCAGCTCGGAAAAGCCGCTCGGCGAATGGAATGACTACGACATCGTTTGCCGTACCAACACCATCACCGTGCGGGTGAATGGCGTGCTGCAAAATACCGTCACCGGAACTTCATCGGATTCGGGAACGATTGGATTGCAGGCGGAAGGAAAATTGGTGGAGTTCCGTAATTTGGTATTGAAGCCTTTGCCTTGATTTGGAATTTCCGCCAGTGTGTTGCAGGCTTTCGGCATCAGTTGTTGCAACTGTTAGGCCATGATTCGCGCTTAAGCCAATATCAATGAAACGACTTCGAATTTTTTTAGCCGGCCTGGTTTGTTGTTCTGCCACTTTTCTTGCCGGAGCCAGTCCCGGCGTCGTTACGATCGCCCAGATCAGCGATACGCACCTGGGTGAAAGGCATTCCCTGAATGCGGCCGAGAATTTGCGCCTGGTTGTAAAGATGATAAACGCGCGTCATCCCGACGCTGTGATTCTTTCCGGCGACATCGGGGAAAATCAAGAGGAACGGGAACAGGTGAAAATAATTTTAGAGAAGCTGGCGGCCCCGATTTATTATGTGCCTGGCAACCATGAATTTCACGACACCAATGGTCTCGCGCATTACCGGAAGCAATTCGGCCCGGACTATTACCGTTTCCACGTTAAAAATGTGGAGGTGCTGGCGCTCGACACCCAATTGCTGGGGAATTATGAAAAATTTGCGGCCAAGACAAATGCACCGCTGTCTCCCGGGCTGGAAGCCGAATCTGAAAAAATGCTCGACTGGATGGCCCAACAGGCGGAACCAACCAGGGGCAGGGTGGTCATCGCCGTGCAACACATTCCACTTTTTCGGGACAACGACTTTCCTGATGCAAAACCGTATTGGACGGTGAATGTACCCTACGCCCGGCGCGAAACTGATTTGCTGCATGCTCTCGGCGTCAAACACCTGCTGGCCGGCCACTGGCACAATGGGCGGGTCTTTGAACAGAACGGCATCACCATCCACGTGGCTCCAGCCACAAGCTGGCTCCCGCTGGGCGGAAAGCTGGGCTTTGCCCTGCACAGCATTGACACCGGTGGCGATGTGCACACCGAATTTGTGGCGCTGCCAGGTTCCGCCTACTGACCTTTTCCTGCCGGGGCCGTGGCAATTTTGGAATGATGATTTTTCATCGTGCCTATTCCCTGGTGTCTGTTCCAAAATAAAATTTTACCGCCGCCAAGGCTCGTCCGGCGACGCAGATGGGATCATTTTTCAGACGGATTTTTTTCCTGATCGCTTGGTGTGACACGAGCGTAACACTGGATGAAAAAATTTTGCGTAAAAGTAACAGCTTGCGCAAAGTTTACTTTATTTGCGCAAAATGTCTGTTGTCTGGCGGAAGGTTCGTTGTAGGCTAAAAGTATAAATACGCATCCGGAGAATTTGTTCTGCGCTGGAGAACTGTCCACACAGTTCCTTGGGGAACAGTTTTTCGTGGAGTGTGCAGATCCGGCTGACATGACCAGCCCGATTAATTTTAGTGGTCGCTAAGCAAAACCCGAAACACATCCAGAAATCCCCAAGTATGAACAAGCGAGTATTAATCTCCATGATGGTGGGAGCGTTGGCCCTGACCACGCGCATCGAGGCGCAGGCGCAGTCACCTTATTTCAACGCCGTCACGAATTTAGGCCCGGTGGCCTACTGGCCGTTGAACGAAACCACCCAGCCGCCGGCCGGCCAGTACATCGCCACGAATTCCGGATCGGTGGGCACCGCCGGCAATGGCTATTACGGTTCCTGGTATGGCGTGTACACGAACTCTTTTTATGCGACGAACCACATCCAACGCGTCGCCGGCCCAAACGTTGCCAGCGACACGGCACTGCAATGCGCAAACCTCACCAGTTTGGGTCAGTATGTGGTCATTCCTCAGAACACGAACGGACTGCACAATGCCGCGATCACCATCACGGCGCCATTTTCCGTTGAAGGGTGGATCTTGACGTCCAACGTCGCGACTTCAGGCACGGCGACAAGCACACGGGGACTTGTCTGCGAAGGGCATAACTCGATCCAGAACGGCGCCGCCCAGAACTACACGAACTCCTTGTACGGATTCACCCTGTCGCAATACCATAACTACTTTACCTTCCAGACCTATAACGGCAAGCAACTGGCCAACGCCACGGACATCGAAATCAACAACCTGATGGCCAACACCTGGTATTATGTGGTGGCCACCTACGACGGCACGACTGAGAGGATATATTCGAACAGCGTGCTCATCGCCAGTGCCAACTATGTGTTTGCACCTGACAAAGTTTCACCACTGTTGATTGGCACATCAACGGAACCTACTTCCGAGGATGGATCGCTTAATTTCGGCGGCAATATTGATGATGTGGCCATTTATAATCAGGCACTTTCCCAAACGCAGATCAACACGCATTATGCCGCGGTCGGGGCGAGCTATGCAGCAACCGTACAGGGGGACAATCCGACCTTTTTCTTCCGGCTTAATGAGCCGGCCTTCGCCCAATCCAGTTATCCGAGCCGCAGCACCTATCCGGTGGCCACCAACTATGGCACACTCGGTTCAGCCGCCAACGCCGCATATATGCCGGGTACCGCGCCCGGGGTGGCGGGCCCGCCTTACGGCGGCTTCGGTTCCTACTCCAATGCTGTCGCGATCAACGGCGTCTTTGGCGCGGTCGATGTTGGCGGCGGGTTGCTGCCGGCACAGTTGAATCCGACGGGCACCCAGCCACAGACGGTTGTCAGTTGGTTCCAGTGCAATCCGGCGGATGCACGTTTCCAGGGAATTGTTGCGCATGGCAATAGTTCGTGGCGGCTGGCCTTGGATGGCCAAAACAACCCGAACTCCTCCGCGGGCTCGTCGGCCGACTATGACGTTGAGTTTAATCCGGGCAACAATCCGGAAATCGGCGTGAGCAACCTGACCACCGAGGTGAACGGCGGCTTTCTGGTCAATGACGGAAACTGGCACATGGCGGCCGGTGTCTCCGACGGCACCAATGCGTATCTTTACATTGATGGCCGTCTAGCCGTGCAAACCGGCGGCGTGGGCAGCCTGGCCGGCTCGGGTCTGGATGCGATGCTTGGCGGCAACCCTTCGCAAACGATTCCTAATTATGATGCTGCGCCCAACATCGAGTATTTTGACGGCCAGATCGCTCAGGTGGCTTATTTCACCAACTGGCTTACCGCTTCCAACATCCTGCAGTTGTACAACGCGGCAGGAATTCCGCTGACCATCGCCGCCCAGCCGCAATCGGTGACGAACGCCGCCGGCACAAGCGCTTCGATAAGCGCTGTTGTGAGCGGAAGCCTGCCGGTTTATCAATGGTATTCGACGAATGTGAACACCAGCGTGGTCGCTCCGGTCACCGGACAGACCAACGCGAGTCTGGTGTTCAATCCGGTGAATCTGGGCAATGGCGGATACTATTTTGTGGTTGCAACGAATTTGTATAATTCGGTGACCAGCTCGGTGGCCCTGTTGACGGTGGTCGGTCCGCCGATTCTGCTCCAGCAAACACCGACCAATGTCGATGTGTTCGCCGGCACCACCCCGTCCCTGAATGTGACCATCTTTGGTCCGACGCCGTTGACCTACCTGTGGTTTAGCAATTCAGTTCGCATCGTGGGCGCGTCAGCGACGAACTATACGCCGAACACGTCGGTGGTCGGTGCCAATGTTTACACCTGCATCGTCACCAATACCTTCGGCGCAGTCACCAACGCCCCCATTACCGTGACGGTGTTGGCCGATCCGTCGGCTCCGTACCCGGTTCAAGTGCTGGCCGACCACCCGCTGGCCTATTACCGGTTGGATGAATCGAGCGGCGCCACGGCTTATGATTATGCCGGTGGCAACAACGCGGTTTATACGAATGCCTATTATGGCGTGCCAGGTTATGATTCGCTCGCCGCCGTGCAGAGCGATCCCTCCGAAACAGCGATCGGATTTGGGTTCATCAGCCCCCCCAATAATTTTGCCGGTAATGTGCCAACTTATCTCAATTTCGGCACACCCAATGGCAGTAATGCCGAGCTTTCCGTGGAAGCCTGGGTTACCCAATATCAATATCTCAACGGCGGCAACGGCATTGTTACCCTGGGTTGGGGTAATGGCGGCGAGCAATTCAATCTCGATACCGGGAATACCGCGAGCGGATACCTCCGCTTTTCCGTCCGTAACGCAGCGGGCACCAGCTATGGGGCCGGCAGTACGAAATCAATCAATAACGACGGATTATGGCATCACGTGGTCGGTGTCTGTGACGAGGTGAACGGACATGTTTATCTCTATATGGATGGTGCCTTGTTGGCCAGCAACAGCATTCCCGCCGGCAGCGGATTACTGGCATCAACGACCCCGTTGAGCATCGGCGCACGGCAGTCGGGAAATTTCAGCGGGACCAACTACGACTTCCAGTTTTATGGCAGCGTGGATGATGTGGCCATCTATAACTACGCCCTCAGTTCTACACAGGTGCAGACGCACTACGCACAGTCGGGCATTCCGCCGCAGATCACTCAAGTGCAGCCCTCCACCGTGACCACCAATGCCTCGGCCAATGTCTCGTTCACGGTCACCGCCTCCGGAACGGCGCCGCTCGCTTATCAATGGTTGGACTACGCTAACAATCCCATTCCGTGGGGCACCAATGCGACTTTGATCCTGACCAACGTGCAAACCGGCCAGGCGGGCACTTATACGGTCAATGTCACGGATTTCTATGGCGGTCCGGTTTCCACCAACGTCCATCTGACCGTGACCCAGGTACCGCAGATTGTCACGGACATCACGCCGTCCAATCTGACGGCCTATGCGACGAGCCCGGCTACGCTCTCGGTATCGGTCTCGGGCACACCACCGCTGTATTATCAATGGTATCTTAACAGCGCACCCATCGCCAACGCGACCAATAGCACTTACTCCTTCCCGGTCTTGTCGGGCACCAATTACTACTACCTTGCCGTGACCAATGCTTATAATGTGGGCAGCCCGTTAGTCAGCGGCACCGCCACCGTGGTCGGTATGCCGGCAACCCTCCTGACGCCGACGAATTATACCGATAACTTGAAGATCACGTTCACCGGCTATAATCGCAGCGAGACCTTGTCCGATTTCCCGGTCCTGGTGCGGTTGAGCACGAACGTTCCCGGATTCAATTACAACCACTTTGCCGACCCATCCGGCGGTGACCTGCGGTTCACCGATGCCGGTGGCGTGCGCGTCCTTCCCAGCGAAATCGACCAGTGGAACCCCAACGGCGAATCCACGGTCTGGGTGCAGGTACCGGCGCTCTCCGGAACGAACACCGCCATATGGGCTTACTGGGGCAATCCCGCCGCCACCACACCACCGCCCGGCACCAATGTCTGGGTGCCGCAGCCTTGGGAAAATTTGCCGTCCTTTGATGTGGTCTATCACCTCAAGGAATCCGCGTTCCCGTTTATTGATTCCGCCGGCCAGTTCACCTCAACCACCGGAATAGCGCCCACGCCGGTGGCGGGTATCGTTGGCAGCGCCGAGAGCTTCACGGCATCACCCTATCTTGACGCCGGTCCGATCAACGTAGGCAATGCCTTCACCCTCTCCGCCTGGGTGAATGTCGCCATGAATGCGAACAGCGTTCAGGCCATCTGGGCCACCAAGGGTGGCAGCAGTTCCAATGGGTTTGCCTTTTTCGTCAACACGTATCCGACGGCCGACGAATCGTTGATTTTTGAAACCGCGAATGGCAGCAGTTCGCCGACCTTGACCACGGGTGCGGGTGCCGTCACGAGCAACCAGTGGCATTTTGTCACGGCGGTTGTCAATCGCGCGGCCAGCGCGGCGCAGCTCTATGTGGATGGCGTTTTGCACTCCTCCACGGGTTCCATCCGGCCTGACTTTGCGACCAACGAGGAGGTCTATCTCGGACAGTTCGCCGGCTCGGCATTCCCATTCAACGGTCTGATTGACGAGGCGCGCATCCGGGGTGCCACCAACTCGGCGAACTGGGTCTGGGCGAGCTATATGACCGTTGCCCAGAACTCGAGTTTTCAAAGCAACTCCGCGGTCACCACCACGGTGCCCCCGCTGCCGATCGCAAACCCGGATTATTACACCATCCTTGAGAACACGACCAATACGTTTGCTGTCACGGCCAACGATTTGGTACAGGCACCGGGTGGATATCTGACGGTGATCAATGTGAACCCGACGAACGGGGTGGCGAACATCCAAAGCGGAACCAATGTGGTATTCACGCCGACATTGAACTTCACCGGGAAGGCAACCATTGGCTACACCATCACCGACAATGTGGGGAATACAAATACCGGCCTCGCGACCGTGACGGTTGTGAGTTCGACGCCGGTGGCAATCAGCGCCCAATATTCGGGCGGCAATCTGGCCATCAGCGGCACTGGCGGGCTGGCTTTGGGTACCTACTACGTGGTCGGAACCACCAATCTAACCACGCCGATGGCGTCATGGCCGGTGGTGTCCACCAACCAGTTTGACACCAACGGCGACTTCAGCATCACCGTGCCGATCGCCACGACCAACCAGGCGCAGTTCTTCAGGGTAAAGCAATAGGACTTTAACGAAGAGCAGGAACGTACAATAACAGGTTAGCTTGAGCTGCCATGTTGAACTAAATTTGCGAATACAATGAAAAATAAAGACGCATCGAAGCCGGCAACCAGGCCGCACCGCGGCTTCACCTTGATTGAGTTGCTGGTGGTCATAGCCATCATAGCCATTCTGGCGGCCATGCTCTTGCCGGCGCTTAGCGCCGCCAAGAGGCGGGCGCAGGGAATCCAGTGCATGGCCAATACAAAGCAACTAACTTTAGGCTGGATCATGTATTCCGGCGACAATAACGGCAACTTGGTGGTGAACCATAATGAAACCAGTCATACCGATACCACCCTAAGCTGGGTGACCGGGGTTTTGGACTACAATGGGTCGGCGGCGGACACGAATCTGGATTACCTGCTTAGTTCGCAGTATTCCTTGCTCGGCCAATATTTAAAGTCGGCAGGTGTTTATAAATGTCCGACCGACTTAAGTTGCAACATGGGCGCCACCGGCCTGCCCCGGGTGCGCAGCTATTCCATGAACATGGCACTTGGCCCCGATGGATATACAGACGGGACGGACCAGCATATAAAATGGCCCACACCAACCGGCGATTTTTTACCCTGGCCGACCTACAAGGAGTATATGAAGGAAAGTGATATAACGGCCCCGGGTCCCTCGGACCTATGGGTGCTTGTGGAAGAAGATCCCGATACCATTGATGATGGGTCCTTTGCGTTTACCATGCCTTCGTCCGTCTTTGCCACCGGCTGGGTCAATCAGCCAACCAAATCCCATGGCAGTGCCGGTGGATTTTCATTCGCTGACGGCCATGCGGAGATCCATAAATGGTTGCAGCCTAATAACATTGCCGCTGTGACTTATGTGGCAAAACCGACAGTTTTTACAGGCATTTTAAATGATCCAGACGTCATATGGGTGGCCAAGCACACCACCGCCCGTACCGATGGCGCGTCGCTGCCGTATTGATCGCAATCATTGAGATGCCGATAGTCCAGTCAGGCCGTCGCGGGGCCAATGCGCTTGAACTCCTGTTATTAGCGGCATTTTATGCTTTGTTCACCGGGCGGTATTCTCTGCGGCCGCCCGGTTGTCCAACCCTGCTGTGGACGCCGATAGCGTCCGCATCGGCCCTGCCTCCTCCCGGTTCAGCACTACGAGGCTCGAACCGCCGGGTGGCAAAAAGGCCGCCCTTGAATCCTTATGAAATCGAACTCTTCCATATCCTGTGACCACAAGTGTCAGCGGGTCTTTAAGCGTGCGTTATCCTTGTTTTTGCTGGTGGCGACCATCCGGTCAAATGCGGCCGGCGCCAATGACGATGCGCTCTGGCGTCCGCGGCTGGTGACCCCGGCCATTGTTGCGCTGGACAGCACGGCCAACCGGGAATTCACGGCGGAAGTCCGTGCTTCCGCTTCGGCAAACAACTGGCAGGCGAGCATCGCCAACGATCTCAAAACGTGGCCGTGCCAGATCGTCGCGTCAACGTATTCAACGATTAACCGCGGCACGGAACCGGGCTGGCAGGTCAGGATAAGTGTTCCGGCCGATGTCTCGCCGGAACTTTTTGACCTCACGCTTTCATCCAGCGAGGGCGTGAGCCTGCAACCGCAATCGGTGAGCGTGACGCCGGCCTTTGCCACGAACTTTTACATCCTGCACATCACGGATGAGCAGATCGTAAACCAGTACCACACTGATCCTTCAGGGCAATTTCACAAAGGCAGCGGAACCTGGGAGGAGATGAACTGGATGCAGGAACCGGTCAATCTCATCCATCCGCGTTTTGTACTGATCACCGGCGACCAGATTGATTTTAACGGCGCGCTCGATGGCTGGAACCATTGGCCGAATTTTGGGATAGAACCCGCCGGCACAAAATTATTTACGAAGGAGGAAACCTTGAAGGTGGAGAACCGGCTGAGTGAATTGTACAAGGATTGCCACCGGGGATTTCGTGTGCCTTATGTCGAGACGCCCGGGAACCACGATGTCACCCCGCCGCGCAAAGTAATGAAAGGCTCGACCCTCGACTGGCATCCCATTTCCGTCCAGATCTACGAAAAATATTTCGGACAGCGCAGCTGGTCGTTTCGCATGGGTGACTTCTACGTGCTCCTGCATGATTGGAGCGATGACACGCTCAGACAATGGGCTGCCGAGGATTACGACAAGGCCTTGGGCGATCCCGCCATCAAGTATCGCCTGATTGGACAGCATTATTTTCAGAAGTGGAGCGGGGCGCCCACCGGCAATTATCCCTTGCTGACGGACAAGTGTGACCTGATGTTGATCGGCCACGGCCACCGCACCATAACGAAGCAGATCACGCCGTATTATATCTACATGGAACGGGCGGCGTTCTTCTGGGGCACGGCCGGGTTCTTTAATTTTCGCCATTCGGACGAGGGCTGGACCTGTGACCAGACGGTCGCATTGCGCAATGAAACCAATGATGTGTTTCCGCTCTTCACTGACAACGGAGCCGTTAAAAAAGTCCGGGCCGACCAGCCGGATACGATGAACATTACGACCAATTCCGTGACCATCATCAACGACCTGCCACAAAACTTTTATGACGGACGGGTGCGGTTTGTTTTGGACAAGGGAACTTATCGGACGGTTGAAAATGGGACTGTTCTTTCCGAATACGACTGCGCCAACGGCACCAAAACCGCAGTGCTGGTCCGGGTGAACATCCCTGCCACCGGTTCAATCACCGTAAGCATTCCCAATAAATCAGCCTCGCGCTCCACCGGCGGGCAAGGCATTTTTTAGCCATGAGCAAACTTTCCATGGTCAGGGACATGGCGGAAAAAGTCCTGTTGGCCGAACTGACCCGCACCCAATCCTTGTTGCAAGAAGCCGGAAAACTGGCGGCCGGGATTGTCATCGTCATGGGTTTCCAATTGTTGGATGCCCGGGCCTTGATGGATTCGTCTTCGCCTTGGGCCAAAAAGGCATGTTATCTCTCCTTCATCGTTTTGGGCGTGGCCCTGTGGCAGGCGTTCTGCGGCATGCAGTCCAAAGGCTACACCAGTTATCCCCAGGGCAATACACTTTGGGACAAGTTGAAACCGGAAACCGTATCAGAAGCAGATGCCGAAGAAGCACTCGTGCAAATGCTGTTGAAGACGCGGGATCAAAATGCGCGTTTAAATGACGCCAAGGTCCGGGTTCTGTATTGGTGCCGCTGGTTGCTCTTCGTTGGCATCCTGATGTTGGTGGGAAGTCAATTGTTGGATGCGTTTGTGACCGGTATGACGGAATAAAAGATTTTAACTTGAACATGAAGATAAGAAATTTAGCGCAGACAATTTTGACAGCTTTTTTGATTGTTCGCGCGACCAACGGGTTGGCGGCGGGCAACAACGACCCGACGGAAAACATCGCGCTGAATTGTGCGGTCTATCAGTCCGGTTCGGCGGATGACGACCATACCGCCCATCTCGTGACCGATGGTAGTACGGAGACGTATTGGCAAAGTCAGGCGGGCCCCGCCTGGCTGTCGATAGATTTTGGCGAACCTTGCCCGTTCGGCCGGGTCACCCTGAAGTGGGGGCAATCCTATGCGACCGCTTTCCGGTTGGAGGTTTCAGACGACGGGCTACAGCCTCAAGCTTGGAAGGAAATCTACGCTATCACCAATGGTACAGGTGGTATGCAGGATATTTCTGTTCCGCCTGTCACGGCGCGGCATCTGCGCGTGGTGACGACAACTTGTTCCGATCCCAGCCAAGGGTGCATTTTGTCCGAGGTCGAGGTTTATGGGCAACGCCAGCTGCGATTTGCGCCCGCGCCGCAGCCCGCACCCGCCGCCGATGGCTCCATGGAACTTACCGGCGGCAACTGGAAACTTTGCAACACGATGTTTGTCCAGGCCGATCCGAAACAGATCACGCAGGAAGGTTACGATGACAGCCGGTGGCTCCCCGCCGTGGTGCCCGGCACCGTACTTGGCAGTTATCTGGCTATCGGAGCCATTCCCGATCCCTGGTATGGCGACCAGATGAGCCAGCTTTCGGAGGATTTTTTTTCGCGGCACGATTTCTGGTATCGCGACACCTTCCTTGCACCGGCCAATGATGCCGGCAAACACGTCTGGCTGGATTTTGGAGGCATCAACTGGAAGGCCGAGGTATATTTGAACGGCACCAAGTTGGGCGGGATTGATGGTGCCTTCATCCGGAGCCGGTTCGAGGTGACTTCCTTGTTGCGCCCCGGCGCGACCAATTATCTCGCGGTGCTCGTTCATCATCCTGCGCATCCCGGGCCGGGTCCAAAAAAAATAATGCACCGGAAACTTGGCGACCCCACGAGCAACGGTGATGTGCTCGGCTCTGACAGCCCCAGTTTTTTGGCCAGTGCCGGTTGGAACTGGCTGCCAGTGGTCCGGGGACTCGAAATAGGTATTTGGAATCATGTCCGGCTCGAATGCTCTGGTGATGTCGAGCTGGTTGACCCGTGGGTCATCACCGACCTGCCTTTGCCGGACACCAGTCGCGCCGATCTGACGGTGAAGACGGAACTTCGCAACGACGGCACCGAAACCGAACACGGTAAATTGACCGGAACGATCGGCGATTTGACCTTCAGTCAGGAAGAAACGCTGGAACCGGGCCAGACCAAGGCCGTGACGCTGGATAAATCAACCTGCCCGGAACTTGCCATTGCCAATCCGCGTCTCTGGTGGCCCAATGGGTATGGCGAGCAACCGCTTTACACGTTGAACCTGCGCTACGAACACGATGGCCAAACGAGCGACCACAAAGATATAACCTTCGGCATCCGCAAAATTTCGTATGTCGTCGTCAATCCTGTAAACACCACCAATCATATTCTCACTCTGTCTGTTAATGGCGTGCGCATCCTGATACGCGGCGGAAATTGGGGCATGGAGGAAGGCATGCTCAACTGCGACGCGGCCGGTTATGATCTGCGGTTGCGCCTGCATCATGATGCGAACATCAACATGATCCGCAACTGGATCGGCATGGTGGGCAAGGACGAGTTTTACGATGCGTGCGACCGTTACGGCATTTTGATCTGGGACGATTTCTGGATGGCGCATGATACGGACGGCCCCGAACCCGCCGATCACGAAATGTTCATGGCCAATGCCAGAGATAAAATTCTCCGCGTGCGAAGTCATCCCTCGCTGGCTTTATATTGCGGGCGCAACGAATCCATGCCACCGAAGGAACTGGATGCCGCCATGTCCGCCGCCGTAGATGAACTGGATGGCACCCGCCACTATATTCCTCATTCCGCCGCCGGGACCGTGAGCGGTTACGGCCCCTATGAGGATGAAAATATCGAGTGGTATTTTGCCAACCGCGGCAGGACGCTCCACAGCGAGCTGGGGATTGTCGCGATTCCGACAGTGGAAAGCATGCGGGCCATGATGCCGCCGGAATATCTCTGGCCGATCAATGACATGTGGGCGGTCCATGATTACCAGACCGGGCGATCGGACAGCTACACCAAGCGGATCAATCACCGTTATGGCGCACCGACCGGCATTGAAGATTATTGTCGCAAAGGGCAGATGGTGAGCATGGAAACTACCAAGGCCATGTATGAATGTTTGCAGGCCAATCAAGGCAGTGGCGTACTTATCTGGATGACGCAAGCGGCATGGCCGGCCTTGATCTGCCAGCTCTACGATTATTATTTTGACCCGACGGCCGCTTATTTCGGGGCAAAAAAAGGCGCCGAACCCGTGCACATTTTGTGGGATGCCAACACTGACATCATCAAGGCGGCCAACAACACGGGGAACAATCTGACGGATTTGGCCGCCGAAGCCTCGGCCTACAATCTTGCCGGCAAACAAATCTGGCACAAGTCCACCGGCCTGAACCTGTCCGCCACCAGCGTGCAGGATTGTTTCCCGATCAAAAGACCATCCGGAGTTTTCTTCATCCAATTGAAACTGCGGCAGGGGAGCCGGGTTTTGTCCGATAATTTTTATTGGAGCAGCAGCAAGGGCGGTTCCTGCACCAACCTGAATGACCTGCCGCAAGTGAAGTTGCCCATGACCGTTGCCAGATCCGGCGATGGGAAAATGAACCAGCTTACGGCCCAAATCCAAAATCCATCCAAGAGCGTGGCCCTGATGATCCATTTGAAACTTATCCGTGCCGATTCCGGCGAGCGGGTGCTGCCGGTTTTTTACGAGGATAATTATTTCTCGCTTCTGCCCGGCGAAAACCGGACGGTATCCGTCGGGTACGCCACGGCAAACCTGGCGGGAGGGCAACCCAAGCTGGCGATGGATGGCTGGAACATCGTGCCCGAAGAAGTGTCAGTCCCGTGAGCCAAGTGAATAATCATCGCGGAAAAATTTTGCGCCTGCCGCCAAACCGGGTTTGGCGCACCTACTCCGGCGGGCTGATGCTCGACCGCATGGAAGGCCGCGCGTCGCCGATGGATGGCACATTCCCGGAAGACTGGCTTGGCTCGACCGTGCGGGCCGTAAATCCCAACCGCGAGGTGAAGGATGAAGGACTGGCGCGAGTTGTCTTTTCCGGCGGCGAAGCGGTGCTGGCGGATCTGGTCGCGGCGGATCCCGAATATTTTCTCGGCGCAGCGCATGTCCGCTGTTTCGGCACTAATCCGATGGTGTTGGTGAAGTACCTCGACTCGGCGGTGCGTCTGCCGTTTCAAGTGCACCCCACCGTGGAATTTTCGCGCCAGCATCTCAACGCCGACAGCGGTAAGACGGAAGCCTATTACATTTTAAGCACACGGCCCGAGGTGGCCGATCCGTACATCTATCTTGGATTTCAACATCCGCCGTCGCGTCAGGAGTTGCGCCGCCAGATTATTGAACAAGACATCGCGGCGATGGAAAAGTGTTTCGATAAAATTTTCGTGCAACCCGGTGATGTGTATGTCGTGCCCGGTGGTTTACCGCACGCCATCGGCGGCGGTGTGCTGATGGTGGAGGTGATGGAACCGACGGATTTTGTGGCGCGCGTGGAGTTCAATGTCGCCGGCCGCGTCATACCAGAGTCTGCGCGCTTCATGGGGCGCGACGTGGAATTTGCGTTGGATTTATTTTCTCTCGAAGCCTTGCCGGTCTCTGCGGTGCAAGCCCGTTGGCGTTGCCAGCCGCAAACCTTGGCGCGAACCGACACTTTGCGCCGTGAATCATTGGTGGACGGGCGTTTTACAGATCGCTTCAACGTGTTGCGCACCGTACTGGCCGGGCGGAATGAGTGGCGTCCCAAGGGCTTCACCGTTCTGATTGTCGTGGAAGGTTCCTGCGAAATGACCACGGAGCATGAGACAATATCGCTGTTGGAGTTTGACCGTGTCGTGGTTCCGCATGGTTTTGGGGTGCTGGAGATCACTGGAAAAAACCGTGCCGTCCTGCTGGAATGCCTGCCGCCGGCAGCCAATTTATCAACGAACAACTGATGCCTACGCCTATGAGCAATAAAATTGAAGCCGGTCAGGCTGGGCAATCCCGCCGTTCGTTTCTCAAGACTGGTGCCGGAGTGTTGGGCGGGCTGACGCTGGCCTTGGGGCCGGATGCGTTGGGCGCGCCGGTCGCAGGAAAAGTTCCAACGGGCCGCAAACCAAATCTGTTTGTGTTTCTCGGGGAGGGGTTACGTTACGATGAATTGAGTTGCATGGGCCATCCGCTGGTGAAAACGCCCAACATGGACCGGGTCGCGCGGGAGGGCATGACCTTTGGAAATTCGTTCGTCACCAACGCGCTGTGCCTGCCCTCGCGGGCCAGCATGCTGACCGGGATGTATTCCCACACCACCGGGGTCTTGAGCAACGAGCCTTCCTCAAAATCAGGCCTGGGTGGAAACGGGCCGATTCCTCACGACATCCCTTTGTTCACCGACCTGCTGCATCAGGCCGGCTACGAGGTTGGATTTTTCGGCAAGGCACATATCAAAGGCGGATTGCAGGATCGTTACTGGGACTATTACTTCGGCTTCAATGGCAGCACTGAATACTACAATCCTCACTTGACCGAAGGGATAGCGGGACAATTTTCCGAACCCAAGCGATACGAAGGTTATTTGGACGACGTGGTGGCGGACCGGGCGCTGGCCTGGCTCGAGCAAAAACGGGACAAACCTTTTTGCCTCATCCTCAATCCCTTTGCGCCCCATGCCCCGTTTTATCGTCCGCGCCGTTACCTGGACGCCTTCAACGGTGTCACGATTCCAAAACCTGCCACGTTTGATGACGACTTGAAAGGTTACCCTGGAAAGCCCCGGGCTTTTGCCAAGGCGAACAACAAAATCGGCTCCACCATTTTGGATAACGACGACCCGCGCACGTTGGAGGAGGTGGTTAAAAACCACTACGTCGGCGTGATGGACAACGACGACAACCTGGGACGGGTGATGGACCTGATTGAGCGGTCCGGCCAGTTAGATGAGACGGCTATCATGGTAACATCCGACCACGGTTTTTTCCTCGGTGAATGGGGCATGTATGACAAGCGGTTCATGCACGAACCGTCCATCCGGGTTCCGTTTCTGGTCCGCTATCCCCGGCTCGTGAAGGCGGGAGGCAGCAGTGACAAGATGTCTTTGAACGTAGACATTGCGCCGACCCTGCTTGAATTGGCTGGTGTGGCGGTGCCGGCGGCCATGCAGGGACGCAGTCTGGTTCCGTTCCTGACCGGCGGGCAGCCCGAAGATTGGCGTCGGGACTGGCTTTACGAATACTATGAATATCCGCAATGGGAACGGGTGCGGCCTCATCGCGGCGTTCGCACGGAACGATATAAATTGATTCACTATTACAAGCTGGCGGATTTTCCGGACGAGCCGGAGGAATTCGAACTTTATGATTTGCAGCAAGATCCCGGAGAGCTTAACAATCTGTATGGCCGGCCCGGCTACGCGGCCCTGACCCAAAAATTGATGGCCCGGATCAGTGAGTTGCGCAAAGAAACCGGAGACCATGCAACGGATGCCTGATATTTTAATCCCGGAACAGGAATCGGATCGAAAAGCAAAACCCGATTCCGCCGCCGGGTATTCGTTGAAGGCCTTTCATGTGATGGCCAAACCCACGGGGCCGATTTGTAATCTGGATTGCAAATATTGTTTCTATCTCGAAAAGGAAAAACTCTATCCCGGAAAATCGACCGGCCAGTCCAGCTGGGCCATGGCGGATGACGTCCTGGAGAATTACATCCGGCAATACATCGAAGGGCAACAGGTGCCGGTGGTGAATTTTGCATGGCAGGGCGGGGAGCCCACGTTGCTGGGGGTGGAATTTTTCCGCAAGGCCGTGACGTTGCAAAAACGTCATGCCGGCGGAAAGCAAATCACCAATGCGTTTCAAACCAATGGTGTATTGCTGGATGACGAGTGGGGCGCATTTTTTGCGGAGAACCAGTTTCTGGTGGGCATTTCAATCGACGGCCCGCGTGAATTGCATGACCGTTACCGGGTCAGCAAAGGCGGACAACCCACGTTCGACCGCGTCATGCGCGGCATCGAATGTTTGAAAAAGCACCGGGTGGAATTCAACACGCTGACGACGGTCCACCGGCACAATGCTGATCATCCGTTGGAGATTTATCGCTTTCTTAAGGAAATCGGCAGCGGTTTCATGCAATTCATCCCGATTGTCGAGCGCGTTGCCAATGCGCCCGGTCGCGACGGTTTGTTTCTGGTGGCGCCCGGTGCCGAAGAAGCCGCGACGGTTTCACCCTGGTCGGTGGAGCCGCTGCAATATGGAAAATTTCTTTGCGCAATTTTCGATGAATGGGTACGCGGGGATGTCGGCCGGTATTTTATCCAGACATTTGACGTGGCGCTGGAAAGCTGGGTTGGTGTGCCGCAAAGCCTGTGTGTCTTCCGGGAAACCTGCGGCGCGGCAACCGTGATGGAACACAACGGCGATGTTTATTCCTGCGATCATTTTGTTTATCCGGAATATCGTCTGGGAAATTTGATGAGCGAACCGCTGTCCGCCCTGGTCAATTTGCCGCGGCAGCAGAAGTTTGGACAGGACAAGCGCGACAAATTGCCGCGCCAATGTCGCGAGTGCGAGATGTTGTTTGCCTGCAACGGTGAATGTCCCAAGCACCGCTTTATGCGAACGCCTGAAGGTGAACCGGGACTGAATTATTTATGCGCCAGCTACAAACTTTTCTTCGGGCACATTGATCCCTATATGTGTTTCATGACGGATGAACTGGCCCATGCCCGCCCGCCGGCCAATGTCATGCAGTGGGCGCTGCGCCGGGATGCGGCCCGGGTTGAACCCGGAAAGATGCATAATTCATAAGCCGGCAACGGGTTGCACTTGCGCAAAAAAAACGACATTTGCGCAAAGTGTCAGTTGCCGCCGGGGTGATCCGCCAATATTTTTCCAAGCAAGCCCATGAATTTTCCTGGCTGACAAATTCATTCTTTGTGTTTGGGTGCGACCATTTCTCCTGATGTTCAGGATCAATTGCTTGAGACCGATGATTAAAATCAAAACCATTTGTATTTGCGCCGGTATTTTCACCGGTATCTTCAACGCCATCGCGGAAACGCCGGGTGAATCCCGTCCGCAGCCGATCCTGCACCCGGAAGAAAAGGCCTGGGCCACGGGCGACAAAGTCCAGCCGCCGGACACGCTCCCGGTTTCACGCGCCGCCAACCCGGTCACGCCGGTGAGTCGCAAGCCCAAATTGCCGCAGCCGGGCCTGCCGACGCTGGACGGCAACGATCTGATTTTCAACGCCGGCTGGGAAATGATCGAAGCACCGAAGCTCACTGATACGAATGTCGCCGCACTTTCCGGACCGGGAGTTGATACCAAAGATTGGTATGATGCCACCGTTCCCGGCACGGTGCTGACCACATTGGTGGATCAAGGTGTTTATCCAGATCCCTACTACGGTTTGAACAATCTGGCTATTCCCGAGGATCTCAACCGGCAGGATTATTGGTATCGAACGGAGTTCACCGTGCCGAAATCGTTTGCGGGCCGCGAGCTATCGCTCCAGTTCAACGGCATCAACTATTACGCTGAAATCTGGTTGAACGGAAATTATCTCGGCCACATCACCGGCGCTTTCATTCGCGGCGAATTTGATGTCACGCCGTTCATAAAACCGGACACCACGAACGTCCTGGCGGTCATGATCGCGCCGCCGCCTGATCCCGGCCTGCCTAGCGAGCAGTCGGTCAAGTATGGTGCCGGCGACAACGGCGGCAAATTGTGTGTGGATGGACCAACTTTTGTCTGCACGGAAGGCTGGGACTGGATACCCGGCATCCGCGACCGGTCATCCGGCATCTGGCAGGATGTGATTTTGCATTCGGCCGGGCCGGTGAGCATCGGCGACCCGCAGGTGGTCACGGAATTACCATTGCCGGACACTTCCAGCGCCGGGGTTACCGTTCAAGCCGAGTTACACAACACAACGGACGCCGTGCAGCAAGGCATCTTGAAAGGCGCGTTTGAAGGTGTGAAATTTGAACAGCCGGTGACCTTGCAAGCTGGTGAAACCAAGACAATCAGTTTTGCACCGGGAGATTTCCCGCAACTTACCGTACAACACCCGCGCCTGTGGTGGCCCAACGGTTACGGTGAGCCGGAACTGTATCATCTGCAACTGGATTTTGTGGCCGGGGACGGAAATGCATCGGATGAAAAGAACGTCCGCTTCGGCATCCGCGAAATGAGTTATGAATTTGGTTTGAAATTTCCAGATGGAAGCGTCCGGCGGTTTGAATACACGCCCGTGACGGCACGGAAGGCCGGCCAGCCGGTCATTGATAATCGGCGCATTTCCATGCTCTGGGGAAAGGAAAACGCCAAGCTCCGGGAACAAGTCACCGGACAGAAGCCATCCACCGCACCTTTCTGGTGGGGCAGGGGACAGAACACCACGGTCGCCCTTTGGCCGGGCGAGGAAAATTCCCCGGCATTGCAACCCGCAACGGACACAAACATGGGGCCTTTTATGGTGGTGAAAGTGAACGGCCGGCGGATTGAATGTCTTGGCGGTGATTGGGGCATGGACGACGCGATGAAACGTGTCTCACGCGCACGGCTGGAGCCTTACATCCGCATGGAACACGACGCGCATCTGAACATGATCCGCAACTGGGCCGGCCAAAGCACCTCCGAGGCGTTTTATGATTTGTGCGATCAATACGGCATCCTGGTTTGGAATGAATTTTGGATCAACACCGAGGGCAACAATTACCGGCCGGTTGACCACGCTCTTTTTCTCAGCAATATAGCCGATGCATTGAAACGTTTCCGAACCCACCCGAGCATTGCCCTCTGGTGCGCCGGCAATGAAGATGTTCCGCCGGATGACGTAAATGATGCCATCGACAAAATGGTCCGCGAACTGGATGGCACACGCTATTACCAGCCGAATTCAAGGCTGGTGAACATGGACAATAGCGGTCCCTGGTCAAACAAGCCCTTGACGGAATATTTCACCAATTTGAACACCGGCTTCACGACTGAACTGGGCGCGAGTTCCATTCCTTCGGCGGAAGTGGTCCGCACCATGATGCCCAAGGAAGACACCTGGCCGCCGGATGATCTCTGGGCCTACCATGACTTGAACACCAAGGGAGCCTGCAGCATCAGCTCGACCTTTGAGCGGATTGAAAGCCGGTACGGCAAAGCGAAGGATCTGGACGATCTCTGTCGCAAGGCGCAGATGTTAAATTATGAAACCTACCGCGCCCTCTATGAAGGTTTTAACAGCCGGCTTTGGAATAATTGCAGCGGCGTGATCATCTGGATGGGTCATCCCTCGTGGCCGAGTTTGGTCTGGCAATTTTATACCTGGGATTACGAGCCGAACGCCTCGTTGTTTGGTTCCATGAAGGGAGCCGAACCGGTGCATATCCAGATGAACGAGCCCGATTGCCGGGTTATTGTGATGAACCATCAGGCGGACCCGCTCGTGAATGCGGTTGCGACCGCGACCCTATATGATTTGTCGGGGTACAAGGAGCAGAAACAAAAGAAAAAATTCACGGCGGCGGCGGATGCCGGCACCGATGTCTTCACGCTGGATTGGCCGGCCACCGGCGCGCATCTGGTCAGGCTGGAACTGCGCGATGCGAAGGGCCGTTTGCTTTCTGATAATTTATACTGGCACGCACGGGATGAACATGACTTGCAGCAACTGGATTCCATGGCGAAGGCAAGTGTGAAGGGACGCCTGCATGTCCATGCCGGTACGACAGGAACGGTCATCGAGGGTGAGGTCAAAAATTCCGGCAAAATTCCCGCGCTGCAGGTGCGCCTGACTTTACGGGATGCCAAAACCGGCCAACGTATCCTGCCAGCCTATTACGACGACAATTATTTTTCACTGATGCCCGGTGAACATCGGAAGTTCAAGATTGAAACACGTGATCCGGTGACGGATGTGCGAGTTGACATAACCGGCTGGAATATCGAAGCCATCGGCCTGTAAAGGCCGGAAGCAAACCATAAAAACGACCACTGC
>DATHOG010000174.1:0-25800 GCA_035485115.1 Candidatus Sulfotelmatobacter sp. | reverse complement strand
ATTGCGAGGCCATCCGCCAGCCGCTCGGCGTTTGCGTGGGCATCACGCCGTTCAATTTCCCTGCGATGGTGCCGTTATGGATGTATCCCATCGCCATCGCGTGCGGCAATACGTTTGTGCTGAAGCCGAGCGAAAAGGTGCCGCTCACGGCCCTTAAGATCGCGAAGCTTCTGGAGAAGGCCGGTCTGCCCAAGGGCGTGCTGAACATCGTTCACGGCGGCCGCGAAGTCGTGGACACTCTGCTCACGCATCCGAAGGTGAAGGCGATTTCATTTGTCGGTTCCACGCCGATTGCGCGCTACATCTACGAGGTCGGTACGAAGCACGGCAAGCGCGTGCAATCGAATGGCGGGGCGAAGAATTACGTCGTCATCATGCCCGATGCGGACGTGGAGAATTCCACGCGCGGCGTCATCGAGGCCGCGTTCGGCTGCGCCGGCGAACGTTGCATGGCGGGATCGACCGCGGTTGTCGTCGGCGCGGCGGAAAAACTAGTTTTGCCCACGCTGGTGGAAGCCACCAAACGCATTAAGGTCGGCCCGACGGATCGCGACGCCCAGCCCGATATGGGCGCGGTGATCACTCAACAGCACCGCAATCGCGTGGAGGAATTGATCAGCCTCGGCGAACAACAGGGAGCCAAAGTTTTGGCGGACGGTCGCGGCGTGAAAGTCACTGACGCACCCAATGGTTTCTATGTCGGTGCGACCATCCTGGACCGCATCGAAAGCAACATGACCGTCGCCAAAGAGGAGATTTTCGGCCCTGTCCTGAATGTTATCCACATGGAGGACCTCGGCAAGGCCATCGAGCTGGCGAACAAATCCATGTATGGCAATGGTGCTTCCATCTTTACCCGCAGCGGCAAGGCGGCACGCGAGTTCAAGCACAGCGCGAAAGCCGGCATGATCGGCATCAACATCGGCGTGCCCGCCTCGATGGCGTGGTTCCCGTTCAATGGCTGGGATGAATCATTTTTCGGCGACCTGCACATGCAGGGCCGCGAAGGTGTGCAATTCTTCACACAGCAGAAGGTCACTACTAGCCGGTGGTTTAGTTATGGCGAGGGCGACATCTGGCATACGGAAAAAAAATGACGGGCGATATGTGACGAGTCTGCCAAATTATTTTATGAGCCTCCTGATAAAAAATGGTGAGATAGTCACGGCGGACAGCCGTTATGTCGCGGATATCTTTTGCGAAGGCGAAACCATCACGCGCATTGATAAAAACATTTCTGCGCCGAAAAACTGCAAAGTCATCGATGCGAAGGGGAAATATGTTTTTCCCGGCTTCATCGACCCGCATGTGCACATTTATCTGCCGTTCATGGGCACGATGGCGAAGGACGATTACATCACCGGCAGCGAGGCTGCGCTGGTCGGCGGCACGACGACGTTGATCGAGATGTGCTGTCCCGCGCGCAAGGACGACACCTTGAAAAGTTTCGAGCTGTGGATGAGCCAGGCGGAGGGCAAGTCCGCCTGCGACTTCACGTTTCACATGGGTGTGACCAAATTTGATGAGATCACGGAAAAGCAACTGCGGGAAATCGTGAAGCGCGGCATCAGCTCGTTCAAAATATTTCTCGCCTATAAGGGCGCGTTTGGGATCGATGACTCGGAGCTATATCGCACGTTGAAACTCGCCAAGGAGCTCGGTGTCATCGTCACCGCGCATTGCGAGAACGAAACCCTAGTGACCGAGCGTTGCAAAGAACTCATCGCCGCCGGCAAGACCGGTCCGGGCTTTCATGAACCGAGCCGCCCGGTGCAGGTCGAGGCCGAGGGGGTGCATCATCTGATGACTTTTGCCGAACTCACGGGCGCGGCGACTTACATCGTGCATCTCAGTTGCAAGGAAGCGCTCGACCAGGCTGTTGCCGCCCGCCAGCGCGGCGTACGCGTTTCGGTCGAAACCTTGATCCAATATCTGGTGCTCGATAAAACCTACGCGGAGAAGCCGAAGTTTGAGGGGGCGAAATTTGTCATGTCACCGCCATTGCGTGATGTACGAAACCAGGAAGTACTTTGGAACGGCCTGCGTGACGGTTTGGTGCAAACGGTTGCCACCGACCACGCGCCGTTCGACTTTCACAAGCAAAAGGAAATGGGCAAGAGTGATTTCACAAAGATCCCAAACGGCATCCCGTCGCTCGAAGAACGCGTGAACCTGCTCTATACCTACGGTGTGAAGACCGGCAAGATAGATTTGCACACGTTGGTGAACGTTGCCAGCACCCAGGTGGCGAAGACATTCGACCTGTTTCCGCGCAAAGGCACGATCCAGTTGGGCGCAGATGCCGACCTCGTCGTCTTCGACCCGCATTATCGCGGCAAGATTTCCGTGAAGACGCAGCACATGAACCTCGATTACAGCGCGTTTGAGGGGTGGAAAATCGAAGGTCGGCCCAGCGTGGTCACCGTTCGCGGACAAATTGCGGTGCGGGACGGGAAATTTACCGGCAAGCACGGTCACGGGAAATTTTTGGCGCGCAAGCCGGGGCATTTTTGAGCGCTTAGAGCATTTGAAAATTACTGTGGCTGAGGTGATTGCCCAGCGCTCTCACTCCCGTGAACCCAAAGTTGGTGGGACGTACACCTCACCCCGGCCCTCTCCCCATCAGCTCAGCAGACTCCGCCGACGCGGAGAGGGGGAAACGCTCCCAGCGTCTCGGCGTTGGAACGCGCCTGGTGATTCAGGGGTTCACTTCAAACTTTTTTTTTGGCGCGGTTCCGCCATCATGCGCGGAAATGTTTTCATCCGATATCAAATCCGTCCATTTCACCGGCATCGGCGGCACGGCCATGGCCGCCGCCGCAGCCGCCATGCTCGACAAGGGCTTTCAGGTCACCGGCTCCGACCAGAATGTCTATGAGCCGATGGCGTCGTTCCTCGCGGGCAAAAAAATTGCCGTGATGAACGGCTATGACGAAAAAAACCTGTCGCACAAGCCTGACCTCGTGGTCATCGGCAACGCCATCGTTCGTGGCAACCCCGAGGCGGAATATGTGCTGGACCACAAACTGCGCTATTGCTCGCTCGCCGCGTTGCTGGCGGAATTTTTCATTCGCGGCAAGCGTTCGCTGGTGGTGAGCGGTACGCACGGCAAGACGACGACCACCAGTCTGCTGACGTGGGTCTTCGAGCACAACGGCTACAATCCGAGCTATCTCATCGGCGGCATCCCGAACAATTTCACACAAGGCGCGCGGTTCACGGACAGCGAATTTTTCATTATCGAGGGCGATGAATACGACACGGCGTTTTTTGACAAGCGCAGCAAGTTCATCCATTACCAGCCGGAGATCGCCATCATCAACAACCTCGAATACGATCATGCGGACATCTTTGAAAATCTGGCGGCGGTCAAAAAGACATTTTCACACTTCATCCGGATAATCCCTCGCAACGGACTCCTGCTCGGGAACGGTGACGATGAGAACCTCAGGTCGCTTTTGAACGTCACACATTGTCCGGTGAAAAAATTCGGGCTCGGGGAGGAAAATGCCGTCCGCGCTTTCAATCTGCGCTTTGGACCGACCGCGACGGAGTTCGAGATTCCGAGTTTCAAATTTCACCTGAACCTGGTCGGCGAATTGAATGTGCGCAACGCGTTGGCGGTCGTCGGCGCGGCGAAGCATTGCGGGCTTTCCAACAAACAAATCCAGAGCGCGTTCGATACGTTCAAGGGCATCAAACGGCGCATGGAGGTCAAAGGCATTGCCGGCGGGGTGACGGTAATCGATGATTTTGCCCACCATCCAACGGCCATTCGCGAGACGATGCGGGCGTTGCGGATCAAATACGGGAAGGAAAAGATCTGGGCGATTTTCGAGCCGCGCACGAACACCACGCGCCGTAATGTTTTTCAGGAAGAACTCGCGGCCTCGTTCATTGACGCCGATGGCGTGGTGGTGGCCCAGGTCGCGCGCCTGGAATTGCTCGCGCCGGAAGAACGGTTGAACCCGGAAAAGTTGATGCAGCAGATCGGGGCTTCCGGCAAACCGACGGCGTATCTACCGGACGCGGATGCCATCGTGGCACACATCGCGAAGCTGGTCCATGGCGGCGATGTGGTGGTGGTTTTCAGCAACGGCGGCTTCGGCGGCATCCACGGGAAATTATTGCAGGCGCTCGGCAGAAAATGACCGGGCCATTTTGCGGTCTTTCTGGCACACGAGTTGCGAAACAAGCCGCGTGGCCAGAAAATTTAACAGCACACATTTCACGTTCAGCCCGACGCTTACCGCCGCGCTGGATGCCCGCGCCGCGGTGTATCAGATTGCCAACATTGGCGCGCCGCCGCGCCAACGGGCCGTTTATCGCCCCCGTCAGCGCCTCGCGGTGCAAGGCTTTCCAGAAGCGCCACGGCCGGTGAAAATTAGACACGCCAGCCAGAATTTGGGCAATGCCGTCCGCAGCCCCGGTGCCGCCATCATCGAAATTCCACCGTCTCAAAGCCGGCCTGTTTGAGGAAAGCCTCCAATTCCGCCTTTGCCCGTTTGTCGGCGTCTTCCAGAATCCCCGCTTTGCGCGCCGCCCGCGCGATATCATCCACCGCGTTTTGACGGGCCGTTTGCTCCAGGTCCTTGTCGAACGAGCGCAGCAATCCCGTGCTGTGGTCAATGATCTGGCTCGCCTTGTCATCGAGATACGCATCGGTGACCTGCGAGACCGGCAGGTGCAGTGTGATTTTTTTATCGGAAATCGTCACGTCGCCCGCCTGCAGGCGTTTCAGGTCGATGCCCGCCTTCACCACACCGTGCGCGAGCATCAACACGCGGTTTTCGCCGTACCACTTCACGTCCTCGAGCACGACGACTTTTTCCATGACGTACTGCACGGTGACGAGGTCGGAAAGCGACTGCACCTCCCGCACCACGCTTGCGGTGCCCATCACGTGCAACCCCGAGCCGCGGTTCGCCCAGCCGGCGACGGTGAACGTAAGGTACACCGCCAGCGCCAGACCAACCGCCGCCGCGACCGCTATGGTGAAATCACGTAAATTCCGCATGGCGGGAATTTAATCCATCTATACAGGTTGCCAAAGAATTTTAACTCCGCGTTTAGATCTGTTGTGTAGAAATCATGTGGGATGATCCGATTTGGAGTCTCGCGAAACCGAGGCTCCCTTATCCTAACCTTCTCCCTCTTTGGGAGGGAGAAGGAATTCGTAGTACGATTTCCGGGTGGTTCACGGTGCGGTTTGCAATCGAACGATCTTTTTTGCAGTACACTTAAACTCGACAAAAATTTCCGGCCGAAGCAAAGTTGGACGGCATGAACGTCAAATTCCCATTTCTTCCGGTGCTCGTGGTCACATTGTTTTTGCACTTGGGCACAATGGAGAAAGTTGAATGCCAGTCCGCATCGGCTGCGGTCACGAATGCCCCGCTGAGCAATGCGGTCACCCAAACCGAGCCGCAGCACAATGACCCCGGCACGTACATGGCCATCCCCGTCATACAATTTCACGATGTTCCCCTCCACACGGCCATCGAGAATTTTGCACGGGTGGCAAAAATCAATTACCAGATTGATCCCCGGTTGTCCCAATGGTGGGAGACGCCTGATATAGACGGCGCGATCACACACGAACCCATTTTGTCAATTTACTGGACCAATCTCACTGCCAGAGAAGCGCTTTTAGATGTGCTGAATAATTACAATCTTGTTTTGGCCGAAGACCCGCTGACATCCGTCGCAAGAATCACCTATACCAATCAAACCGTTGATCCCGGAGATGTCCGTTTGCTTGGCGATGACAAAATTATCATTCCTCTAATTCAATTTGAGCATGTCCCCATCACAACCGCATTGGAAAATTTTGGGCGCGCAGCAAACATAAGTTATGTGCTTGATCCAGCAATTGGTTATGGAATGCCCGATAAACAAGGCAAACTAAAGGTCGAGCCAGCCGTGTCCATTCGCTGGGAGAATGTCACCGGGAAACAGGCATTCATCGCCATTTGTGAAAACTACGACTTGATAATCACCAAAGGCACCCGGCCTGATATGGTTCTGATCAAAGCCAAAAAATGACTTTTAGCTGCGCGTGTTTTCCATTTTCCAGCCTTGCTTTGCCGAATTCCGCAAAGCGGAAGCAGGCGGGTAATCAGGATCAAAGTATATAAAATATACCATCAGTCACGCCCGACCCCTTTCCAAGGCCTTTCGGTCAAAAAAACAAACCGTCACCTGATCCTCTTTTTTCAACTGCTCGTGTTTCAAAAGAAGTTAAAAAATTAGGATGTTTCTAAAAGCATGATAGTGTAACCGACGGTCTTACTCTGTAAGACTGGATGAGTTAATCATCATTTTAACTAATAGTATTTGCCTGTAGGTATAGTTACTGAAGGCAAGTGGAGCGGCTATTTTATGAATAATCAACGGCGTAATTTATTTTTTGTTTACTCCAAGGCGGTTTTTTTAACCGCCCTGCTGGCCCTGGCATGCGTTTTCCATTCCAGCAACGCATCGGGTACACCGCCGCCCGGTTATTATGAGGTATGGGGCGACGAATTCAACGGCAACGGATTGGACCTGACCAAATGGTATTATTACAACCAGGTTTCCCAGCAGGCGGTGGATACGCTCAGTGCGATCACGGTCACCAACGGCTATCTGACGATCAATACCTACACGACCAATGGCATCAATTATACCGGAATCATCGGCAGCAATTTCCGCTCATTTGAAGGTTATTACGAAGCCAGCATTTCATTCGTGGATACCAACAGCACCTGGTCGGCATTTTGGTTGCAATCACCCACCGTAGGCGAATTTATCGGTGATCCGTCCGCCTCAGGTGCGGAGATCGACGTGGCCGAACACAGGTATGTGGATGGGACGGATGACGCCGTGATCTGGGATTCCGTCCAGGAAACCCTGCATTGGGATGGTTACGGCGGCCAGGAACAAACGGTCAACGCCGGTCAACAGGGCTCGGGATTGAACGTGGGATTCCACACGTATAGTCTGTTGTGGACGCCTACTAATTACGAATATGGCATCGATGGCACTATCGATTTGTCGACAAATACCGGGCACTCCGACCGGACGGAAGTCGTTATGTTAAGCGTCCAGTCACAAACGCCCTCCTGGGCGGGAAGTCAACCTGGCGGCGGCTTTGGCCCATTAGGGGTGAGCCCCGTCCAAACGACGGTGGATTATGTGCGTTATTATGCCCCGCCACAAATGCTGTTCTGGACCGGAGCCGAATCATCGGACTGGACCGATACGAACAATTGGTTCGATGGCATCGCGATCTCGACGACCAACGACGTGGTGTTCAGCGAGTTGAGCGGCAACAATTTTAACATGCCATTGACGCAACCGGCCATGGTCAACTCGTTGAATTTCCAGGAAACCCCCGCCATCGACATCAGCGGCAGCTCGCTGACGATTGGTAGTGGCGGTATCAACATGCTCTCCGCGCTGAACAGTTCCACCATTGATTCACCGGTGATCGTGCCGGTAAACCAGGCGTGGAAAACGGGCCCGGGAACCCAGTTGACGTTCAATAACCAGATCAACGGTCCCGGCACCGTAACGATCGCCGGCCGTGGAACGGTGGCGATCACCGCAACAAATTCTGCCGCCATTAACCTGACCAACGGCCTGCTGTCGATCTCCGGTGAGGACGACGGTGCCGTCACCATGACCGGCGGGACCCTGGCGGGCACCGGATTGTTTACCGGCCCCTTTCAAGTCAATGGCGGAAACGTGAATGTGAATCTCGGCCAGACGATGATCATCAGCAATTCCATGTCCCTTCAAGGAAACGGCACTTTGAATTTCACAGTCGATGCCGCCAACAATTCCTCCGGAAACATTAGCGGGGTTTCTTCTCTCAGTTATGGCGGCATTCTCGTCCTGAACAACATTGCCGGGACGTTTTCGGCGACCAACAGTTTCAAGCTTTTCAACGCCGGGAGCTACGTGGGAACTTTCGGCAGTTATGTTCCCGCCACTCCCGGTTATGATTTGGCGTGGGATCTTAGCGCGTTGTATAGCGGTATCTTGCGGATAAAAGCCGTCGTGCCCGTGGCCACCACGAATGTCGTGGAGAGCCGCTCCGGGAACAGCACCACGGGCGCCAATAATCCGGCTTTTTCTTACACCGGGTTTTCCAGCACGATTTCCGCGACCTTTAGCACAGCTCCCGGTTGCACGGCCACCAGCAGCCGTTTTTCGAACACCGCCCAGCCGACCACCGCCTTTTCCGTCACCCCGACCCTTTTGGTCGGGCCGACCTATAGTGTCGATGTCACATGGGGAAGGAATACGGGCACCTCGATGGAAGCGAACAATTTAATCATCGCTCCTAGCGCCACCGGCGTTTCCGCCACCACCTTTCCCGCCACCACGGCCGCCTTTTCCAGCGGCCCGGGCAATACCACCAACAGCGTTTGGAAGAACATCGGTACCATCACTCCCACCACGACCTCCCCCACCGTCACCTTTACCTATGTCAGCGGGATGGGCACCGGCCGTTTTTATGCCACTGCCGTTCGTTTCACCTCTGTGCTGCCCGCTCCCGGAACGATGGCCGCCGGCATGATCGGCACAAACCTGGTGATAAACTGGTCGGGTAATTTTACCTTGCAGTCAGCCACCAATGTAGCCGGCCCGTATGTGGATCTTCCGGGACCCGTCATTATCGGTCCTTACACCAATGCCATGACCGGCGGACAACAATACTTCCGCCTGCACAACTGAACGACCCGGCTGGTCCGAATTAGGGACATTGTCATTCATTAAAACGACCGGCCCCGCGCCGCTCTTTCCCCACTGTTCCGGCACGGATCAAAAAGCGCTCGTGGAACAGGAACGCTAATGGAAAGATTCCACGACCGGCCCCTGGAACAAGGAAAACCTGCGTCAGCTTTTCCTGCGTGGCGGCAGCGACGAAACTGGTTTTGAAAACGCCTTCGCCGACATCGTTGAGAAATATCATTCCGAGCCACGAGCCATTGCCGACGGCAACTTTCACGCCGGCGGCGGCAACATCAACTACCTCGTCTCAGCGAGAAAATCTTGAACTTCCCGGACAGAAAGCAATGTAACCGGTGGCAGTTGCCGGAGCATGGCAATGATTTGATCCAAGGGGAATAAACGCGTCAATAGTCACGCCTGACCCGTTTCTAGTGTTTCTAGTGCTTCTGTCCGCCAGAAGTTAGAAGCTGCAATTCCCACGCGAGGCTGGTGCCGGTCGAGCCTCCGTGCGCCAATACGATCTCGGCCACGGCAGGGACCGTCGCTTCGCGGGCCCAATCGCGTTGCCACTCGCTCATCACGCCCATCCAGGTCACGGGTACAGCACCCGCCTGGACAAGGCGCTGAATCGCACGGTCGTGGGCTTCGACGCTCACGCCTCCAGATGCGTCCGTAACGACATACACATCGTACCCGTCTCCCAGCGCGTGAATCGCAGGATATGCGAGGCAAATCTCCGTCCATAACGCAGCGAAGATGATTTTCTTGCGACCGGTCTTCTTTACGAGATCGACCACGCGTGAATCCTCCCAGGTATTGAGCGTCGTGCGGTCAATCGGCACCTGGTCGGGAAATACGGCTTGAAGCGCCTGCGGAAGATTGCCGCCGCGATCCTTGATGACGGTTGTAAGGATCGTCGGCACCTTGAACGCTTTCGCCGCCTTGGCGAGGCCGATGGTGTTGTTGAGAATCATCGTCGGATCCATGTTGCGCGTGTTGGCAAACTGGAACGGCTGGTGATCGATCAAGACGAGGACGGAATTTTCCGGAGTGAGCAAGGCGTCGAGCCCGGCTTTATTGTTCGTATTCATGGTGTTGTTTGTTTGTCAGGTGAATGCAATGTTACGTTTTTCAGAACATGCCGTTTGGATTGGCGCGGGGGATGTTCAGTGCGATGAACGGAGCTGAATTTTTCGGGTCGCCAACCAACTGCAATGTGTCCCAATGCTCAATGGCTCTGCCGTCGGCATCCATTTTGTAGATGTCAACCCCGGCGATCCCCGTATCGTTCGGGTCATCGTTAAACAGATTCAGAAAATTCACGTGCGCCCATACGTAGTCGCCGACGGCGATGATGCGGTGGACGACGACCCGTGCCCGGGGACGGGTCGTGGTGATCTGGGCGAAAAATTTTCCCAGTGCGTCGGAACCGTCCGCAATGAGCGGGTTGTGCTGGATATACGCGGGGTTGATGAATTTGCCCACGAATTCTTCCGACTTCTTCCGGTTGATCACCAGATCGTAAAAGCCGAGGACGTTGTTCTTGTTGCGAATGGCGCGACTATCGTTGATATCAATTGTTTCGATCATAACTAATCCTTTCTTGTTTAATGGTTCATGGTTGGTTTGTTTTATTTCAGGCCGGCGAGCTGCAGACGGAGTGCGTCCAGTTCGCCATCAGATTTTTCACGGACGAGCTTAAGAATCTCTTCAGAGTCCTGACCCACCGCCGCCCGGATCGGCGCGGGCACTTGTTCTGCCAGCTCAATCACCCTGCCGGCGGCGGCGGCCGAGTCGAGACCGCTGTTCTGCATGCCGTTGAGAGCGGCGGCGAATGATCCAAAAGTTTGTCCATACAGCTCACGCTGTTCCGGCGTCATGCGGGAGGCGACACGCGCAAGAGCGGCGGCGGTTTTCTCAGGGCCGCCAGTTTTCATGTTGCCCGCCGGTGCCACCACTACGTCGATGCCGAATTGCTTCAATTCGGCCCGATAGACAGTCGCAAAAACCTCCATCGCGGCCTTCGATGCGCCGGACGGTCCGTTGAACGGAAGCGGCAAAGTGGCGGTCCAGGTGCTGATCTGCACGATGCGTCCGCGCGCCTTCCGAAGTGCCGGCAGGAAGGCGTTAATGACCGACATGGCGCCGAAGACATTGACCTCAAATTCGCGCCGGATGGCGGCCAGCGGCAAAATTTCAACCGGCCCCGGAGTGAGAATGCCGGCATTGCTGATAAGAAGATCGAGGCCGGTTTCGCCAAGAATATCGGAAACGCCGCGGGCCCAGCTTTGGATGCTCTTTTCATCAGTGATGTCGCAAATGCTCAACGCCACTTTCCCGCCGGATGCCTGCTGAAGATCGGCAATTTCACCGTCTGCGATCGCGGTGCCGAAAACGCGATAACCTTTCGCCGCCAGCCCGAGTGCGATGTCCCGGCCAAGACCGCTGCCGGCGCCGGTGATTGCCGCTGATCTTTTTTTTGTTGTTTTCATATATCAGTCCGTTGGTTTCAAGTTTTGCTGGAGTGGCTATCACCGCCTCTCCATCCGTCAATTAACACGCATGGAAAATACCGCCGGTGTAAAAAACGGCCCAATGCTTTGTTTTTTCGCTCGCCCATACTTTTGGTATGAGCTACGGTTGTGCTATGGAACTGCGCCATCTGCGCTATTTCGTCGCCGTCGCCGCCCATGGATCATTCAATCGTGCGGCGGAGATTCTGCATCTCACCCAGCCGGCGCTCAGCCGGCAGGTGAAGGATCTCGAAGAAGAACTGGGCGTGCCGCTGCTCGTGCGCGGACAAAACAAGGTGAAGCTCACCGAAGCGGGCGATCTGTTTTATGAAGAAGCGCGCGAAGTGATCGCCTGTGCGAACAAGGCCGTTCAACGCGTGCGCGGCGAAGCGCGAAGCGAGACCCTGCGCGTCGGCTATGCTCCCTCGATCGTCGCCGGCATCATGGGTGCCGCTTTGGAAAAGTTTAAATCGGCCGCTCCGCGTGTGCGTATCGAGCTGACGGATCTTTCATCGCGGGAAATCAACGAACTGGCCAATGAAGAACGGCTCGACATGATGATCAGTCCCGGCGTTTCCATAACCAAGAAAAATTCAGAATTTCAATGGACCGAATTGCATCGCCTGCAGCCGGTTTTGGTCATGCCGGAGACGCACCCGCTGGCAAAGCTGAAGCGAATTCCGCCCACGCGCTTGCGCGATCTTCCCCTCATCGGCCTGGCGCAGGGCAATTATCCCGAATATGTGCCGCACGTGCGCGGAATACTCAAACCGTTCGGAGTTTTGCCGCGCTTCGTTTCACTTGTGAACGATGGCATCTCAACTTTGTTCACGGAATTGGAGGCGCACCGGGCGGCGGCAATCCTGACCGAGGGCATCATCAGCATCATGCCACGGACTCTCGTCGCCCGGCGGTTTGCACCGGTGCTGCCCAGCGCGACGGTGATGATTGGCCTTTCGGCTTTACGCCCCAACCCGCACGCCGAAACCTTTGGGCGGATGCTGCTCGAAGAAGTGCGGCGGCGGGAAAATGGGTGACTGCCGGAGCAAATCATTTGACCCAAAGGCCAAAAACAGGTCAATGGTCAGACTGCCCCCGTTACTTTCGCCCCATCCGGGGCTTGATTCAATTCCGCCCGTTCACCCACGGCTCGCGCCGTGGGCTACTTTCTTTCGTCGCTCCGCGACTTTCCCGTTCCCCCAGCGCCGGAAGCGCGGCATATATGTAGAACCCAAATCCAAGAAATGTCAAAGCTCCGTAGGAGCGGCATATTCCGCCTGACGGAGCCAAATCAAAACGGTGCCGGTGAACTACAAAGATTCCGCCCCTAGCGGGGCCGGGGCGGCGGACGCGCTGGAAAAATCCGCACCGTGGCCGGGGTGCTGGAACGCAACGCAAAGGCACACGTCTCCACCGCCCCGCCGGGGCGGAAGAAATTTTGGGGACGGACACCGGGGGCGGCAGCCTCGCGGCCTTGCCCGGCTAATTTCCTGCATCCCTCCGGGATGACCGCGGAGGGAAAGCCACCACGCATTACCGGGGCGGATTTGTGATTGGACTGTCCGCTCGCAAATCCTAAACTGTGACATGACTTTGCCCGGATTTCCCATTTCACGTCCGCGCCGGTTGCGCACGTCCCCTGCCCTGCGCCGGCTCGTGGCAGAAACGACGCTGGATGTCTCGCAGCTCGTCCTGCCGCTGTTCGCGCGTCCGGGGCGCAAGCTGCGCCTGCCAATCAATTCCATGCCGGGAGCTTTTCAACTTTCGCCGGACCAAATCGTGCGCGACGCGGCGGCGGCGCACGCCCTCGGCATTCCGGCGGTGCTGCTCTTCGGCATTCCGGACATGAAAGATGCGAAGGCTTCCGGCGCTTATGCGAAAAACGGCATCGTGCAGCGGGTCACGCGGCTCCTGAAAAAAGAGGTGCCGTCGTTGCTGGTCATCACGGACGTTTGCCTGTGCGAATACATGGACCACGGCCATTGCGGCATCGTGCAGGATGGCAAGATTTTGAACGATCCGTCGCTGAAGCTGCTGGCGCAAACGGCCGCGAGCCATGCGGAAGCGGGCGCGGATATTGTCGCGCCGAGCGACATGATGGATGGGCGGGTGCGCGCAATCCGCACGGCGCTGGACAACAGTGGATTTCTGGAAACGCCAATCCTGAGCTATGCCGCGAAGTTTGCGTCCGGCTTTTACGGGCCGTTCCGGGAAGCGGCGGAATCCACGCCCAAATTCGGCGACCGTCGCAGTTACCAGATGGATGCGGCCAATGGCGACGAGGCCATGCGTGAGGTCGCGCTGGATGTGCAGGAGGGGGCGGACATGGTAATGGTGAAGCCCGCGCTGGCCTATCTCGATATCATATACCGCGTGAAACAGGAATTTGGCCTGCCGACCGCCGCCTATGCGGTGAGCGGCGAACACGCGATGATCAAGGCCGCCGCGGCGAAGGGCTGGATTGATGAACGGGCGGTGACGCTGGAAAGCCTGCTGGCCATGCGCCGCGCCGGCGCGGACATTCTGATCACTTACGCCGCCTGTGATGTGGCGAAGTGGCTCGGATAAATTTACGATATGCGATTGGGGGAAGAATGGGGGGGGGTTGTCCGCAGATGGCGCGGATTTACGATCCTTCCAGACGGGCAGAGATTTCATTAAACGCAGCTATGCGGAGGTAAAGCTCCAAGTACCAACATCCAACCTCCAGAGAAATACCAAGGCACACGCTCCAAACGTGAACGAAAAGCCGAACATTTTAAACGCAGAGACGCTGAGAAACGCGGAGCGACGCAAAGAACAGAATCATTAACGAAATGCATCCCGGATTCAAAATCAGGAGAGAAATACAGGATCGGATTAACCGTTCGACCCCTTTCCAACCAAAGTTGCCGGGGTGCCGAGCATGAACGCTATTTTCAAACTCTATTTTCAGTTTTCAGGGCGGATTCCGCGCTCGATTTACTGGCTCGCCACACTTCCGCTTTTTGTGATAGTCACTGTTGCGCAAAGATGTGAAAGTCACCTCTGGTCTAATCTGCTCGAGCTTGCGATTATTTGGCCCGCCTTTGCGATTGTCACGAAGCGATGGCATGACCGCAATAAATCTGGCTGGTGGAGCCTCATTATCCTGGTTCCACTGGTTGGAGGCATTTGGACATTGATTGAGTGTGGTTTCTTGCCAGGCACAGACGCTCAAAATCGTTTTGGGCAGCCTCCCAACACCTAGTTCAGTGTCCTTCAAACATCCCCCTTCCGGCGCTTCCGCAATTCCTTCAACGTACAGCCTTCCCCCTCCAACCGGTCTTTAATTATCCGGCGTGCAACTGCCACCGCGCCCGCCTGCGTTCAATGCCGTCCAAAACGGTATTTATACAACACAGAGCATTTTAATTGTTGACAATGTTTTTGTTGCTGGCTATGGTGGATCCGTCCCGCATGCGGGACGCGACAGGACTCATTCCGGTTTTTCGGAGTTCGCGCTGGCGATTTGAAGTATTGTTCTTTGACATAGCCACGAAGTGGCAGATGGGAGTTGGCACGTGCTACGAGTTGGCGCGGGTGCCGGGCTGGAATGGCTTGAATCAAGCCATTCAGCCCGCCCGCCCATTGGAATCTCGGATTGCAGATTGCAGGTTTAACAAATGCGCTTATTTGCGCTTATCGGGAAAAAAAACGCGGGGGCGGTGGCCAATCGGCGTAGTTGCGATTACGATTAGGATGACGGGCGAGGAGGTCAAACCGGAAACAGGCTGATGGTTGATGGGTGGACTGGCGAAATCAGGCCGAATCAAGGTAAATCAAACCAAATCCGACCAAATCAAACTTAAATAACGACGTGGGGCGGCTGGGGAGCCGAACTCGGACTTTGTTTTCGGATTGCGGGTCGATCGAGGCACAGCCTCGACGCTACACCGCTGACGCGGGGGGACGAATTGGCGGTATCGGGCCGAATCAAGGTCAATCAAGGTGAATCAATGGGTAAATCCGACCAAATCAAACCAAATCCGACCTAAATAACCGGATCCAGGGTCGAGGAGGAGGACGAGGAGGATTTCCCCCTTGCCAGCCGTGGGAACGTCAAATTCATTCACCGACCATAAACGTCGAGGAAGTTGTCAGTAAAATCGGTTTGCTTTGCCCGTTTTCGCAAGCTACGCTATTTGTTCATTTTTCACTATGATCGGATCAATTCGCAAACATGCAGCGTGGCTTTGGTGGCTCGTCGCCGGACTCACCATCATTTCTTTTGTCGTATTCATGGGCTCCGGTACGGGCCGCAATGGCAACAACGGCGGCGGCGGCGGCAATTACGGCACGCTTTACGGCCATGAGCTCACGGGCGAGGAAGTCACGCAATCGGAAAAGGACTTCGAGCTTTACTTTCTGCTGAACAATGGCGAATGGCCGATAAAGGACAAGAACGTCTCGGGAACCACGATCGACCAACAGATTTATCTGAATCTCATGTTCGAGGCCAAGGCCAAGAGCCTGGGGATCGCCGTGCCGGATGACTCGGTGGCCGACGCCGCGTCGCAATGGCTGCATTCGCCGGCCCTGCTCGAACATCTGCATTCCAGTTCGCCGATTTCGGCGTCCCAATTCGTGGAACAGATTCTCAGCAAGTATAATGGTTACACCGGCGCCGATTTCGAACATGCCGTCCGCACGCAACTGGTCATCGAACAATTGCGCATGGCGCTCGGCCTGGCCGGCGCGCTCGTCACCCCGCAGGAGGCAGCCGCGCTTTACGACCGCGACCATATGGAAGCCAGCACCGAGGCGGTGTTCTTTTCCGCGAGCAATTATCTTTCGCAAGCCACGGCCACGCCCGCGGATGTCGGCCAGTTCTTCACGAACAACATGGCTTATTACCGGGTGCCGGACCGTTTGCAGGTCAGCTACGTTTTCTTTAACATCACCAACTACCTGAATCCAGCCGCGGCGGCGCTGACCAATCTCAACGACCTCGTGGAGATTAATTATAAAAAATACGCGCAGTCCGAGGAATTCAAAAATCTGACCCCCGACCAGGCCAAGGCCAAGCTGCACGACCTGATCATCCGGCAACGGGCAATGTCGCTGGCCGCGACCCCGGCGCAGGAACTGCGTGATACGGTTTTCGCCGCCGAGCCGGTGAAACCGGAAAATCTTGCGACCATCGCGAAACAAAAAGGCCTGACGGCGCAGCTCTCCGGGCCATTCGCACAGGACGATTCCGCGCCGGAATTCGCGAATGTCCGCAATGTGGAGAAAACGGCCTTCACGCTGACAGCGGATTCACCATTCTCCGATTTGATCATTGGCTCGGACGGCCTCTATATGATCGGCCTCGCGAACCAGATGCCCAGCTCCATCCCGGCCTTTGCCGACATCGGCGCGCGGGTGCAAAATGATTACCGCATGCAAAAAGCCCTCGCTCTGGCCTACAGCGCCGGAACAAATTTTTATATCACCGCCGCCATCCAGGCCGCCACCGGAAAATCCTTCGCCAGCGCCGCCGTTGCCGCCGGCCAGGCTCCGGTTTTGCTCTCGCCGTTTTCGTTGACGACCCCGGAAGTGCCGGAAGCCGGCGGCCATGCGGACATCCGTGAACTGCGGAACGCCGCCTTCAGCACACCCGTTGGCGGCATCAGCCGGTTTATGCCGACGGCCGACGGCGGATTCGTGATGCACGTCCGTACGATTTCGCCCGGCGACGCCGCGCGCAAGGCCACCGAACTCCCGCAATTCATCCAGGAATTGCGCCGCGGGCGGGAGAACGAAGCCTTCGCCATCTGGGTCAACAACGAGGCTTCGCGTGAATTCCGCAACATCGCCGCCTTCCAAAAATCGCAGTCCGGCGCTGCCAACTGACGTGAGCACGCCCGTCAAACTTTCGTCACCCGCGACGAAGGAATTTTGGGAAATCCCCGTTCTCTTTGAGGATGGGGATTTATTTGCGCTCGAAAAACCGGCGGGACTCCTGACTTCGCCCGACCGCTACGATGCGGACCGCCCGAACCTGATGAAGCTGCTGCACGCCGGTATCGAGCAGCAAAAACCCTGGGCGAGGGAACGGAACCTCACCTACCTGGCCAATGCGCACCGGCTCGATTTTGAAACCAGCGGGGTGATCCTGCTCGCAAAAAACAAGCCGGCCCTGGTCGCACTGGCAAATATGTTCGGCTCAGAAAAGCCGTTAAAAAAGTATGTTACTCTCGCCTGGGGGATTCCGCCGGAAAAAAATTTCGAAGTGGACGCCAAGCTGGCGCCGCATCCGGTCAAGATCGGCCAGATGACGGTCAACCCGAAAAGTGGAAAAAAATCGAAGACGCAATTCGAAGTGCTGGAGCAATTTTCCGACTGGGCCTTTATGCGCTGTCAGCCGCTCACAGGCCGCACGCACCAGATCCGCATCCATTTGAAGCACGCCGGCTTTCCAATCGTCGGCGACGAGCTATACGGCGGCAAAAAACTTTGGCTCTCGCGGCTGAAACGTGATTATCGTTTGAAGGAAGGCCGCGAGGAACGTCCGCTGATTTCGCGCGTGGCGCTGCACGCCGAGGAATTGAGCCTCCCCCACCCCGTTACCGGCGAAACCGTGACCATCAAAAGCGAGTGGCCGAAAGATTTTCGCGTCGCGCTGAAGTATCTGCGGCAATACGCGGTTATAGGTTGAACGTTGCAAGTTTTCCGAACCGGCAACGTTTAGCTCACGCACCAGTTGAGAATCGCCTTCTGCGTGTGCAGACGGTTTTCGGCCTGGGTGAAAATCGTGTCGGCATTTTTCTCGAACGTCTCCGCATCAATCTCCTTGCCGCGATACGCCGGCAGGCAATGCATCACCAGCGCGTCCTTTTTGGCGAGCTTCACGAGCGCGGCATTGATTTGATAGCCGCCCAGAACTTTGATGCGTTCCGCGGCTTCCGCCTCCTTGCCCATCGAAACCCAGACATCGGTATAAAGCAGATCCGCGCCTTTGGCGGCGGCCTTCAGATCTTCGGTGAGGATGATCTTGCCGCCCGCGCGCTTTAGAATTTTCGGCGCCGGCTGAAAAGCCTTCGGCGCGGCGATGCGCAGTTCAAAACCGAGTTTCGCCGCCGCGAAAATCCATGACACCGGCATGTTGCAGGCGCCGTCGCCGATGAACGTGACGACCTTGCCTTTGATGCTGCCGCGCATCTCCTCGAAAGTGAAGATATCCGTAAGCACCTGGCACGGATGCTCGTCATCGGTCAGGGCATTGATGGTCGGGATTTTTGAAAATTTCGCGAAGGTTTCCACATCGCTCTGCGCGAATGTGCGGATCACCGCGCCATGCGCCATGCGGCCGATGACGCGCGCGGTATCCTGGATCGGCTCGCCGCGGCCAAGCTGGATGTCGGTGGCATTGAGAAACATCACGTTGCCGCCGAGTTCGCGGATGCCGACCTCGAACGAAACCCGCGTACGCGTGGATGATTTCGAGAACATCATCGCCCATGTCTGTCCCGCGAGCGGCTGGGTCGGGTGTGCGCCGCGCGTCTGTTTGAAAATTTTTGCGTCGCGCAAAATCTTTTCAAAGTCCGCCCGCGGCAATTTCTCCAAAGACAACAAATGTTTCATGGCTGCTGATTTTTCGGGAACGACCGTCCAAAGTAGATTTTATAGCCGAAGCCAATCGCGCCGTCACTTCTTTTTCTTTGGCGAAACCTTGGGGGCATCCGCGGCACGCCAGAGATACCACGCGGCGGTGGTGCCGTGCGGTCGCCATTTCTTGCCGTGCACCAATAGCGCCTTCGGCTTCGGCATTCCGCGCTTGTTGTAGGCGATGCGAAAACCGTTGCGGACGCCAAAATCATCCACCGGCAGGACATCCGTGCGGCCGAGCTGAAAAATCAAGAGCATCTCGACCGTCCAGCGACCGACGCCGCGTGCCTCGGTCAACCGTACGATGATTTCCTCGTCGGCCATTTTTCTGATTTTTGCCGCTGATGGGATTGTTCCATCCAGGGTTTTCGCGGCGATGTCGCGGATGGCGGCGATCTTCGAGAACGAAAATCCGCACGCGCGCATTTGTTGATCCGTGACCCCGGCCAGATCTTCCGCTGCGGGAAACTTTTTGGCGGGGAAAAGTTTTTTGAACCGTTCGAGAATGCTACGCGCTGCATTCCCGTGTAGTTGCTGGTGTGCCACTGCATGGACGAGAGATTGGAACGGCGAACGACGGGGCTGAAATTCCAGTGCGCACGGGCCGTGCTCGGCGATGAGCCGTTTCATGACCGGATCAACGGTGGCCAGATGCTTATGCGCGGCGGCGTTCATGCGAGCGATTTCACGACCTGCTCAATAATCGAAATCCCCTCGCCTGCCTCCTGCGGTTTCAGGTTCAGCGGCGGCAGCAACCGCACGATGTGATTACCGGCCGGTACAACCATCAAGCCAGCGGCATGGAGGCGGTTGGTGAATTGGATCGCCGGCGTCTTGTCGCTCGCGGCGAAGGCGGGAATCTTTTCCTGAAGTTCGAGGCCAAGCATGAAACCGAGGCCGCGGGCTGATTTCACGACGGTCGGATAGTTTTGCGCGAGCCGCCCGATTTCGGATTTCAGCCACGCGCCGAGTTTGTCCGCGTTTATGGCGAGATTTTCTTTTTCAATGACTTCGAGAATTTTCAAGGCGACGGCACAGGCGAGCGGCGTGCCGCCGAACGTCGTGCCGTGGGTGCCCGCGCCAAGCAAATCTTGATAGGGCGCGCGCAACCAGAAGGCGCCGATGGGGAATCCGCCGCCGAGCGATTTTGCGATTGAAAGGCCGTCGGGCAAAAATTTGTCACCGCCGGAAACGCCTTCGAGTGTCTTTTGGAAACTTTGGAACTTGCCGGTACGATAATGACCGCATTGCACACCGTCCATGAGCAGCAGCAGTTTCTTTTCGTCACAGAGCTGGCGTAAGCCCAGCAAATACGAGGGCGCGGCCGCCGTGACGCCGCCTTCACCTTGGACGCCTTCAATCAAAATCGCGACGGTGCTGGGCGAAATGGCGTTCCGCGCGGCTTCCAAATCATTGTAGGGAATATGCCGGAAGCCGGGCACAGCCGGTTCAAACCCTTTTTTCACCTTTTCCTGGCCGGTCGCGGCAATGCCGGCGAGCGTCCGTCCGTGGAACGAATTTGTCGCCGTCAATATCTCAAAGCGGCCCTCGTCGTGTCCGAATTTGCGCGCGACCTTGTAAAGGCCTTCGTTCGCCTCCGCACCGCTATTGCAGAAAAACACCTTGCCCGGGCCGATACGTTTGATGATTTCAGCAGCGAGTTTTCCCTGCGGTTCGGTGTAATACAGATTCGAGACGTGAATCAATTTTTTCGACTGTTCCACGAGCGCCCCGAGGATGGCCGGATGAGCATGGCCAAGACAGTTCGTAGCGATGCCGCTGGCGAGGTCGAGGTAACGTTTACCAGCCACATCAAAAACATAGCTGCCCTCGCCGTGACTCAACGCCAGATCAAACCGACCGTAGCTCGGCACGACGTTTTTCGCGAACAATTCGCGGACCGATTCAAATTGATTCTGCACAATCGCCGGTGGAACAAATTCTTTCATCTCTCAATTATGATTTGGAAACCGAATCGTAAGTCGAAAATCTGCAATCGCAAATTATTTTTCCGATTGCAGGGCGTCCCACGTTTCGAGGTAAAGCGCCCGGACGGCGGGATTCACGGCGAGGTCGCGCGGAAGTTTGGCGCGCAAAATCAGTTCCACCACATCGGATTTGTCCTTGAGCCGTTTGGTCGGGCTGTTGCTCCAACTATCCAGCTTCAGCGAAATCAGATCGGCGAGTGGAATGATTTGAAATTTTTCCGCAACGGTCGTCGGCTGTGGAAACGGAATTTTGCAGCCATGCTTCACGACTTTTCCCGCAGGAAGTAAATCAATTTCCACGCCGTTACGGCGGTCTTCAACCCGATCATGAGAATTCGGCACGCGGAAAAACGGACCGCTTAAATTCGCGGTAAGAAACTCGACAGCTTCCAAGACGTCCGGCACGACAATATCGACGTCAATCGTCACGCGTGGATAGCCATGTTCCTGCACGGCCAGACCGCCGACAATCAGATGCGGAATATCATGCTCTGCCAATATGGCAAGCGCGTCGCGGGCGGAATTCACCAGGCCGGAAGTCCCGGTGTTCTCGCGCAAAATGTAAGCAGCTTGGTTTGTCACAGTGACAAAATCGCATTTCATTAAATAAAATCAAAGCACGATTTCCGTGCCGTTGCCTTTGTCCGTGAAAATCTCCAGCAGCACGGAATGCGGCACGCGGCCATCCACGAAGGAAACTTTTTCCACGCCGGATTTGATGGCGGCGACGGCGCTGTCCACCTTCGGGATCATGCCCTTGTCAATCACGCCGGTCTTTTTCAAATCGGGAACTTCGGTGGTTTGCAGATGCGCAATGACCGTCGAAACATCTTTTGGGTCGCGCAGGAGGCCGGGGACGTCGGACATGAAGACGAGCCGTTTGGCGTTCAAGGCTATGGCGCACATCGCGGCGGCGACATCGGCGTTGCAGTTATAGATCTTGCCGTCCTCGCCGCGCGCGGTCGGACTGATGACCGGCGTGAAACCGCACCACATGGATTCTTTCAACGGCGCGACGTTGACCTCAATGACTTCGCCGACATAACCGATATCGATTTTCTTCCCGGGATTCTCCTTGTCGTCGAGGTAAAGCTTTTTGCATTTAAAGATGTCCGGCCCGGCGAAGCCGACCGCCTGGCCGCCGAGCGCGTTGATGGTCCTGACGATCTCGGGGTTGATCTCACGCGTAAGGACATCGTCCACGATCTGCGCCGTGGCTTCATCGGTGACGCGCTGCCCCTGAATGAAATTGGCCTTCAGGCCGGCTTTCTCCATCGCGCGGGTGATGGCCTTGCCGCCGCCGTGGACGATGACTTGGTTGATCTCGACGGCTTCCAGAAAGACGATGTCGCGCGCGACATCGGTGCGCACGGATTCATCCGGTGAATCCATGAAACTGCCGCCGTACTTCACGACAAAAGTCTCGCCGGAGTATTTCTGGATGTAAGGCAGCGCTTCGAGGAGCGTCGCCGCTTTGGCAATCAAGTCTTGCATTTACGGTAGGAATTTAGCCGCAGATAGTTTCAGATGAAACACAGATTTTCAGCTTGGAGGTTTTAAAATAAATAATGGTTAAACGAGCACCTCACCCCGGCCCTCTCCCCATCGGCTCCGCAGACTCCGCCGACGCGGAGAGGGAGAAACGCTCCCAACGTCTTGGCGTTGGAATGCGCTACGTTCATTTTTTGTCTTCTGCGACCAGTTCATCGCAGGTCTGGTTGAAAAATTTCACGCATTGCGCGATCTCCGGCGAGGAGTTTTCCCAGTGGTATTCGTATTCCACGCAAAATGCGCCGTGAAAATGCTGGCGTTTCAGTTCTTCCATGATCTGGCGGGTTTTGCCGACGCCCGTGCCCCACGGAACGTCGTGCGCGCCCGGGCCAAACTCGTTGAGGTCCTTGAAATGCAGGCAAAAAATATGACCATCCAATTTTTTGATGCATTCCAGCGGATCCAGGCCGCTCCGGATCCAGTGGCCGACATCCGCGCAAGCGCCGAGCATTGGCCGCCCCTGGACGGCCTGCAGGACGGTGTCGGGATTCCAATAAATCGAATGTCCTTTCGGGTGCTCGTGGATGGCGACGCGGATGTTGTATTCCTCGCAGAGTTTTTCGATGATGTCCCACGCGTTGGTCGGCGGTTCGGAAACCAGGGTATTGATGCCCCATTTTTTTGCGAATTCAAAAACGTGGCGGCACTCCGCCTCGTCGGCCGGCAGTTTCACGACGCCGATGTTCACGAAATTCCCAAAACCGTCCGCGTGCAGCTTTTCATCGATCCGCGCACGCTGCGCATCGGTCAAATCCACCGTGGTCAGGTGATTCGTGCCGTCGAGCATCGCGCTGCCGGAGATGCTCATGTATTTCACGCCGAGCGCCTTTGTCTTGTCGATCGCGTCGAAGATGGAAAATTTCTGGAACGTGTAGGAATGCACCGCCAGTTGCCAGCCGAGTTTTTCGGCGGAACTCGTATCGCCGGCGGAACCCTGCGCGAAGGCGGCGGCACAAAACAAAACTCCGGTTAGAATTGAGACTAATTTTTTCATAAAGTTTCCACGATCTAAAATCAGACCTTCGGCTCCCAGCCGGATTCGTATTGGCGACGCCACAGTTTCATCGCGTCGCCATCATGCAGGATGTGGCCGTTGGCGGGATCGCAATTCAATTCACGCCTGATGCGCCACGCAATGTTGCCGAGGTGGAGGTTGTTCACACTGACATAACCTTCGGAGATCGGACAATTCAATTTCTGGCCGCCCCGGACGGTTTCAATGAAGTTGGAGACATGCGCCGCATCCATGGCGTGGCCGCTGCCGCTGATGGTGTCCGTCGGGTCAACGACCTCGGTGCTTTTGACCTGCTTGATGATTTTACCTTTCCGGTCGTAGATGGTGTAATTGCCGTCGTTGAGCAATGCCGTGCCTTCCGTGCCATAGACCATCACGCCGCGCGCCTTGCCATCGATTGGAAATTCGTTGCAACTGCGGCCTTCCCAGGCCATGGATTTGCCTTCGGGAAAATCCCAGGAAATTGTCTGTGTGTCCGGCGTTTCCCAATCGTCTTGAAACGCGTAACGCCCGCCGTTCGATGAGACGCGGACCGGCCAGGTCACGCCGAGCGCCCAACGCGCCACGTCCATCTCATGCGTGCCATTGTTGAGCGCTTCGCCGGTGCCGTATTTCCAACGCCAATGCCAGTTGTAATGGATCAGGTTGTCGATGTACGGCTGGCGCGGCGCGGGGCCCTGCCATAATTCATAATCCAGCCATTCGGGAACCGGCACGGGCTTGCCATGCCCGATGCTCGCGCGATTGTTCACATACCAGCCTTTGGCGAAATACGTTTTGCCGATGAGTCCGTTCTGGATTTGCGGGATGATTTCGATCATGGCCGGCCACGAACGACGTTGCGCGCCCATTTGAACCACGCGCTGGTATTGGTTGACCGCCTGCAAAAGCAATTCGCCTTCATGAGGATTCTGGCTGCATGGCTTTTCCACATAAACGTGCTTGCCTGCAGCCATCGCCAAAATCGCCATCGGCGTGTGCCAGTGATCCGGCGTGGCGATGGTCACGACATCAATGGATTTGTCCGCCAGAATTTTTCGGAAATCGCCTTCGCCCTGCGGTGCGTTCGTTTGTTTTTTGAGCGTTTGCTTGATCCCTTTTGCGACCGCGCGCGTATCCACATCGCAAATATGCGTGATCTCGACGCCGGACAAGCCGGTCAAACAGTCGATATGCGCCAGGCCGCGGCCGTTGGTGCCGATGACGGCGGCGGTGACTTTATCATTGGCACCGAATGTTTTGGGGGAAGCCGTTTGCGCGCCTGATTTCGCGAGCATGCCAAAATAACCGGCCATGCCCAGGCCGATGCCGGCGGCGCCGGTCTGTTTTAGAAAATGCCGCCGATCAAGGGTGGAGCGTGAACCGGGCGTCGTCGCCGGTTTGGAAATGGGGTCTTGCATGCTGTATTGATAGAGAAAATCCCGGCAAAATAAAAGAGCGATTCGCGGGGCGGCAAACCCGGACAAACGTCCGGGTTAAAATACTTTTCCCGCAACCATTTCACGCGATAATGCGTCCATAACCACAACCAAATGAAAATCCTCCGCCAATTTGCCATCGTCACCTTGCTGCTCGTCGCGGCCGTCACCGCTTCCGCCGGGCCGAAGAAGATCCTGTTTTTCACCAAGTCCAGCGGTTACGAGCACGGGGTCATTTCCTGGAAAAAAGGCCAGCCGGGTTTTGCCGAAAAAGCCCTGCTGGAACTCGGCCAAAAAAATGGCTGGGAATTCACCTTCTCGAAAGACGGCTCAAAGTTCAGCAAGGAGTATCTCGACCAGTTTGACGCCGTATTTTTTTATACGACGGGCGATCTGTGCAGCGAAGGCACGGACAAAAATCCGCCGATGACGCCGGCGGGCAAGCAGGCATTGTTCGATTATGTACGCAGCGGCAAGGGCTTCATCGGCAGCCACTCGGCCACGGACACGTTTCATACGGACAACGAGGATAAGAAAGGCCCCGACCGGTACGTGAACCACGGCGACAAGGCCGATCCGTATGTGCGGTTTATCGGCGGCGAGTTCATCATCCACGGGGCGCAGCAGGTCGCGACGAACTCGGTGATCGATCCGAATTTTCCCGGCTTTGAAAATGTGGGCGCAAGTTTCGCCTTCCCGGAGGAATGGTATTCGCTGAAGGATTTTTCGCCGGACGACCATGTGTTGACGGTGATCGACGCGCCGCACATGAAAGGCCCGATGTATCAGCGTCCGGCCTATCCGAACACCTGGGCACGCATGGAAGGCAAAGGCCGCGTGTTTTATACCGCAATGGGACACCGCGAGGATGTCTGGACGAATCCGATGTTCCAGCAGATTCTCGTCGGCGGCATCAAATGGGCGCTGGGCGAGGTTCCGGCGGACGTGACGCCGAACATCAAAACCGCCGCGCCCGGCGCTTA
>DATHOG010000173.1:0-14529 GCA_035485115.1 Candidatus Sulfotelmatobacter sp. | reverse complement strand
TTTTGTAATTTGGAGATTGGTTTTTCTCTGGAGGTTGGAGCTTGGGATTTGGAGCTTTTCATAAGGGTTCAACTTTGCTTTCTACGTTGCGTCAAAACCGCCGCTACGATGATGGCGCCGGTCAGCATCAACCGCCCCGCTTCCGGCACGGCGTTGATGCTTAAAATTTTGTCGAGATAGCCGATGGTCAAGATGCCGATCAAAGTCAGTCCGATGCCGCCCCGACCGCCCATCAGGCTCGTGCCGCCGATGACCACCATCGCGATGGCCATCAACTCATAGCCGGCGCCGGCCTCGGAATCACCCTGTTGTTCCTGCGCCGCCTGGCAGATGCCGGCCAGCCCCGCGCATGCGCCGGAAAATATGTAGGCGCACGCCTTGGCCGCCGTCACCGGCACGCCGGACATGCGCGTTGCCGTTTCGTTTCCGCCGATGGCGTAGATGTAGCGGCCCCAGACCGACCACGCCATGAGCAGCCACGCCAGCACCGCGCAGACCAGAAAGATAAGCGTGACCACGGAAATGTTTTCGCCGAACACGCGATGATCCACGAACCGGAACAATGGCGGCACGTCCACGTAACGGTAGGTGCCGTCGGGATTGGCGATCGCGGTGGAAATCTTCATGCCCCCGGAGGCGTATTTGGCCAGGCCGCGCGCGAACACCATCATCGCGAGGGTGGCGATGAATGGTTGGATGCGCAGGCGGGTCGCCATCAAGCCGGACAATCCACCGGCAGCCATGCCCACCAACACCGTCAAGATCACCGTCACCGGCCCGGACCAGTTCCAGTGGATGGCCATCTGCGCGCAACACACCGCTGCCAACGCCAGCACGCTGCCGACCGACAGGTCAATTCCGCCGGAAATGATGACCGGCGTCAGCCCGCAGGCGAGAATGCCATAGACGGACATCTGCCGTAGTGCATCGCGATGTGTGCCGATCTTGAAAAACGCACCGTCAGCATTGAAGACCAAGCCGATGACCAGCATCAACGCCAGCGCCAGACACGCGCGCACCGCCGCATTGGCAAATGCGCGGGCAATATGTTTTTTGGGCTCGGACAGGCTCAATGCAATTCCAATTCATCCCGGTCAGGCAGCGGCGGGAATTTTTTGTGCGGCAAGGTCTGATACCAGAACGCCACCGAGGCGATGTCATCCTGCTCCTGCATATAACGTCCTCCGGATTGCCATCCGAGCGCCTGGATGGTCACCTTCAAATCCTTTTGGAAGCGGATAGGATCACGGATGTGCCAGCGGTACAGGCCGAAGCGCGTCTGCGAATCGTAATGGCCGTCCGGCCGGATGACTTGCGCCAGGCCGGAGTAAGGCGTGGAAAATTCCGTGTAATGCGACTGGCCGTCGGCACCTTTCGTATCGAAATCATACGAGCCGCAAAAATAATCTTCCGTGCCCGTGCCGCAGATCGTCGGGAACTGGTCGTCGCCGTCCATGTAAAATTTGATTTCGCCTTCGCCCCACCAGCCGGTTTCATGAACACCCCAGGCGAGATAGGTTCCGACATACTGGCCCTGGCCTTCCACCCCATCGAGGATGGTATACAGGCCCTTGGTTTTCATCGGATTTTCCCGGCGGAATTGTGCGTGGAAATACGCGGCATCGGTGGGCACATCGGTCAGCGCGTAATTGATCTGGTAGTAGATCGTCATGTCCTTGTCGTCCAGATTTTCCAGGGTGATCTTGCAATGTTTGTGGAACGGCATCTGCCAATAACAATTGAACGCGCTGCCGGGGTTCACGCACACGGGTAACGAGCTGATCTGGCAAAATTTTCCGAGGCCGCACGCAAAGAAATCGCCGAGCGGGCATTCCACGGACGGATTGGTATCGTCGTCCCAGTAGATGCGCAGGATGTCCCAGCGCGTGGTGTTGAGCGGCGCGGGCGTGCACCAGATCTGCTGGATGACCCCCGGCCCGCTGATGTCGGCCAGCGTGAAGGTTTTGTGCGCGGCGATGTGGACGTTCGGCGAAACTTTCCAGCCCTGGCCAAGTTCACGCGTGGCACCCTTGGCCGCGGGCCCGTTGGTAGACATGCCGCCGGCGCCTTTGTCGCCGGTGAAATTTTCCGGGCTGATGGAGCGCGATTGCGCATTTGAAACCCGATACAGGTTGTCCATGCCCGATCCCAATCCATTGAATGAATCGGCGGTTTGAGCCATGACCGGCTGCGCGCAGAGCAACGCGGCGCAGACGGCGGCGGTCTTGAAAAAGACGTGTGTGTTCATAGTAGGTGGCAGGTTGGTTTCAGTCATGGTGTAGGGAGGGGATTTGTGATGGCAATAAAATTTCACCGCGCAACATTTTCGCGCCCTGGCCGACCATTTTTAAATAATAGTCAGAAGGCAAGCCTTCGAAGGTGAGAAATTTCGACTGTTGGCTGGCCGGCACGTCGTTCACACATTTGAAAATTGCCGTGCCCTCATCCACTTCATCAAACATAGCGACATAAATCATGGAAGCGTTGGCGCGTTTGGCTTCGGAGAATTGCGACCACAGGAATTGTCCATGCAAACGCGGAATCTTGTCGGACGGACCGCCGTACATGTTGTGCCAGCTGAACCCGGGGAATACCACGGGCAGATAATCGATCTTTTGGGCGCGGCACCAGGCCAGGTCGGGTGTCAAGGTGTTCCGGACGTAGTTCGTCACTCCTGGCAGATTGGAATACCGGCCCACGGTCCATGGGCTGACAACATCCGCCAGTTTGATGATCTCGAGCAGATTGGTATCGGCCACCGCATCGCCTTTAAGTTCACGCCAGTGCGTTGGCACGCCCACCATGACCGTGCACCCATCCTGTTTCAAAAATTCAACCAGACTGCGGCACTCGGCCAGGGTGTAGGCCCGCCGGTCATTGAAACCGATGCCCCAAACGGCCACCACCGGTTTGCCATGATGATGCAAATAAGCAGGGTCTTCCGTGATGGCCATTTGTTTGCGCAAGGCCCGCCAGTCATCCATCACCATATCGATGTGCCCGGCGGGCAAACCGCTCAGGTCATACATGACCGCATAGGTTCGGCCATGCAGATTCGCGCCTTCGCGGCAACTGGCCAGCACGGTATTGTCATGGTCCAGGACGGATTGATTTTGCAGCCGTCCGGCGAACCTTTGGACAAACACGCCGTCAATGCCATAGGTCTCCATCCACTGGAAATGCCGCAACACCGTTGCTTTCTTGTAGGAGCTGAAGACTTCCGCGGGCCGGCCGTCGGCAAATTTGAAACCCGTGGGAAATTTTTCGTCCGCCGACAGTTCCGATACGTCCGGCCACAAGTCAACCTTGGCGTTTCCATCTGCCATCGGCCCTGAATGTTTGGTCCAATGTTGCCAGCCGTTGCGAAGGCTTCCGTCATCCGGTGTGCCGAACCAGCCTTGATAACCGCACATGACTTTTCCCGTCAAGGTGGTGGCGTCCACGCCTTTGACCACGCTGCCATGGTAGGGACCGAATTTGCTGAAGGCGTCGCTCTCGGGAGCGTCAGAAGGCAACGGAACGGCATCTGCCCGTTGCCACCAAAGGCCGGCAAAAAGCAAAATGGCGAAATAAAAAAATTTCGTCATGGGGCCAAATAAAAAGCGGACTGTAGTGGTAGTCGCCCCGCTCTCTCCCTCACCCTGACCCTCTCCCGCCGGGAGAGGAAACAGCCATGTTGGCTTTTTCTTTTTTGAGTACGGTAGTCTCCAATCCAGCCGCCGGGTTTCGTATGACGCTGGGAACGTTTCTCCCTCGCCCGGCGGGAGAGGGCCGGGGTGAGGGAGAAAATTGACAAAAACGGACGACTGCAAGTTTTCATAAACCGCTATTAATTGCCATTGCCCCAGGATTTGTTCGGCAGGAGGTCCATTTCGAAATCCAGCGTCCCGCCGCGCATGATGTCCTCGTGGGTGATCCACGGATGGGTCAACGGCTGGCCGTTGAGCTTGGCAGACTGGACATAGACGCATAGCGGATTGAATTGCATATATCCGTTCGGCTTGGAATGCACGGTGATGGTGAAGGTGCCGCCGGAGGAATATTTTGGATCCAGCTTGATGACGGCCTTTTGCACCATCGGGCTGCCGATGACATAGACGCCATTGGCCGGATTCACCGGGTACAACCCCAGCGCGCTCCAGACATACCAGGCGGAAATCTGGCCGCAATCGTCGTTGCCGCAAAGCCCCTCCGGCGTGTTGTCGTACTGGGTGAGCATGATTTCGCGCACGCGCCGCGCCGTTTGATATTGTGCACCGGCCAGCGCATAGAGATACGCGATGTGATGGCACGGTTCATTGCCGTGGGCGTATTGGCCGACCAGGCCGGTGACGTCGATCCGCCAGTCATGCATCGCGGAATCCATATTGAAAAATTCGTCCAAACGCTGAACGAATGCCGCGTTGCCGCCGTAGAGCTGGATCATACCGGGAACATCGTGTTGCACGGCGAAGGCGTATTGCCAGGCATCGGCCTCGGTGAAGCTGCCCTCGGTGGCATTTGTATTATGGGCTACTTCCAGCGGATCGAACGGCTCGACGAACGTACCGTCCGCATTTTTTGCGCGGAAAAATTTTGTCTGCGGATCAAAAACATTTTTGAAATATTCCGACCGCTGCGTGAACAGTTCCGCGTCGTTCGTTTTGCCGAGTGCGGCGGCCATCTGCGCGATGCACCAGTCGTCGTAAGAACATTCCAGTGTCCGCGCGACCGTCGCGCCGCTGCCGCGCGGATATGGCGGTTTATGCCAGGGGATGTAGCCGAGCTTGCGATATTCATCGCCGCGGCAGCGGTCGCTCATCGCGGAGTCACGCATGGCCTGATAGGCGAGTTGCGTGTCAAAGCCGCGAAAGCCTTTCTGGTAAGCATCGTAAATCACCGGCACGGCGTGGTAGCCGATCATCGAGCCGGTGTCGTAATTCGCCAGCGGCCAGAGTGGCAGCAGGTGTTCCGGGGATTGCTGGTAATTGGCCAGCAGGCTTTGGACGAAATCATTGACGCGCCCGGGTTCGGTGAGCGACATCAGCGGCATGTCCGCGCGATAAACGTCCCACAGCGAAAAAGTGGAATAGTCCTGGAAACCCGGCGCGGGATGGTCCGCCTGGTCCGCGCCGCGATACGAACCGTCCGTGTTGTTGTAGAGCGTCGGTGTCAACATGGTGTGATACAGCGCCGAATAAAACGTCTGCCGGATGTTCGGATTGGAACATTCGACGCTGATGTGCGAAAGATTTTCGTTCCACTCCGCGCGGGCGTCTGCGCGCACGGCGTCAAAATCCCAGCCCGGAATCTCGGCGCGCAGGTTCTTTTTCGCATCCTCGATGCTGGTGGGCGAGAGCCCGACGCGCAAAATGATCTGTTCGCCTGCCGACGTTTTGAAATCCAGATGTGCGCGCAATTGTTTGCCGGAGATTCCTGATATTCCGGCAGGCAAGGGTCTTCCTTCTACCTCCATGCCGTATTTTTTGAAAGGCTTGGAACTTTCGATGACGAAATAAATGGTCTTCCATTTCGCCCACGCGTTATTGCTGCGCGAGCCGCTGATCTGGGTGTCACTATTAATCTTCAAGTATGCCTCCGACGGGCTATTGCCCAGTCCATGTACCAAGTCGATGAGGATGTGGCTTTGCTTCGACGCAGGAAACGTGTAGCGGTGCATGCCGCAATGTGCGCTGGCGGTCAGTTCCGCCTCGATGCCATAGGTATCCAGCGCCACGCGGTAATAGCCGGGCTGGGCGAATTCCTTGTCGTGCGAAAATTCGGATTTGAACCGGCCGTCGCTCAACGGCGTGTAGCTGTCGGAATTGGATTGCAACGGGCCGGTCACGGGCATGATGAGCAGTTCGCCGAGATCGATGCCGCCGGTGCCGGACAAATGCGTGTGGCTGAACCCGAGAATGTTTGTATCGCTATAATGGTAACCGGAGCAGGCGTCCCAGCCCTGCGTCCGCGTGTCCGGGCTCAATTGAACAAAACCGAACGGGCGGGTCGCGCCCGGGTACATGTGACCGTGACCGGAAGTGCCGACCATCGGCAGCGCGTCGTCCACGGGCTGCGGCGCGGCCCGCGAGGGCAGGGCGGCTGTTGTGCCGCAGAGCAGGGAGGCTAAAATTGTGGTGTGAAATATTTTCATGAATTGATTTTGATCCGTTTTTGAAATGAGGTGTGAATATTAATCGCCTGATTATTTAACCGCACGGCCGCGATTTCGTAAACCGCCCGAAATCGGAGGGGGGGGCATACAATCTGGCACCGGTCTTGATAGCATAAACGCCTGACGGTAAACTGAACGGTGGCTTGTGGTAGAAAATTCCGCATTGATTGCGACATAAGATCAGGCAATGGCAGTTTTATTTTTCCGCGAAGGCTTCTTCGATCAGTAGATGAACCGGCCCGATCAAACCCGACGGCAATAATGGCGACGTGGGGCCGAATTTATGGATGTTTGATTCCGTCAAGCGTTGCTCTTTAGGCAGCGATTCATCATATCCCAGCCGGTTGGGCCAAAGATTGACCACGGTTATCTCCAAATCGTTTTGGCCCGGCTGCACGGCGGCGGTGATGTCCATGCGCGCCGGTTTCGTCCAAACCACACCCAGGTCATGTCCATTCAACCGCACGGAAGCAACTTCGTGAACCTCTCCTAAATCAAGCCACAGCTGTTTGTCCGTGGATGCTTTCGCCGGCAGTTCGAAGGCCTGATGGTAAACCGCCGTTCCTGAATAATGTTTGATGCCCGGTTCCGGGCGGTTCGTCCAGTCCGTGAGTTCGTCAAACACCGCTTTCTCCGGCCCGCCCCACTTGGGATCAAAGTTCACCGTCCACGGCCCCGCCAGCGTGGATAAAATTTTCGTAGCCGGATAATTTGATGTCGTCGGGCCGTCAATGTTTGTCGCAATGGATTTCCTGAATATGACGAAGGTGGAACCACAAGGTCCAAATTCGAGCGGAATCGTCATGCGGCCGCCGGCCTGCCGGAACGCCGTGGCGTCGCGGATTTCGCCCGTCACCGGGTTCCATAATTCGGGCTGTTTGCCGGACACGCGAAATGTGGCGGCAATGTTTTCCGGATGTTCCCACCGGCTGGCGACAAAATAAATCTCCGCGTCATCGGTTTGACGGTGGATCCAATCGATCGTGCCATCGTCACTCACGCCGACGGCCTCGAAATCCGGCGGCACGCCATCGTTCTGCAACGTTTCGCGCGCGGTTTGGCCCCAGACGAGTTGTCCGTCACCGATTTTCTTTTGCGTGACTTTCGTGCCGTCCATTCCGCCCCATAAGCTCGCAACCAAGTCGTTGAATTTTGTCTGGTCTTCGGCATGCAACACCCTTCCCGACATCCCCATCGGCGGCGGACCGACCACGGTGGCACCGGCATTCAACAGGCCGGCGATTTTTTCGAGGTCATTCAACGGCATGGGTTGCTGCTCCGGCAACACCAGCACGCGGTAGCTCATGCCATCGGGTAATACGAGGCGGTTGTCCTTGACCGACAAGCGGGTCTGCAAAACATCCGAATTGCCGTTGTCGTGGTCGTAACCTTCGCCCAGTGTTGGCTGGATGGTCTTTCTTTGTTCGCCATGGCCGATATTGTCGCCATGGTAGAAAAGCGCGTCGGCCACGAACCGGCCGGACTGCAACAAGGTGGAACAGCGGGCGAGATACAGGTTGAAAGCGGACGATTCATCCCACCAGGTCACGCCCGGATCGTAATGTGTGCCGGCGACATAGACATAGCCCGGCTTGGCGGTCAGCGAGGGCGACTGGCTGAAACAATGGACGCAGATCTTGTTCAGGCCGTCGCAGAACGCCTGGTCGGCCACCGTTTTCATGGTGAAGGGGGTCTCCTCCCATTCCGGGCCGAGCGAGGTGAAGGCTTCGCACATCGTGACCTTTTTTCCGTAGATATGATTCGCATTGGCGGCGTTGCGCAGCAGAAACCGGCTGTCCATCGTCGGCCGATGGGTGGAGGGCATCCAGAATTCAGCCATCGCATCCTTCACTTGGCCGCTGGTTTTGAGCAGGTCGGCCCAATCATAATTCGGGCCGGCGGCTTCCGAGTGGAAGACGAGGCCGTTTTGCGTGGCGATCTGGTTGAGATGGCCGTAATGGTTGTCCACGATCAGGTCGCTGATGGTCAGGGCGTAGTCGCGCTGGATGCGGGCGCGGGTGTCGGCATCGCCCAGGTTGGTCACGGCGATGAGCGGCAGCCAGGGGATCAAATCATAACCGCGCCGTTTCTTGAACTCTTCGGGAAGCAATTTCGTCCAGGTGCACTTGCCGGCTTCCCAACTGTCGTCCTCGATGCCGGTGAGTCCGCAGCGTTCTTCGGGAGTCATTTCTGCGAGCAACGGCGCCATCGTCACGGCCCACGTCTGGTCCATGGCCCCGGCGCTCATGCTGTCGGTGTAATAGCCCCATTCGTTGTGGGTGTAAGTGGGAACTTGCAGGAAGCGGATTATTTTCCAATTTCCGGCGGGTGCCTGCCAATGCAGATGTCCGGCGGCATCCATTTTTTCGGAAAGGTTGATGACCTGTCCCGGATCAAAGTCGCCCTGGTCCGGCACGGCGAGCACGGCGATGTCGCGGCGAAAATTTTTCCATTCCGGATGCGGGAAATTGTCAGAGGGCCCATTAACTCTGGGTACGGGCAGGATTCCATCGTAGGTCTGGCCGTTGGTGACGGAGGTTTCCGTCCAGACCAGTTTTTGTTCGCCGTATTCTTCGGGGATGTTGCCGGTGGTACCGGCCAGGCCGTCGCTGATCACGAAACTGATGCCCAGGCGGGCGCACTCCCTGGCGGCAAAACGGACCAGCACGCGCCAGTGCGGCCCCCAGGTCGCACAGGTGCCGTTCGGAATCGGCGTATAATACGGATTGGGATAATCGGGTGTCGGGGCGGTGTGATAATCCTTGTTGGCGAAGACCAGGTTCCGGGTCCACCAATTGACGCCGCGGCCTGACTGGCATTCATAGAGGATGCAGCCGGTGATGCCCTTGGCTTTCATCTGTTCCAGGTCACGCGTCATGGCCGCAGGTGTCGTGTCCCCGGTCAGGACCCAAAAGACCCAGGGCCGGGCCACGGCTGGCGGATCCTCGAATTGTTGTTCGAGGTTGGATGACAATTCCGCCTGGCAGGTTGCCGTCAGCAGAAGGGGTGAACAGAGCAAGGGAATTAATGATTTAAAGTGTTTCATCAAAGCGGGTGTGTATCACGGATATGATATTTTTTAAAATTGCGGCCGTTCATGGAATTATATTTTTATATGATGGACATATGGACGGGTGATCGGGAAAGCGAGTTACAGCTTGATCCATCGCAAAAAATTTAAACCGCCAAGCCATGCCATCCATGCCTGGACAATAAAACCTTCACCCGAATAGATGACTGTAAAATCGGTGAATCAAGCGGTGATGGCTTTGCGTTTGGCGTTTCAATGTCCCAAATCATGGTCGAGTCTATCTAATCCAACAATGGATAACCTGACAATTATTGTGGACAAAATGGCCGCTTGAAGCAGGAAAAACGCCTTGTAATGTCCGTTTTTAGCCTCCGTGTCCTGCCATGTTCTAATTTGGAGCGGCACCGCCTTTATCCGGTCAAGGCTGGGCACCTCCGGCTTGAACCCGATACAAATCGTCTGAAGTGTCGGCCGTAAAGTCCCCGGTGCCTGGACCATTTTGATATGTAGTAATCGCCGGTCCATGCCACTTGTAATATTCTGCACGACCATCAATGAAGGAAAATATGCTGCCATTGTTATGACGATTGGCCGGCAAATTCCACCAAATACTGGTAGATACCACGCCATTTACCAAAGGATAAAGTCCAAATTCACCGTCATCCAGGGTCGACTGCGCTTCCTCGCAAAACACAATTTTGTCACCGGGTCTCTTAACTTGGGCGGATTTTGAATATGAGTTGAAGGTCACGCCGCCACGGCTGAGAGTCCACGGGCCGTTCGCACTGAGGCTGCCATTTCCCCCCAATGAAAGTTCAATGGAACACGTCCGTTCTTGCGGATAATCTCCGGGCGGCGGGTTCAGTCCTGTCCAGTGAATTATCTTTGTGTTCGCCGGGCAGCGGTAAATGGCGGGGGCTTTATTGTATTGATAAAGCACGCCGGTTTGAATGAACGTGTCGCCCACGGTCGATTGCGCATGATCCTGAATCCAATTCCCGACGGGATCATTGACGAAATTCAGTGGCAGCAAATCGTTGTTATCCCCGAAATACATCTGATAACAGAGTTGTAATTGCTTGTAGTTGCTCAAACATTGAGTTTGCTTGGCTTTGGCCTTGGCCTTGGCCAGGGCCGGCAGCAGCATTGCCGCCAAAATGGCGATGATGGCAATTACCACCAGCAATTCAATCAGCGTAAAGGCGTGCCGGCGCGCCTTCGTGCCACCGGAAACCAGACTGTCCTGGGTATTGTCTGGTTTGCAGGACAATCCGCCAGCTTTTTTGCGGAAAGCAATAATATTGTCAGTCATATTGCAAATCTTTCTGTTCATATTCATTGTGCCTGATAAAACATACGATAGAAGATATTGGTCTGGGTTACATCCGGCGATACAACCATTGCGTTGGTTGAGGTTGAACCGGAAACGGTGAACCAGGCGCCGGTAGCCGTCAATCCGATGGAGTTGCTCTGAAGCTGCCAGCCTATATGGTCAAGCGGCCAGGACAAAGTCACTTGCCCCCCGGATTCGGACACAACTATATTAGTCGGACTCGAATTAAAAATAGTGTGGCCGGCGCTGATATGCTTTTCCAGTGAAACCAAATCGTTTGTGGTTAAGGCCGAACCGATAACAATAAGTTCAGACAAATCCCCGGTCAAATGATTGGCTCCATCGGCGCGCGTGCCGATGTAAAGAGGATTGCCTGTGTCAACGCTATTTATTGACATCAAGCCGCCGCCATTGAACCGGCCATCAAGACGATGTGTCACATTGGTGCCTGTCATGGTAACGTCGAGAATGTGGGGAACACCCACGGCAGGAGTCGTTGTCGAAGTGACCACCGCCGCCCCGCCGCTATTGCCGTTTCCACGCAGAAACCTGACTCCGCTCGCCCAACTATAATAATCATAAGGAGCAGGCTGGTTAAAATTGCCACCAAGGTTGTCGCCTGTCTTGGAAACGATCATGCCATTTGTATTACCGGCTAATGTTGCAAAATTCACCACGGCCACAATGGTCATATTGCTGGTCAAAGCCAAACTGGGTGCCGACGGCGTCGACATGTAAGTTATATTGGTGGCATTGAAGCGAATCGCCAAATCTCCGTATGCATTTGTAACCAATTGCGGTTCAAACGACGCCGAGGACTGGGACAAGTTGTTGCCGTTGCCGGACAAATCATTCCATTGATTCACACCATTGGCATCGGTGGTGACACCGGTATTCGCCCTGACCCAAAGGGCGACATTCGCCGGATAAGTTCCAACCATTATGGAAGATGGCGATGGCGCCATGGTAATGCCGAACGTTGAATCTTTGACATTTTGGACGGTCAAGTTATAGGTTGTGCCCGGAGCCAATACCGTTGTGGTGAGCACAACTTCGTTCGGCGCGGTCACCGTGGCCGAAAGAACCCCCGCCCCGCTGTCCAGGGAGTAGTTGGCAGCTGTGGCAGCCGTGGTCGGGTCAACCGCCGCCGAGAAAAACACCACGATATTTGTCTGGCTATTGGTTGGATTCCAAATCGGAATGCCCGCCAAGGTAACGGTCAGCGGCGGTAGCTGGACATCCAAGGTGGCCACCGCGCTCGTCACAACGCCGGCGGCATTGCTGAATACCGCCTGGTAATTGGCGTAGTAGTTCGTGCCCGTCAATTGCGCCGCGTTGAAATTCGTGGCGACTAGGCTTAAATAGGGCAATGTAGTGCCAACCCATACCGGCGGGGTAATGGGCACGCTGTTGCTAAGCCACCAGGAGAATAGTTGCGGAGCACCCAGGGCCACTGCGGAAAATGAAACCGTCGAGCCGTAAATATTGGTGACACTGGCCGGCGCGTTGGTGATGACCGGCGCATTGGTCAACGCAACGCCCGTCGCGGGGAATAATTGACATCTGAAGCCAACGGCCCCGTCGTAACCATTGCCAGTTACATAGTTTAAAGTGAAGGTCAACGTATTGCTGCCGGACTGCAAACCATTGGTCAAGTTAATCGATGTGGTGGTTGTGGTCGGATTGGCAGGAAGGTTGATGTTGGTTTGAACACCATTGAGAAACACATGCATAGGTGAAGTACTGTCTCCGTTGGCTAACAACAAATTGGCAGAAATCACAGTACTGGGGCTGGCGACGCACTCATCCACCTGAAAGGTTGTTTGATATGTGTAGGTTCCGCCGGTTGTTCCGGCGTTTTGACGAGGTCCAATCCAAACCGACGCGCCATTGACAGGAGCGAGACCGATAGGCACAACCGGATTTCCATCATTCCAGACAATGGCATTGGGAACTATCCCGGCCGGATCCGGATCCAGCAGCAATTGCCAATGCTGATCCACAGAACCGGGCGCGGTCGCATCCAAGGGATTGTTGTTGGTGTCACATCCAGTGTTAAATGCCCCCTCCACGGCGGGGTTGATGGTGATCTGGGCCAGAACGCTATTGGTCGTGCCATAAGCGTTCGCCGCAGTCAATTGGTAATACCCGTTGGCGGCAAAAGTGACATTGCTGACAACCAGCTGCAAATTCGTTTGGCCCGCCAGCAGGTTGGTGACTCCGTTTATGATTTGATACCACTGGTTTGTGATGGGTTGCGACCCGGTCTCGATGAGTTGCACTTTCAAGGTTCCAAGATAGGAAACAACGGTGTTCGTCGCGACACTGAGTATTGTCGGCGGCTCCGGCACCACGGTGGGATTGAACATAAACTCATTGGTATGCCGGTAAGACATGCTCAATCGGGCCTCTGCTATGCTGCCCAAAAATCCGCCCGCACCAGCAATGCCATTGGTCACAGTGCCCCGGCCAAGACCGCCTATGAGCAGCATGGGCGTGCCGTGAAGTGAATTGGACGGGTATAAGCCGGTTGAAAGCGTGTTGGGAGCATTGATCACCATTCCCGTGCCGACTTTATTCGTATAAGTGAAAGCCAGCGGAAAGTTTGTCAGCACATCGGCCACGCCATTGGTTCGCGCCGGATCCACCAAAGTCCAATACACCGTCAATAAATGCGGCGAGTCGCTGTTCGTTGGCTGGCCGCCCGTCCACGCGAGCGCCACATGATACCAGGGCCACGGAGGGGCTGACGCAATCGCGTCAGGCCCGGTGGTCGGAAGAAAGGCAAATAATTGATGATTGGTTCCCGGACAAGAAACATCATTGAACTCCAATTCAGGCTTTCCACTATTATAATCGATCCGCCACTGCCATGCACGGGTGGGAAGCGAAAGGTTGCCCGGACCGTCTCCATCAATAAGATACTGGTTTGCGAGCGCAGAGTAGGTGGCCAGATTGACCTGCGGCTGAATCAACGTCTCCATGGTCCAGGCCCCCGTGTTGGTATTGACGAAGTTGGCAATATTTGTGCAAGCAACATTAAACGGATACGGATTCCAATTCGTGGGCGGAAAATACTGATAAGGCTCATATAAGCACGAATACTTCGCCGTCGTGATGGCATAAGCATACCCATCTGCCGAATCCGGCCCCGGCTGCCCGAAATATGTAAAATTTGTAGTCGGATAAATCCCGGCGAATTCGATGGACGCATTGGGCCCCGGAGCATTGGTCATATCAAAGTTGAATGTCTGCGCGTTTTGATTGCTCACAGAATCAAAACATGTAGTGCCGCTGGTCTCCTGAAGATGCCACAGGTGGAGCGTGTTGCCGTCAACTGCGTAAGGGCCGGTCACGCCGGCACGGCTGGCGGGTGCCAGCATCAAAAGAACCGCAGTCATGGCCCAATTGGGAAGGTTGCGACACTTGCTTCGATACCGCATCATTGCGTTGGTTTTCATATTTGGATTGGGTATTTTAGATATTGGTTCTGACTGATCCGGGCGGGTTTGGATTGGTATCACTTTTTTGACGATCTGGGCAATCAAGGTTTGGCGGCACTAAAATCACTCACCTTCATTGAATGAATGGCGTAAGCGGATGATGGCTGATCATTGCTGTCCGGTTGGGTTTTTACTGAGGCAATTCTGACCCGGTAAAAAACACGTGTATTCACTGGTTTGTGATTTGATGGCTTGCCTTAACCATTTCATGAAGCACTCCTCTTGTCATTACCCCAGAACTGGGGTAATGGCCTGTGACGGAGCTGGAAGAACCAACCGCAAATGCCAGCGAAATTGAAGAATGCAGAATTTACGCCCTTCAAGGAAGGGGTCTTTAGCTGCCCTGGGAAGTTCTATATTTTGCCGCAGCTTCGGCCCGGGAGTGTACGTGCATTTTCTTGTAGACACTCTTGAGATAGCTTTGGATGGTTTCCAAGGTCAGGGACAATTTGCCGGCGATTTCCTTGTTGGAATAACCCTTGGCCAGCAACGCCAGCAATTCGGTTTC
>DATHOG010000172.1:0-5374 GCA_035485115.1 Candidatus Sulfotelmatobacter sp. | reverse complement strand
CACCCTTAAAGGAACCTCGCCAAATTGAAATCGAAAAAAAGCCCGCCAGCAGAAATCCGCAGGTTTTATATGGCCCAAACCACAGTCAGAAAAAACTTAACCGGACAGTAGTGGTTCGTTTCGTAATTTCATTACCCATCAGATCTTCGCCCCCTCTTGCCGCGCCGAAGTTTTAACGTAGGCGGGTCGGATTTACTCGGATAAACCCGGGCACGGTAGGGCGCGCAGACCACCAATGGTGGCCGTCCGCAAGGACCGCGAAGCCGCTATGCACGCTTGAAACTGAACGCTGAACACGCTCTACGGCGCATTCAGTATCCAGCATCCAGCAACGCCTTCTCGCTCATCACTCGCCACTTTGTGGCTATTTCAAAGAACACCTTGTCCTCCGTCTTGTCCGCCATAGCTTTAGCGGCGGAAACCTTGGCGCAGGAGGAACCTGCAAATCCGCAATTCGCAATCGCCAATCCAAAATCCATGTTCGCCCGTCCGGCTCGGACCGCTCATCACTCGTCAATCATATCACATCTCCAAAAAACACCCCGTTGCGCCGCGCATCCGATTTTAAATTATTTTTTAAGCGTAACTCCTTGTGCCAATAGCACAACCGGAGATTAGCCAGACACCCGGTGTCTGGTTTCGCGCCAAAAGAGAATCCGACCTGAATGGACGACGGGAGGGACGGCATCGCCGTCCCCAATCAAAAAATGCCCGTCCGGAAGGAGCAATCCGCAATCGCCAACCCGAAATTGAAATGACGGCGTGATGATAGCCGTCCGCAAGGATCGAGAATCCGCTTTTAATCCCGCCCAAGGATTAAATTTTCCCGCGCGAAATGAAGGGAGAAATCCCATCCCCGCAGGGCCTCATTTCAATGTCGCAAAATCTGGGTCAGGCTTCACCGATAAATTGCCGGCAATCGGCCAGCAACTCATCCTCTTTGGTTGCGACGAGGTATGCCTTGGCGAGCGAAAAATTCTTTTTTGCCCCCGCCAAATCTCCCTGCTTGGCGAGTACACAACACAAGTACGCCCGGGCAATGCTTAAATGCCCGTCCCGATACGGACGGCCCCTGGCTTTTTCCACGAGTACGATGGCCGTCTCCAGGTCACGCTTGGCGGCGGCGTAATCAGCTTCCAAATAAGCAATCACGCCCAGGCAACGAATGCGAAACGGTTGGGCAAAATCGGGCAATGGACTTTTTTCCGACTCGGCCATGGCGGCGCGGGCTTTTACCGGGTCGAGTTTGTAGCGTGCATGGCGGTAGGCGAGATCGACCCAGGACGCTGAAGTCGGTTTCTCGGCAATGGAGGCAAGGTTGTATTCGATGGCCTTGTCATATTGTTTGGCGGTGGTGTAAAGCGAGGCGACAAAAAGTTTATACAACCAGGACGGACAATCCGGACGACCCTCGCATTGGCTATATTCGGCCAAAGCTTCGTCCAAACGACCCAATCCGGCCAGGGCTTTGGTGCGGTTCCGGGTCAATTCCGTCGCCGGGACTTTTACCAGGCCAAGGTGCCCGATTGATTGGAGCCGGGCTATCAGCGACAAAACTTCGTTCCACCGGCTCCAATCAGAAGCCTTGATCAGCTTGCGGTAATAAACGGACGGCAAGCTGCGAAAAAGGATGAATGCCATCCATGCCAGCAGACCGGCAAGATAAACCAGTGAGTAACTCCGGTCGCCCCGGTAAAAAGCAAAACCAGCCAGGACAATGAGCGTCAAAAACACGATGAAATTCCGGCCTACGCCCTTTCTTAACGCATCCCAATAAGTCACGGTCGGATTGTCCCGGTGCTTTAAACGCTCCGCACCGGTTACTCTAATTTCCTGGCCGGAGGCGTTTTGTCGCTTGGGAAAACCAGTCAGGACGGCGCTGATAATTTCATCCTCCTTCAATTCCAAATCCGAGTAGCCCTGGGCCAGCAAAACAAACTTCGCGTCTTCTGCCGTGGCGGCTTCGATTTCCCTGATTACTTTTTTCCCGGATTTGTCCGTTGCCGACCAAACGTAGTTTGTCATGATTCCTCGGGCAGTTGGGTTTTCGCTGCAAGACTTTGGCTGACCATAAACCAGTCGTTTGTCAAGGCAAGTCATTACTCGCGGTGACAGTGGATCAATTTGGTAGGGACGGCGCGCTGCGCCGTCCGCGACCGTATCCCGGGCGCAATCCCGCATGCGGATGGTAAAATCCGCTTTTGCTCATCCCTTCCGGCGGCTCTACCGCCGGGGACAGCGCAGCACGCTGTCCCTACCAACCAAACTGACCCACTACCCTCGTGGTGGCAGTTTTTTAAATTGGTGGGGCGAGCGTCCCCGCGAGCCGCTTAAACCCAGGGCTCACGTCGGCTCGCGAGGACGCTCGCCCCACCGGGTTTCTTGAAATTAAGACACTACCCTCGCGGTCGGGCATGAAATCTGCAAATGGGGCAAATCTATTTGTTGCCATTCCAAAAACCGGACCCGGCCCGGGGCGATTTAGGTTTGCTTGTCGGTTTGGTCTTCCGATAATTCAAACCAATGAGTTTTGAGCCAGAGGCCGGGCCGAATTATGGGATCCTGACGCAACGCTTCATGTCGTCCGGACAGTGGGACCGGTCGCTGGCGGCTTCATTGGAATGGCTCGCCAAGGATCCTGAAAATCTTCGCGCCCACCGGGCTGCCGCGCAGTCTTTGGTCAATCTGGAACGCCATGACGAAGCCGAATCGCATTTAACAAAAGTCCTGGCGGGCAATCCGGCCGATGGTTTTGCGCACCGGCTCATGTCCATGGTCTATTTCAACCGGGGTGCATTCAAGGCCGCTGATGAATCCATCCGCCGGGCGATTTCGCTCAATCCCAACGACGCCTATCATTGGCACCAGCTCGCGCACATGAGTTACCGCCAGGGCGATCTGGCCACGGCAAAAAAATGCGTCGCCCGCGCACGGGAATTGAACCCGCGCGATGCCAACATCCTTAACCTCGCCATCCTTTGCGAACCCGATGACCCGAATACGACGGCGCAAAAAATCCGGCAGTATCAGGAGGCGCTCGCCTTGGATCCGGCGAATGCAAACCTCCACAACAATCTGGGCGCGCAATACCTGGACCGTTTGAAAGATTACGGCCACGCCGAGGAATGTTTCCGCCGCGCGCTATTCTTCGACCCGTCGTCCAAAATCTTCCGCCGAAACCTTTTCATCACGGTTAAACATCGCGACCTGATCTACCGGGTACTCTGCACACCCAAAGACTGGTTGATCGAGGCCTGGAATTTTTTCGGCCATATGCGGAAGAGAAATATTCTGTTCTATATATTGCTCATCCCGGTCTGGCTGGTGGCCTTCCGTTTTATTCTGGGCGGCCTGGTTTTGTGGTTTGCCCTGGTCTGGCCGCTGACCAAGGTTTATGAATACCTGACCATTGGCGATATCCGTGCCCAGACCGGCGAATTGGGTGTCCGGCGCGGCGGTTTCCTCGGATATCGCAAATGGCCTTTGAAGATCCGCCTTTCCATCTTCGCGCTGGTGCTGGTTTCATTTTGGGGGGCGGTGGCGTTCGTTTGCCTGGGCAAGCGTTCGCAGGCCGATAATGAATTCATTTCGGCCGCCGTGGGTACGCTTATTTTATTGGCGGTCCTTTTTTTCCTTGGTTATTTCTTGATGCGAAAAATCAAAGGCGGTATCAAGGCGTGGTCGGCCCGAAAACGCGCCCGGCAGATGGCTGGCGTTTTCAATCCCGAACGGAAGCGATAGGCCCTCACGGCGTCCGGTTTAAAAATTGAATCGTCATGAACGAACAAACTTTGAAGCTGCTGGAAAAAGCCTTGCTGGCCTCGCCCGGCGATTGGGAGACCCGCGCGCATCTCATTGATGAATATCTTGCCGCCGGGCAGGCGCAGCGGGCGGCGGACTTGCTCAAAGCCGCCCCGGAAATTCCCGATACCGAAGCCGACGCACTTCGCAAGGCGAAGGTGGATCTGGAAATTGATCCCGCAGCCGCGCAAATCACCTTGGAAGGAATTCTGGCCCGGAACAAGGCGTGCGCGGGGGCTTATCTGCTGTTCGCCAAGGTGTACCAAAAACGCGGGCTGCGCGATGAAGCACGCAAAAAATACGGCGCCGCCACCATCATTGATGAATCATTGCATGATGCCGGCTTGGAATCCTGGCTGGGAACCGGCCCGTCAGCGCCGCCGGAAGAAACGGCTTCGGAGCCGGATGAAGATGTAAGCGGGAACCTGCCCGTGGCGGTGTTGCCTCCGGCGGCCGCCGTCCTGCCCGACATCCTCAATGAACCGGAATTGCCCCGGACCACCTTTGACGACATCGGCGGCATGGCCGACGTCATTGAACGCATCCGGATGAACATCATTTATCCGTTCAAAAATCCGGAAATTTTCCAAAAATTCAAAAAGAAACCCGGCGGCGGCATCCTCATGTATGGCCCGCCCGGCTGCGGCAAGACCCATATCGCCCGCGCGACCGCGGGTGAATGCGGGGCCACGTTCATGACCATTTCCATCACCGACATCCTTTCCAAATGGCTCGGTGAAAGCGAACAGCGCCTGCACCTGCTGTTCGAGCAGGCGCGGCGGCGTTCGCCCACGGTCATTTTTATTGATGAAATTGATGCCATCGGCGGCAGCCGTTCCAGCGCCTCTTCCACCATGGCCCCCATCGTCAACGTGCTCCTCACCGAGATGGATGGCGTGGCCGCCCGGAATGAAAACCTGATGGTGCTGGCCGCCACGAACACGCCCTGGCGGGTGGATGACGCCCTGCGCCGCCCCGGACGGTTTGACCGCATTTTGTTTGTGCCGCCGCCGGATGTTCCCGCGCGCGAAGCGATCTTGAAGATCCATCTGCGCGATCTGCCGGTGGAAAAAACGGACATCGGAAAACTTGCGCAGTTGACCGGTCACTTTTCCGGTGCCGATCTGCGCGCGGCCGTGGAACGCGCTTCCGAAAAGGCGATCTATCAGGAAATGCAATCGGGCCGTCCGGCCAAATTGACGCAGGCTCTGCTGGTCGAGACCATCAAGGAAATGCGCCCATCCACCAATGAATGGCTGGAAACGGCCCGTAGCTATGCCTCCTATGCCAATCGTTCCGGCCTGTATGACGACCTCGTTAAATTCTTTGAAAAATAGTATTCAGTGCGGCGGCAGGAGAACAATTTCAAAGCGGTATGCGGAAAAGGAAAATTATTAATCGCAAAAAATAAATCTCAGCATTTATGCTCATCTGTGGCTAAATTTTGCCCGCAGTGAATTCTATCTGATTTCCATTCGCCCCCGTTTTTGGTATTTGAATGCCCACCATCGCGGCACATCCGCCGCCGGAACCAATCCATGGCCCACATCCACGAAAAAATTGATTTCACCGT
>DATHOG010000171.1:0-4641 GCA_035485115.1 Candidatus Sulfotelmatobacter sp. | reverse complement strand
CACCCTTAAAGGAACCTCGCCAAATTGAAATCGAAAAAAAGCCCGCCAGCAGAAATCCGCAGGTTTTATATGGCCCAAACCACAGTCAGAAAAAACTTAACCGGACAGTAGTGGTTCGTTTCGTAATTTTAATGTTTACCAATATCTAGCCCTCGGCCTTCGGCTTTTGATCCATTGAACCTTGACTATGCTTGTCCCGCCATAGTTTCAACGACGGCTTTGACCGGTAAGACCGACTTTGCCGGTAGCCAGTCTGGCTCAACTTGCCCCGATTTCAGACATTCCGCCCCTGAACTCGTCACACGTCACACATCACTATTTTGGTTTGATTTGGTCGGATTTACTTTGATTTGGTTGGATTGATTGGCCGCCACCCTATGGCAAACCCGGGCACGGTAGGGCGCGCGGTCCGCAATTGGTGGCCGTCCGCAAGGACCGCGCCGCTTCTTGGAACAAGCGCGTCGGATCTACAAGGGCTGCGCGGCTACCGTGATGCCCCATCTCCCATCTTCAATATGTCAAAGAACAACACTTCAAATCGCCCGAACTCCGAAAACCGGAATCCGTTCCCGCCTTGTCGCGTCATAACTTTGGCGCCGGCGGAAATACAGTAGCGCAGTAGATAAACACTGTCAACAATAAAAATGGCGTTTGTAAACTAAATCCAAAGCCCGCCATCTGTTCCAAAAACCGGCGCGAGCCTGTCTTCGCAGGGCGCGTCACTCCGCCCGCCGTGCCCGCGACCGTCACTCCGTGTGCGCCGCGCCTGCAACCGGAACATGCCAAATCTCCCCGGCGTCATACGGCGGCATATTTACAACGAGGTGAAAAGCTGCAACCAGTTAAAAACCCCCCGGTTGAAAAAGTTGAAAAGAATTGGTTGGAATTGGCTTTAAAACATTTCGTCGCCCTTACCTTCAGATTGCGGAAAAAATAACACATACCCGCACTGATGCCGTGCAGTGCGGGTATGTGAATTTTACAGTTCACCCGCCATTTTGTCGAGCCTGTAATATGATGGGTAGTATCCCAATTTCTTTGTCCCCTTTTGCCTTTAGTCGTGCATGAATAAGGTGAATGACGACCGATGACATGGAACTGGTGCGGCAATACGCCGCTCAACAGTCCGAGAGCGCCTTTGCCGCGCTCGTCTCGCGTCACACCAGCCTCGTTTATTCGGCGGCATTGCGGCGGGTGCGCGACCCGCAACTCGCCGGGGAAGTCACCCAGGCCGTGTTCATCCTTCTGGCGCGCAAAGCCGGATCGCTCGGCGACCGCACGATTCTTCCCGGCTGGCTTTATCGCACGGCCTGTTTCGTTTCCGGCAGCGCCCTCAAACAGGAACACCGCCGCCAACAGCGCGAACAGGAGGCCTATATGCAATCGACTCTCGATGCCGCCGGGACGGATGCCGTATGGCAACAAATGTTGCCGCTGCTGGAGGAGGCGATGTTGCAGCTCGGCCAGGCCGATCGCGACGCGCTGGTACTGAGGTTCTTTGAAGGCTGCAGCTTGAATGAAGTCGGCGCGGCTTTGGGCGCAGGCGAAGACGCAGCCAAGAAACGTGTGAACCGCGCGCTCGAAAAGTTGCAGAAGTTTTTTCTCAAACGCGGCGTGAGTTCGACCACGGCAACTCTTGCCGAAGCGATTTCCGCCAATTCCGTCCACTCTGCGCCGGTGGAACTTGCCAAAACCGTGACGGCCGTCGCGCTGGCCAAGGGTGCGACGGCTTCCGTCTCGACCTTGACCCTCGTAAAGGTGGCAACGTTAAAAAGTGCCGTGACTTTTGGAGCCGGATCAATCGGCGGATTGTTTGCGACCATGGGTGCCGCTTACGTTTCTCTCAAGGCGCACGCCGATGACTCCAAGTCTCCGCGCGAACGGCAATTTATGGTTCGGGTGTTCCGGAAACGGGCCGTGGCCTATCTGCTTTGGTTGGCGGTGTATGTCGCTGCCATGGAATGTGATTTTTTCCAGGCGCCGATACACTTCGATTTTTTCCTGGCCGCATTCATTTTTTATTTCTTCTGTGTTGATTTGTTGATCCTGGCCCGCGAGCAGGGTCTTCGTCGGCGACAAATGCAAATCGAGGATAATACCTATGTGGCGGCCGAATGGAACCTGCCCAGAAATGTGACTGACCCCACCGTCAATGCTGTGACTGTAAAAAATATGCTGAAAGCGTTTAGATTTCAGATATTCGCATCGATTTTGTTTTTTGCGATTCTGTTCTGGTTCAATGGCCACAATCTCTACCAGGCATGGGAATTACGTTTGAAATATCCGGTGGTCGAAAGGGCAATAATAATTGCGGCCTCAATCGTGACGGTCAGTTTTGTTGTGGGGATCTATACGGGTTTTTTACAATGGAGAAAGCGTCCGCGCTTTATGCCCATACGCGGGGATGGCCCGCTGCCACGCGGACTGATTGTGTTTCCGATTTTGTTCCCCTTGGCGATCGGACTGCTCACGCTGGCCATTTTTGATGTTCATGAATGTCTGGTGAATGACGGTCGGCACGATTCCGTCATGATGACGCCGGGTGAGATTCTGGTTTTCAACTTTGTAGTGGTTTTGGTTTATACCGCATTCACCATTAGAACTTTTGGCATCCTTGCCCGGAGACGTGAAAACATGGCCGGAACAAAAACCGGAGATCGTAGTGGTTCTTATTGTGATTGGAGCAACCAGCCGAAAAACCTCGTGAATAAAAATTACGTGGGCGTGGGCGTCGCTCTGGGTATGAATTTTGGAGTGGCTCTGGGAGCGGTCATGCACAATCTCGCTTTAGGGATTGGTATGGGAATGACATTAGGCGCTGCTATCGGCGCTGTATTGACACACATAAAGAGCAAAGATTGAGATAGACCGGAACCGCCTGACTAGTCACGGCGCGTTTTTAATTTTCAAAATAATTGTCCAATTCCCGCTTTTATCGGCCAATAATCAGTGAATGGCCGATACGAATGACATCGCCTTGTTGCGGGAATACCTTGACCGCAATTCCGAAACGGCTTTTGCCGGATTGGTGGATCAGCACATCAATCTTGTTTATTCCGTTGCCCTGCGGTTCGCCGGAAATTCGCACGACGCCCAGGACATCACCCAGGCGGTCTTTGTGATTCTGGCCAAAAAAGCAGCGAGCCTGCGCCCAAGGAGCAATCTCACCGGCTGGCTGTATGAAACGGCGCGGCTCACCTCCCGTCAGCTTTTGCGGACCCGCGCCCGGCAACAAGCCCGCGAACAGGAGGCTTATATGCAATCCATCGTGAACGATTCGGAAACGGAAAACCTCTGGCGGCAACTCGCGCCGTTGTTGGAAGACGCGATGTCCCGGTTGAGTGAAAAGGAACGCACGCTGGTCGCCTTGCGCTTCTTTGAAAACCGAAGCGTGGCGGAAACTGCGGCGGCGCTCGGAATTCAGGAATGGGCGGCGCGCAAGCGCGCTGAACGTGCGGTGGAAAAGCTGCGCAAATTTTTCACGAAACGCGGCATGGTGCTTCCAGGTGCAGTTTTGACAGCGGCGATTTCCGCGAACCCTGTTCAGGCTGCGCCGGTGGCGCTGGCAAAAACCGTGACCGCCATCGCAGTTGCCAAAGGCGCGACGGCTTCGGTTTCAACTTTAACCCTCATCAAAGGAGCTTTGAAAATTATGGCCTGGACAAAAACACAAACTGCCATCGTCACCGCCGTGGTTGTCGGCTTGGCGGCGTTTTCGGTGGTTCAACTTCAGGCGCAAAAAAAATTGCGCCAACAAAACGAAACCTTGCAACAGCAAATCGCGCAAATGCGGATTGAAAATGAACGGCCGGCGGTGAAACCACCCGAGCCGGTTCCGCATCTGCCCGCGCCGCAATTTCAAGTTGCGGTCGTTTCCACCAACCCGGTACCGGAAGAAAGCAGCCCGCCCACAAATCTTTGGACGCGGCTCATGGACAAACCCCCAAAATTGACCGGTGAGCAGGTCGAGGCTTATCTCAAGGCCAACGGACGCACCGCGTCAAGTTTGCTTGCGGCGTTTCGCACCTCCGGCGACCCGGCTTTATTGAAGGAAGCCATGGAAAAGTTTCCGAACGACCCGCAGGTGGATTTTGAGGCATCCGTGGGCAAGGACCTGTCTCCGGACGAACAGCGTAAATGGCTGGACGCCTTCAAACAGTCTGCTCCCGGCAATGCGTTGCCCGATTATCTTTCGGCGCTCAATTACTTCAACGCCGGCCAGATTGACCAGGGCGTACAGGAACTTTCCGCCGCGACCGGCAAACCGCTTGATGATTATACCATCAGCCGCGATGAAACTGACCGGGAAGCTTATCTGGCTGCCGGTTTTTCAGTGGCGGATGCCGACGCCCTTGGTGGTAGCCAGCTCCTGTTGCCGCAGCTGGCCCAGATGAAACAACTCGGTCTGGATACCATTGATCTGGCCAATGCCTATGGCAAGTCGGGTGATTCAGCTTCGGCCCAGTCCGCATTGCAGATGGCCGCAAACCTCGGTCAAGGTTACGCCGTGCCCTCGGCGGGCGAATCTGAAATCAGCCAGCTGGTGGGAATTTATATCGAGCGACAAGCCCTCCAGGCGATGGATCCGAACAGCCCTTACGGCAACAATGGTCAGACGGTTCAAGACCAGCTCAATGAACT
>DATHOG010000170.1:0-4784 GCA_035485115.1 Candidatus Sulfotelmatobacter sp. | reverse complement strand
GGAAGCATGGCAATAACCTTAAGCATGATGGCGGCGGCTTGATTTGCAAATACACAAAACATCAACAAATTTGTCAAAAACGACATTTTTTGCCGGAGCCGTTCATAATAATATCTGAGACACCTTTGTTATTTTGTTTCAATTGGGCACACCGCCCGTCCAAAAAATGAAATTTGCCGTTTATCTCTGCTCCCTCGGTTTGTGTCTGTTGATGCCGGGGCACGCCCGCGCGGACAGTGCCACCAACTCATCCGTCTTGACCCGCTGGGAACGCGCCGCCGCCACGAACCGGCAGTTGACGGCGGACATCATCTGGCAGACCCACGAACCGCTCGATTTTTTGCTGCGCCGCGGCGATCACTTCGACGACGAGCCGGAGCGTTACGCGCACATGGGCGATCCCGAGAACATCCAGCGCATGGCCGATGCCGGCGTGCGTTACGCGATGATTTATTTCTACAAGGGGTTCGGCCTGGAATATGAACGCCCGGCGATGGCGGAATCCAAGCGTATCGCCGATGAACTGCACGCGCATGGCATCAAGGTGGGCCTGTACATGGGCGGCACGATGTTCACCGAGACGCTGTATCACGAACTGCCCGAGGCCAAAAATTGGGAGCAGCGCAACCAGGACAACCACTGGGTGCCGTACGGCCTCCAAACCTACCGGCACTACGCCTGTCCGAACGAGCCGGCGTATCGCGACTACCTCAAAAAAATCCTGAAGATCGGCGTGGAAGATCTGCATGCGGACCAGATCGTGTTCGACAACATCATGCTGCAACCGGAGCCGGATTCCTGCCGTTGCCCGCGCTGTCTCGCGGCCTTCCACGATTTTTTGCGGAAAAAATATCCCACGAAGGCAGCCGTCTTGCGCCGATTCGGTTTGCCGGACGTTGACTGGATCATTCCCAATGAATGGGACAATGCCGCGCAGCCGGAAGAACTTTCCGTGTTGAACGATCCCGTCTTGCAGGAATGGACACGATTCCGTTGCGAATCGCTAGCGAATTATGCGGATGACCTTTCCGATTATGTCAAAAGCCTCAACCCAAACGTCGCCGTGCTGATGAACATCAAGGGCGTTTACAGTTGGAACCGGTATTGGGCGAACGCCGTTTATCATCCGCTCTACGCCGGCCATGTGGACATCCTCGCCTTCGACACCGGCGGCTACGATGCGCGCATCGACGCCAAAACCGGCGCGCTCGTTTCGCAGATCCGCTCCTACAAGATGGCGCGCGACCTCGGCGCGAGCTGCGACGCGCCGCTGGGCGATGACTTGCTTTGCGCACAGCACATGGCATTCGCTTATGAATCGCCGGTGGCCGGTTACGCCGGTTCGCCGTGGATGGCGGCGCGCTCCGGCACCACGCCGATGCTCGAATTTTACCGCAATTATTTTCAGCGCTATTACACCGGCACTAAAAACGTCGCAGACGTGGCCATGCTGCGCAACTGGCCCTCCATGGCCTACAGCCTCAATGCCACCTATACGCCCGCCACGTTGATGGAACAGGTGCTGATCCAACACAAGATTCCCTTCGACCTGCTCTTTGACGAGGAACTCACGAACCTCGATCGCTATCAGTCCGTGATCCTGGCTGGGCAGGAATGTGTGGCGGATGCGCAGGTGAAATTGCTGCTGGATTACGTCCGGCGCGGCGGGACTTTGATCATTACCGACAACACCGGCGAATACAACGGCTGGCGGGAGAAGCGCCATCAAAATCCCTTCCTGCCCGCGCGCACCGAAGGCCGGGGGCGGATCGTCTATGTCTCAAAAATCGTTCCCGACGTGAAGCTGGAGAAAACCGCCGGCGGCAATGACGATGCCGAACCCGGCGCGGCCTCGCAGGCGACGCCCAAAATGTCGCCGCCGCAATGGCTGCTGCCGAAAAATCACCAGGAAATTTATGACGCCATCGCCGGCAACCTGCCGCGCGGACTTTCCCTCACCAGCGATGCGCCGGTGACCACCGTGGCCGAGTTGCTGACGCGGCCGGAGACGCAGGAAACCATCGTCCATTTTGTGAATTTTGACCGGCAACATCCGCTGTCGCCGTTCCCGGCCGCCGTGCGAAGCCAGTTCGGCGGCAAGGTGAAATCCGTGACCTGCTTCTCACCGGATGCGGAGGACCCGGTGAACCTGGATTTTGAAGTGACCGGCGACACGGTCAGTTTCACCGTGCCGTCCCTGCGGATTTACTCAATGATCGTGATTGCACAGTGACGGGCATGCGCTTTTTGTGGCAACCCGGAGGCTGGCTTTGGATCGGAGTTAGTCAATGATCAAATGGACAATTACGATGCTTAATCATCTCAAAGTGGTGAGGCCTGCACAGGACGCTGAACCGAACCGCGCCTCGACTGCAACCATCATGCTTGCATGGTCGCGCCAAATCCTCTGCTCCTAACTTGTCATAAAACTCTGCATCAAGTCGTCGCATAACCTCATCTGGCGGCGGCGGGTCTGGTGCGCCAATCTTCGGAAGGAATGCGTCGAAACGAACGTAGTAAATAAACGATTCAAAGCGAACGTCATCATCGGGACGACCAGCTAGTCTGTCAGCCCACTGAACGCAATCGGTAATCGTGGATGTATCCAATGCCTCGCGCAGACCTTTGTGGACTAAAGCATCTGGCAAAATCGGATCATCCTGCCCTGGCTCAAACTCTGGATTGAGAAGAAACGCCTCGGTGTCTAGCGTCCACTGCTTAATGTCGCCGGGAAGATATAACCATGCGTCGGGCTGCTTCGCTGTCGCTTGGCGCAAAATGTCGCGTAGTATCATAGTGGTACGAAGTGGCCTAACTATGTATTCCGGCGCAAAATGCGGATCATCCTAAATCGCATATTGGGGTTGTATTTCAGGCCTTCCCGCTTGTCAACGAAGGTTTGACAGAATTTGTGGGGCGATACCGTATTGGAGCGCGGATGTGTGCCGGGCTACAGGGCACCAGCCGCAGCACTGTGTCTAAGCCAGCACTCACGGCGAATTTAAAGCCCTCTGTCTTTTCACGTTGCTGCGACTGACTTTCAGCACAGTCGCGCTCCGCCCTGGCGCAGCAGGCGTTGCGGTCGTATTCAGGTTGGACTCCAGGTAAGAGTCGTTCGCAATGGCGTCAGTGAGGAAACGGCAGCCGTCGCCGCGTGCCGGCTGATGAACTGCGCCAACTCGTCCGCCTGCTCTGGGGACGGGCACCACTCATTGCCTTTGAGCGCGTGCAGGGCATCGGTCACGGCATAATGGATGGTGAGAGAAAGCTGGCTCATGCCGTCGTCGTCCTCGTCACCGCTCGTGATGAACTGGCGGGTGAGGTTGTAGCGATAGGTTTCGCCCCCGCCGGAGTCGTGGGCGCCCCACTGAAAGAGAACCATGTCGCCGTCCGCATCGAGCGGGCAGTTGTCGGCGCGTATCTGCCGGTAGAAAGCAAGCATCAGTCGGGTGGCGTCCTGGGCGGAAAGGGTCGCCACGGCGGCGCCGGAGTCGGCCACAAACTGCTCAAATCGTGATTTGGATTCGGATTGATTCGTAATTGTTTGTTACCCCTCGTGGCGACTTGGGCGGCAAATTGTGGCTCATTCTGGTAAAAGCTCGGCAGTGTAACCAAATGCGGGACTCGACAAATACCGGATAAGTCGAATCCAAACGTACTTCTCTTGCTTGTTACTATCAGATACTCGAACGCGAAAAACTCGTCCTGGCCCAACTAACGTCCAGCGAAATGGTCTGACCTGAAAAGACCTCTCCTCACTATCCAAAACCTCAAAACCATTCTCGCGAGCACAGCGTAAGATGCAAGATCGGACACATCGTTTGTCGGCGCGGTGGAGGAAAAGGATCAGCACAATAATTACTGCCGCGATTGCTGCTGCGCGAAAAACTAAAAATGCAGATTCTCTATCCATTAGCATGTCTTGCCGCGTAACTATGTATTCGGGCGCAAAATGCGGATCATCCTAAATCGCATATTGAGTTTGTATTTCAGCGCTTCACGCTTGTCAACGAAGGTTTGACAAAATTTGTGCGGCGAAACCGTATGGAGCGCGGCTGTGTGCCGGGCTACAGGGCACCAGCGGCAGCACTGTGTGTCCCAGCCGGAACGATGCAGTTGAACCGCGACGTCCTGCTCTACGTGGCTGCGACGCCCCCGTCGCAAAGCGTGTCGGCGACGCCTCGTCGCCGGAGCCAAGCCGAACCATGAACCGATTGGTTTGCGCGACGAGGGCGTCGCGCCCACCTTCTGCGACGAGGCGTCGCAGCCACGTTTGCTGGCAACTGCATCGTTCCGGCTAAGCCAGTGCTCACGGCGAATTTAAAGCCCCTGTCATTTTCACATCGCTGCGACTGGCTTTCAGCACAGTCGCGCTCCGCCTTGGCCGGGCATTTCAATGCACCGCGCTACATCGCCGGGGCCACCGTTTTCCTGCGCCGTTCGAACCCAATTTGCCGGCAAGGTGAAATCCGTGACCTGCTTCTCGCCGGACACGGACGACCCGGTGAACCTGGATTTTGAAGTGACCGGCGATACAGTCAATTTCACCGTGCCGTCGCTGCGGATTTACTCGATGATCGTGATTGCGCAGTAAAGCAATGCACGTTGTGAGGGCATTTTAAAATAATCTGTAGCCTTGGTGGTGGCCGCTCTCTCTCCCTCCCCATGAACCCGATAATGGTGGGACGCTCGCCCTCATCCCGGCCTTCTCCCCCGGGGAGAAGGGGAAACGCTCGCAGCGTCTCGTCGTTGGAACGCCCCTGTTGGTTCAGGGGTTCAAAGCG
>DATHOG010000169.1:0-2648 GCA_035485115.1 Candidatus Sulfotelmatobacter sp. | reverse complement strand
TGCGCCTGTACGAAATACGGGAAGCGGCTGGAACAGCCAATACCCGCGACGGTGGTGATCTTCTCGTGCCACATCTTGCGCTTTTCAATCAGCTTGAAGTACAGCGCGAGCACGGAGAAATCGCCGCAGCCGGGGCACCACGTCGGGTGATCGGCGGCGATCTCTTTTTTGGTCAGTCCTTTGCGTTCGCCGACGGGCGGCGTGGTGGTACTGACGGCAGGTTGGGAAATCAAAGTTTCGCTCATAATAGTTTGGCGTTTAAAAGTTGGATCAAATTTTGCGGAGGCCGGCGGCCACGTTGGTTTTCGCGCGTTCGAGGATTTCCTTCACCTTCCAGGTGAGGCCGTCGGTCTTGTTGATGCCCTGGATCTTGGGATCGCAATAGCGGGCGCGGAGGATTTGGCCAAGCTGACCGAAGCCGTAAAGGCCTTCGTCATTCATTTCCACCACGAGGACGTGGTTGAAGCCGGCGAAAATATTTTCCAGCCCGTTCGGCAACGGATTGATGTGGCGCAGGTGCAGCGAGGAGACGCTGTCGCCGGCGGCGCGGGCGCGGTCCACGGCCTCCTTGATGGGACCTTCGGTGGAACCCCAGCCAACGAGCAGGACGTTCCCTTCCGGCGGTCCATAAACTTTCGGCACCGGCAGTGTCGCGGCGAGCGCCTGCAATTTCTTGCGGCGTTTCGCGGTCATCAGCATGTGCAACTTCGGCGAACCGGTCGGATGGCCGAGCTCATCGTGTTCCAAACCGGTGGCGATCGGATATTTGCCGCTGAGAATCTTGGTGCCGGGCGGAACGTGCGTAGTGATGCCGTCCTTGGCCGAGAGATCGTACGGCTTGTGATCGGCAACGTCTTTGAAGTCCGGCGAGATGTCCTGGCAGACCTGCTCAAGCTTCGGTTCCACAAAGGCCTCAATGCGGGTGGCGATGCCCTGGTCGCTCAACAGAATCACGGGGACGCTGTATTTGCGGGCGATGTTCACGGCCTCGATGGACATGTAGAAGCAATCTTCCACGTTCGCCGGGGCGATGACGACGCGGGGTGAATCGCCGTGACCGCCATTGATGGCGATGTTCAAATCCGACTGCTCAATATTGGTCGGCATGCCGGTGGAAGGCCCGCCGCGTTGCACGTCAATGATGACCAGCGGCATTTCCGCCATGACCGCCCAGCCAAGCGCCTCGGTCTTGAGCGAGATGCCGGGGCCGCTGGAGCCGGTGACCGCCACGCGGCCGGCATAGCTGGCGCCGATGGCCATCGAGATCGCGGCGATTTCGTCTTCCGTCTGGATGAACGTGCCGCCGTACTTCGGCAGTTCGCGGCGGAGCAATTCCATGATATCGGACCAAGGCGTGATCGGGTAACCCGCGCCGAAGCGCACGCCGGCGGCGATGAGGCCGTAACCGATGGCTTCGTTGCCGTTCATGACCACCTGGGTGCCGTCCTTTTTCTGGGCGTCAACGAACTTGAAAGTCTCGAGAATGTTGCCGAGCGAATGGGAATAGCCCGCATGGAACGCAGCGAGTGCGTTGTTCAAAATGCTCGGGTCCTTGCCCGTGAACCGTTCGCCCAAAAGTTTTTCCAGCTTCGGAATGTTCAGGTCAAACATCTTCGCGATGAGGCCGAGCGCGTAAATATTTTTGCCCTTGTCCTTCGCCGTGCCGCCGATCGCTTCGACGGTCAGGCCGGAGATCGGCACGCCAACGTGGTGATAGTCGCCCTGCAATTCGGGCTTGGGGGTGACGTGGTCGGAATCGTAAAGCACGATGCCGCCCTTTTTCAGGGAACTCAAATGGTCTTCGTAGCTGTGCTGGTAGAAGGCGAGCAGGATGTCAGCATCGTCGCCGGAACTGAGAACCTCGCCGCTGCCCATGCGGACCTGAAAGATGGACGCGCCGCCGGAAATCGTCGCGGGAATCGTCATGAACGTCATGACTTCCTGTTCGCTGCGGCCGGCCAGGCGCGCGAGGAAACCGCCGATCGCTTGGATGCCGTCCTGCGAGTTACCCGCGATGCGGATGACCGCCTCGTTGATGGAGGATACCTTCTGCGCGCCACCTGACGACGGCACGCCTGCTGTTGCATTACTCATAAAAAAACCTCGGAATTATAGAATTACTTCGGCAAGGGGATTGGCGACTGAAGACGTTTCAGTGCGACACCGTTGCAATAAGACATTACGGTATCCGCAGCCAAAGTGTCAATTTCTAATGCGTGTTTTATCAAGTTGATTTCAAGCCACTTAAGAATTTTTTAAAATTCCATCCGGTAAACCAAAACATAAACATAAGTTCTATTTATAATAGCCCCGTGGCTGTATCAGTACGGCAACAGTTCACAAATTCGATACTCTTTTTAACTGTCACTAGGTTTGCCCTCTTGAAATTGAGCCTTTCCCGAAAAAAATTTGGTAAGACCGGCCCCGCTGGTGCCTTCGATTTGGGTTTAAATTGGGTTCGTTTTTTTGGACACTTATGCGCTTTAATTGGCTTTTTTGAAGAAAATTTGGGTTCGTTTCCACTACTGTCCGGTTTAAAACGCCAGTAAACATTGATGATTGGAGTGTTGGGCTGAGGCTGCGGGTGGGGGAAACTGAGAAAGGGCTTGGGAAATGGGCATTTTTTCAAAGAGGGTCAGGCTCAAAAT
>DATHOG010000168.1:0-10659 GCA_035485115.1 Candidatus Sulfotelmatobacter sp. | reverse complement strand
TGGCTCACCGGCACGCCGTTCTCGGTCTCCTCGGGCATCGGGTTCCTGGCCCTGTTCGGGGTTTCGGTGCAGACGGCGGTGGTCTACATCTCCTACGTCAACGAGCTGCGCGGCCAGGGCCTGCCGCTCGACCAGGCCATCCGCGAGGGCGCGATCCTGCGGCTGCGTCCGATCATGATGACCGCGCTGGTGGCGGCGTTGGGATTGTTGCCGGCGGCGCTGGCCACCGGGGTCGGCACGGATACCCAACGGCCATTTGCCCTGGTCATTGTAAGCGGCCTGTTCACCCGGCTTTTAATCAGCGTTTTTCTGATGCCCGCGCTCTACACCCTGGTGGCTCGGCCCGGAGATCGGCTGGAAGTGTGATGCCGCGATGGGGTATAGCCAGAAAAGCACGCCTGTAGCACTTAGTTTTTTACGGAAACCGGCCCTTGCCGGTGACGCTCCGAAACGCTTGATGCATCGCCTCAAGAAGATCCTGATTTTTCCCGTCGAAGTCGGCGGAAAGTTCCCACATGAAAACGCCGCCCAGATCGCGCTCTTGCAGGGCGTAGATCACTTTCCGGGCGGTTGATTGCGGGTCGTCATAAGTGATGAATCCCGGCGGGTCAGCCTCGTGGACCAAGTATGGCGCCATTGCAATGGGATCGAACCGGCGGGTCCAGCCGTCCCGGTCCACCCGCGGCTTGATGTACGGCCCATAGTTCCGGCTCCCGACCTTCCGGCCCTTGTTCCATTTCATGGAAATGCCGGCCGCCGGGAATTCGTAGCCATAGAACGCCGTGCCGAGGTTTATTTTTTCCGGGGGCACCCCGAACTTGTTCAGGTAAAGGTCCACGCTCTCATCCAGACTGCCGTTCCGCTCCGGGTCGGTGCTGAACAACGGCGAATTGTGGCCGGTGACCGGGGTCCACGGCCCGTGAAAATCGTAGGTCATGACATTGTAGAAATCCACGATGGGTGTCAGCCCTTTGAAATCGTATTCGCCCCAGCCGCCGGGGGTTGAGGGTGTGGCCATGGACAGCAGATAGGCGGGCGCGGGCAGCGCGTCGCGGAGCGCCTGCATCATGGCGGTGCAATTGGTCACATCGGCACGGCCTTCCGGCACCTCCCAATCGATGTCCACGCCGTCGTAACTATATTTGACGACAAAGGCCTTCAGGCTCGCGCCGAAGCGGACACGGGCATCGGCATCGGCGGCAATTTTGCGAAAAACGGATGCCGCTCCCTGGACGCACACGAGGACCTTCACTCCCGCGTTGTGCGCCCGGGGAACCAGCTCCGGCTCCAGCGCATTCCTGGAAATCTCGATTTCGCCATCTGCGCTCTTCACCGGCTGCACGGCCACATGAATCAGATGCGTCAACTTGGCGTAGGGGATTTGCGCGGCGGTGTATTTGGGCGTTTCCGTTTGGTCGCCAAAATAATAATAAGCGACCAGCCGTTTCCGGGCCGGCGACTGGTCGGCCGCCGCCGGAAAAAATCCTGCCAGCAGGACGGATGCGAGGAGAAGATAACGCGCCGGATTCATAGGGTTGATCATTCTGCGTTCACCGGCCCGGAAAATAGGCGATCGCCTTTTTGAGTTTCATCGCATCCATCTCGCCCATCTGGCGCTGGATGATTTTCCCGCCGGGCGCGACCAGGATGGTATATGGAAATCCGCCCGGCCATTCCGGATCCAACGCCGTGCCCAGGGCGTCCTTGTCCGTCGAGCTGAAAAGATAATTGCGGCAGGCCACTTTTCGCTCCTGCAGGGCGGCGAGGACTTTGTCCTTTTTGTCCGGATCGTCGCCGCTGATGGTGATGACCTCGAAATCGCCGTTCCGGTACATCCGGTTCATGGTGACCAGGTCCGGCAGTTCGCGTAGGCACGGCCCGCACCAGGTGGCCCAGACGTTGATGAGGCGCAGCTTGGGGCCGTCATTTTTCACCAGGGCTTGGATGGTGTTCGTGTCCGCCGGCTCCAGGGTGACCGGCTCCTGCTCCATTTGCGCCAGCTCGCGGGCGGCGGCGGCCCTTTTCTCGGACCATTTGATGGAACAACCGAACGTCCGGGTTTTTTCCACCGGCACGGGCTTTCCCGCCAGCAGTGCGTCCAGAGCCGCACGGGCGTCTTGTTGCGTGACGTTGTCGATGTTCTCCGAGTTGTCCACCCGTCCCACGTAGCGAAGTTTGCGGGCCTGGTCGAAAATAAAGACATGCGGCGTGGACACGGGGCCATAAGCGCGGGCGGTCGCCTGCGTGTCCCCGTCGTAGAGGTACGGGTAATTGAAATTACGTTCCTGTGCGCGGATTTTCATCTCGGCCAAGGAATCTCCCATGTCCGAGTACACCATTTCGCTGAGGCTGAGGGCCTGCGGATCATTGGCGCCGATGGCCACCACCCGGACACCCTTGTCCGAATAGTCGTTGACGATTTGTTTAAGGCGTTCCTCGTAAGCCTGGGCCGTTTTGCAGTGGTTGGCCGTGAAAACGATCATTAAAATCCTGGCGTCGGCATAGTCCTTCAACGAATGCCGTTTACCATCCACACCGGGCAGATCAAACTCAGGCGCGGCCGCGCCGATTTCGAGCGTTTGAGTCAAGCCATCGGCCGTGAGCTGGGGGCCGGCGGCGCAAGTTGCCAGGGACAGGCAGAACATGGCGGCAACCATGCCCGCAAACTGCAAGAGGCGTGTAAGATTCATTACTTTAGGCGGGCCGGGTTCACAGCGGATGTGAATGTGATCATTCCTTTTCGCGGCAGGGCATTAGCCATGGAGCATTTCAATTTTCCACATCATTGCCTACCCCCCATTTAGAGGGGTGGCAGGCGGGAACCAAAGTGTTATGCCGGAGAAGTGCTGTCCAAGTCGAAGGGCATGGAAAGCAAAAAAGGCACCCTGATAAATCAGGGTGCCTTTGATCGAAACCTAAAATTATTTCTTAGCGCCGAGAATCGCGTCTTTGGCAGCCTTGGCGACGCGGAATTTCACGACTTTCTTCGCCTTGATCTGGATCGTTTCACCGGTCGCAGGATTACGGCCGACACGAGCTTTGCGATCGACCAGAACGAGCTTGCCGAGACCAGGAATGGTGAACGAGTCCTTGGCATGCTTGTAGGCCAGGGTGGCGAGCTGTTCAAGAATTTCAGCGGTTTGCTTTTTGGGGAGGCTGTTTTTCTCGGCGATTGCAGAAATGATTTGTGATTTGGTTAGAGATTTGGCCATGACTTTATTGTGTGATTTGTGTTTTGTATTAACTGAATGTTCATTAAACCCGCTTCCAATCGGGTCACCAAGCAAAAAAGGCGGATTTTATGGGGCAATCCCGGGGGCAAAGAATGACGTCTGCCACGCATTCGTTCGTGATACACGTCCGCCCGGTTGTGCTATCGGTCTCCACCCTTCGTAGAAATCGGATTGCGCCGCACTGCACCCCATGTCACCAGCCCGGCACCGGCGCAAATGATTGCCCCCACTGCAATGGTCCACGGCACACCCACGGCATGGGACAGAAATCCGGACTCCACTCCGCCCAACGGCATCATGCCGCCGAACACCAGCGCCCAGATGCCCATCACCCGCCCGCGCATCGCATTGGACACGCTCCCCTGAAGGAGCGTGTTGGTGGTTGAGAAATAGAGAATCATTCCCCAACCGCCAACGGCCAGGCACAACAGCACGAGCGGATACCAACGCACGAAGGCCAGCAGCGCCAGCATGGCCGAGAACAACCACAGCCCGCCGAGAATCATCAGCCTTGGCCGGACGCGATTGCCGTAAGCCGCCACGGTCAGCGCTCCCAGCAACGCCCCGAATCCATTGGCGCTGAGCAGCATGCCATAGCGGCTCTCACCCACATGAAGAATGTCAGTGGCATAGGCCGGCAATAGCACCGCATACGACCAGCCAAAGATGCCCACGACGCCAAAGAGCAGCAGCAAAATGCGCACGCGCCGGTGCCCGGCCACATACTTGAAACCTTCCAGAATATGCCGCCCTGTTGAATGCGGTTTGGGCCGGGGTTCATGCTTCGGCAAACGCATCATCAACAGTCCAAAGATGACCGCAATGAAACTGACGCCGTTCAGGATGAAACACCACGTGATGCCGACGGACGCCATGAGTAAACCCGCCACCGCAGGGCCGACCACCCGTGCGCCATTGACGATGGAACTGTTCAGCGACACCGCATTCATCAGGTCTTCGTGACTGGTCATTTCGACCATGAATGCCTGTCGTGCGGGCATGTCGAAAGCCATCGCCACCCCGCCCAACGCCGCGAGCACGAGGATATGCCACGTTTGAATGTGCCCGCTTCCCACCAGCACGGCAAAGACGAAGGCGGTGATCATCATCCCAATCTGGGTGTAATACAGGATGGTGCGCTTGGGATGCCGGTCGGCCACGGAGCCGCCCCAGAGGGAAAACACCAGCATCGGCAAAGTTCCGACCGCCGCCACCGTGCCCAACAACACTTTCGATCCGGTCAACTGGTAAACCAACCAGCCTTGAGCGGTGGTCTGCATCCAGGTGCCAATGAGCGACACGAGTTGACCGATGAAGAACAGCCGGAAATTACGATGCTTCAGGGCGGCAAAGGTATCACGCCATGACACACTCCCCGTTGGCCGGGGCGACACCCGCAATTCTGGCGGAGCATCGAGGGTGGGTGTGGTCGTTTTTTTAGATGGCATCGCCAAATGGATGTTACCTGGTTGCTTCGTTCCAATCGAGCCTCGGAAATGCAAGCCGGTTGAATTTGAATTCGGCGTCCGCCCGGTCTCAAGGTGTCCGGACCCGGTAAAACTGCGGGGCGCTATTATTGGTGGCCGTGAACCGGTAGGAGCTGTTCAGGAGATTCGTCGTGAAGGCGGCGGTGGTATTTGTCGTCCACGATGCGGTGTTCAGTTGTGTTGCCTGGAGCAAATGGTAGGTGACATTCGTCAGGTTGTTGACCGTGAAGTTCAGCAGCACCTGCTTGTTCGTCAATACCGGCGGGTTCAACACGATGGTTGGATTCGTGGCCGCGGTCACGACGACCCCTTTGTATGGTCCGAATGCCAGCGGGAATTGCGTAAAGATCACGGGCGCGGCCTGGAGCGCATAATTCCCGGCCTGCGTAGGCGTGAAGACGAAGTTGGTGCCCGCCGTCGCGTTCGTGGTTGGATTGATGTACTGCTGCGCGTTCGTCACGACGAGGCTCTCCAGATCCCAGCCGGTGTCGTTATCGCTGTATGGCCAGTATTCCCCGCCGGTGAAGGCATAATTGAAACGCAGCAGGATCGGAACACCGACATAATTGGAGAGCGACAGGGAATGCAGCGTGAAGACCGATTCCACCGGTTGCTCGTCGTCCGGCAGGCCGGGCTCCACAAAAAGATCCTGCCATGTGATGCCCGCGTCCGCTGAAACCTGCACCCGGGCCGTTTCATCGGGGCTGGCATAGGCCAGCAGGCTTTCAAAGGTGACCATCGTGTTGGTCGCCGGGAATAGCAGTTCATTCAGCGTAAAAAATTGGGATGTGGGATTGTTCGTCGGTCCATTATGACACAAGTGGAAGCAGGCGTTGCCGGAACCATCGGGGGCAGTGGTGAGGATGGAATAATCCGGTGGTGCCGGTGAAAAGGTGAAATTCACCAAGCCGGTGTTGGCGAGGTCATTGTTCGCATTCTCAAAGACATTTCCCGGCGTAAGCTGGGCCGTGAGCCATTGGTAACCGGTTGTGTTGGTGTTGTTCAGCGTCGTGCAGTAATAGCTGGTTCCCGCGTTGGCCATGGCCTGCGTCGGCCCGGTGATGGTCGTCGGCACATAATCCACGCCCGGCATCAACGGATCGAAAAGCGTGACATTATAGCTGAAGTGCACCATGGTGGCGCCCACGGCAATATTGCTAACCGTGATGCTGTACACCGTGTCGGTGCCACCGAAGGGAAAAGTCGTACTTTCGCTGGTCGCATCCAACCCCATCGGCACCCATACCAAGGTATCTTCCCCGGCGCCGCTTTGATTATTTTCATCACCGCTTTGATAGGGCTGGATGGTCGTGGTCACCGGCACGCCGTTGCTTTTCATGGTGACGGTCGCCGCGCTTAAATCCGCATTCGACAGGGCGAAGGACCAATAGGGATAAACAATTGGATACGGCACATAGCCCTCCGGCGGCCATGCGACGTAGGGCTGGCGGGTGGCCGGACGCGGGTCGTTGATGCTTGAATCAAAGACGTACGTGCAGTTGCCCGCGATGTTGCTGTTCGTCGCTGGCACGTCGCCCGTGCCCATGATCTGCTCGGACGGAAACAAGATCCAGCGCCGGTGCCCCACCTCGGAATTGCCGGAGCCAAAATCCCAGATGTAGAGCGTGATGGCGTCCGCGCCATCGGCGCCGCCCGCCTGGTTGCCGCCCGCGCCCGCTGCGCCTGCCGGCGAATAACACGGCCACGTCGGCGGCGGATCGTGATTGAGTTGCCCGCTGGACGAGATCATCACCGCCACCGCCTGGGCATTGGAATTGTAGATGGAATTAAAGCTGACACTCGCCGGATCGCCCGCCATCGCGCGAAACCAGTTGATGCGCCGCAATACGGCCTGCTGGAACGACGGTGCATTCGTGCCCGGAAAACAATCCGCCACGTCCGCCGTGGAATTGATCGGCACATTCTCCGAGGTCGGATAGATGGCGTTGTAAAAATCCCGCACCTGTTCCCGCGCATCCGTGTTCACCGCGAAACCGCCGGTGACGGTTTGAAACCTGGGTTTCGGGCCGGGCAGGACAGTGAGGTTCGTGGTCCACGGCGACGCCGGGCCGAGGAGATATTGCGCGTGCGCCTGCGGGTACAACCCCAACAGGGTCAGCCAGACCAGGATGCTGATTCGAATAATGCAGCTTGCACGCACGGCTTCACCTCAAAAGTGAGCCTAGTCTAGTTCTGAAATGAGTCGATGTCAAAAACCGTGGGGTGACTGGCACGCAATGCTCCTCACCAACACCCCGGGCCGGTCGCGTCACGAAATTGTCACCAATCTGTCATTTGCATGCGCGGGCCTTTCGTAAAGAATCAAACGAACAATGGCGCGTGTCCTGTATAGCTGCTGCGGCGAAGGTCAGGGACACTCGTCGCGGGTTCACACCGTCACGCGGGCGCTCACCAGCCTGGGGCATGAAGTGAAAATTCTCGCCAGCCACAAGGCCTTCCGGGTTCTCCAACCCTGTCTCGCGGATGTGCGGGAAATCCCCGGCTTCACTTTCGTCTACCAAAACAACCGCGTGGAGCTCATGACCACCGCCTGGGGCAACCTGCCGCTGCTCCGGCATCGCGGCCGGGTCATCCGCGAGATTGCCGGCCTCATCGAGGCCTGGCAGCCGCACCTGGCCATCGCGGACTTCGAACCGTTTCTGCCCCGGGCGGCCGGACTGACCGGCCTGCGCTGCATCAGCCTCGATCATCAAGGCGTGATCCCCTTTGCACATCCGCCCCTGCCGTGGAACCAGCGGGTTTCCGCGCTGGCGGCCCGGGCCGTGGTGGGGCTGACCAGTTACCGGGCCGAAGCCCGGCTGGCCACGTCGTTTTTTTATCCGCCGCTGCCGGCCGGCGGCAATGTCCATTTTTATCCGCCCATCCTGCGCGAAAAGGTCAGGCAGATCGCGCCGCGCGACGACGGTCATGTGGTGGTTTACCAGACGAGCAGTTCGTTTACCCGGCTGCCGGAGCTGTTGAAGCATCTGCCTTTTCGTTTCAAGGTTTTTGCCTTTGAGAATGCGCCCGCAGGCGAGGACGGCAACGTCAGCTATTATCCGCGTTCGGATGCACGGTTCATCGAGGAGGTCGGCACGGCGTCCTGGGTCCTGACCAACGGCGGTTATACGCTGATGAGCGAGGCGCTCTTTTTGGGCAAGCCGGTGTTTTCTCTGCCGGTCGCCTGGCAGTTCGAGCAATGGCTGAATGCGTATTATCTTCAGGACCTCAATTACGGTTCGATGTGCGATGACCTGCGGGATTTCCCGGCGAAGATCCGCGAATTCACCGGCCGGCTGGAGGTTTATCGCAAAAATATTTCGCAACAGAATTTTTGCGGAAACGAAGCCGTGCTCGCCCACATCCTGAAATTTCTTCCGGCGGGAAAGCCGGCACCCGTCGTCGCCGTGTAAATACGGCACCGGTTTTTAATGACGCCAAAGGTAGGGACATCGCGCTGCGATGTCCCCGGCGGTATAGCCGCCGGTCGCACGTAAGGAAGCGTTGGGGCTCGCCGAACTCATTGCGACCTTGACTTCGCTCGGTCGCGGACGGCGCAGCGCTGCCGCGCCGTCCCTACCAAGGACAGTGCCGAAGTCATTGTGAATCGCCATGGCACTGGTTTGCGGGGGCTTCCAAACGGCAATTCACATGATAGATTGGCAGTGAAACTGCTGGTTTCAACCTAACTGAGATATGGATGAACTTATTGCAAAGTTAGTTCCGCCAAAACAGCAGGCCCCGGCGCAAGCCCTCCTGGATGACCCGGGGTCGCGGAACCTGATTCGCCAGCAATTAAGCCAGTTGGCGGAGGATGAAGCCGGTTTGGTTCCGCAAAAATCGCTCAGTTGGATTCTCTGCAAACTCTCCACCTTTGGGGCGGAAGAAACGGATACGTTCCGGATCTATCAGGCATTTTTGTCCCAACTGAATCAATTTGGACAGATGTGCCGCATTTTATCGTGGGACGGTGCCCACTGTAAAACGGACTCGCCGGCGGTCGTGGCCAACCGCATCACAATCGGCCTCGGCCTGTTCTACGAACACGCGGCGCGCCGTCATCAGCGGCAGGCTGCGCCCTCGCCGCAGTATTATCAACAAATGGCCGTCAGTTGTTTTGCGGCGACCGGCTATAAAACTATTGCCACCGAGCTGCCCGAGTGGCTTGAATTCCTGCGGTCCAACTTTGTGTTGCCTGAACTATAGGACGGTTCAAGAAAAACTGTGACCGTTTTTCCAAGCGTTGCGCCCTCCCATGAACCCAACGATGGTGGGACGTATACCTCACCCCGACGTCTTGGTGAATTATGAGCGGTCAGCGGCCCGGGTGATTTTCGCGAAGGCAGAAATGTGCAACTGCTGTTCCTTCTCTCCCGCATGCGGGATCAGGATGAGGGGAAAGGCGGCGCTCATTTCAAATTGTGCGGGCCTAAAATTTGGATGACCACTTCCCCCTCACCCGCCATAGCCGCTGTCGCTGCTCCCTTGGGGAGAGGGAGAAACGCTCGCAGCGTCTGTATACTGGAACGCGCCGGATAGTTCAGGAGTTCAATGCGCGAAATTGCGTAAAGGGGAATTCTAACCCCGATTTCGCAATCATCGCTGCCGAAACTTTACTTGGTTTGAGTATCCGTGGTGGTCGTGGTGATCGGACCGGGCGTCGTGGTTTGTTGCGATGTGGTGGTCGTGCTGCTGGTGCCGTCCGAGGCGCAGCCGGAGGAGATTAACGCAAGGGCGACCACGGCGAGACAGGAGGCGATGATTTTTTTCATTATTGTAATTTTGGATTGAGGTTTAATTTACAATCCATGATGACACCATCCGTTGCTCACCCGCCATGGGGTGTTCTCCGCATATGAAATTTGTAGTACGAAGGAATGGTTGGTGGACATTTCAAAATGACGTGACGCATTCGTTTTAGGCGACGCCAAAGGTAGGGCGCGTGTCTGGCCAAGGCGGAGCGCGACTGTGCTGAAAGCCAGTCGCAGCAATGTGAAAAGACAGGGGGGGGCTTTAAATTCGCCGTGAGCGCCGGCTTAGACACAGTGCTGCGGCTGGTGCCCTGTAACCCGGCACACAGCCGCGCTCCAAAGACGGTTTCGCCGCATAAATTCTGTCAAACCTTCGTTGACAAGCGGGCAGGCCTGAAATACAACCCCAATATGCGATTTAGGATGATCCGCATTTTGCGCCGGAATACCTAATTAGGTACTTTTGCACCACAGAATGGTATGCTTTGCGATAAATGTCAGATACGAGAGGCGAGCGTTCATTACACAATCTGCACAAGCCCTTCGGTTGAAGAGCCCAAGCGGATGGAATTGTGTCAGGAGTGTTTTGAGGCGTCCGGCCTCGAAGGGGCAGCCGGTTTGCCCGCGGCATTACAAGACGGCTGCCGGTTCTGTGGTAGCGAAGCTTTCGGGGGCGGTTTTGATCCACTGGCCTTGCAGGGCGGCGTTCGCAAGTTCAGCTTTATGTGCAAGTCTTGCTCGGATGAGTATTATGGCTTTTTAAGGCTGAAGTTTCCGGGCTTCGGCGATCCCGATCTCCCCAAGAAACAAATGGACATACTCGTGGCCAAACTCAAGTCGTGTGACTTCCATGCGATTTTGGTCGAACTTGAAGCTCACATGAAGAAATGGGTGGCAGAAAGAGATTCACAATAACGCACCGAAGCCAGGCTCAGGGTTGCCATAAAAAAAGTTGCCTCTGTGGCAGTTTAAGAAAAGTTGTACCCATTCGTTTTCCTCACATTTTCTCCCTCACCCCGGCCCTCTCCCGCTGGGAGAGGGTGACACGCTCCCAGCGTTATGAGTAAACCTGTGGCTGGATTGGAGCACACCGCACTCAAAGAAGAAAAAATCAACGTGGCTGCTCCCTCTCCCAGCGGGAGAGGGCCGGGGTGAGAATTCGCCCAAACGTAATTTCGCGCTTTGAAC
>DATHOG010000167.1:0-65376 GCA_035485115.1 Candidatus Sulfotelmatobacter sp. | reverse complement strand
GAATGTTGATCGCCTGCCAGTTGCGGTTCAGCACCAGCACAATGTTCTTGTTCAAGATTTCCATAAATTTTTGTAGCGGCGGTCTATGACCGTCGCCGGCCATTTGACCAATGCGGCGCTCGTATAGCGCTGCTACAGCGGGGTGTTTGTTCTTTTTAGAAACGGCCCGAAGAAATACCGGCCCGCGTCGCCTATTGATGTAGCACCCGCGTCCCGCGGGTAATTTTCGGCGTCTCGCCGAAAATTCCACTACGACGAACTATTGCTCGGAAATCGAGTGAGCGACAGCGATTGTTAAAACTTGTGCAATGATCTATCGGTCGTGTGAAGACTCCCGTACTGCAGCATGGATTTTCGCGTCTCTCGTGGTTTAACGCCGTATTACCGCCAGCGCCACCACAACCAGGCTTCAGCGATGAACGGAACCAGTGCGAGCGTGAACTTGAATTTGAAAGTCCACTTGGCGGTCTTGTGATGAAACAAAATCATCCCCGCCAACCCGCCGGGCCAGCCGCCCAGCGCAGCCAGCAACGCCAGCTTGAATTCGGAGACGCGTTGACTGGAACGCCCCGCCCGCCATTTATCGAAACCGAATGCGAGCAGCGTCACGAGATTGATGACCACAAACCAACCGAGAGTGATGAGATCAAAAGTTTTCAAACGGTGTTCCACGATGCGAATGATGCGCCCGCGCGCAGTTACGGCGCAATTTGAAAATCAATTTCTGTCTGTGGAGCGCAGGTCTGTGACCTGCAGGAACGTCTGTTTCCAAAAAGGGTCACACCACCTTGTGAGTTTACTGTATAGCCAGCTCCCTGCGGGTCGCAGACCCGCGGTCCGACAAAATGCCGCGCGGAGTGTGGCCGTCCCCGGCCACTGCAACGTTCAAAATACGCATACCTTTCAACTACCTAAGTCTTCGGTTGTTGGCACATGGCAGCGTCCGAGGACCGGCGCACTCCGGCGAGTAAATAAGCAGCCGCAAAAACTTCTTGTCACCCTTTCCAAAAAACCCGACTTTTCCCGCATGAACTTCCCGCAATTCTGGGCCCGGGGTCAAAGCGGCGGATTTTTTGCCTGGCGCTGGTCCGCGAAAAACATGGCCGATGCGCAGGCGCTCGCGAACCAAGCGGCGCAACAACTCGCGGAACGCTTTCGTTCTCTTCGCGCCGGGGAACTTCCACCGAAGAGCGGCGGCTACTATCCAAACCGGCCGTTTTGCGAACAAATTTTGCAGGAGATAAAAAATCCGGCTGGCGAAATCACCGCAGTCGTCACCCGCAACTCCTACGGCTGCCAGGTCTTGAACACCGCCAAGGTCATGTTCGTGGACATCGACCTGCCGGAACCCAAATCGCCCGGGCTGTTCCAACGGCTTTTCGGTAAACCGTCGCCGCCGCCCGTTACGCTTGAAAGCGTCCTGGCCAAAATTGAGACTTGGACGCATCAGCACCCCGATTGGGGCTGGCGGATTTACAAGACCCGCGCCGGCCTGCGTCTGTTGGCGACACAGGCCCTCGTGGACGCGGACTCGAAAGTTGCCACCGACATTTTTGAAGCGCTGGGGTCCGACCCTCTGTATCGCCATCTGTGTGTGGCGCAGAAATGTTATCGCGCCCGTCTCACGCCCAAACCGTGGCGTTGCGGCCTCCGCCGAAAACCCGACCGCTGGCCGTGGCTGGATGCCAAGGCCGAAACGCGTTTTCAAAGGTGGGACGCGCAATATCGAACCAACTCCGCGAGCTGGGCCACCTGTCAACTCATCCGCCAGATCGGCAACGCCACGGTTCACCCCGAAGTCCAAACAATCATCAAACTCCACGACACCGCCACGCGCGTAAATGAAAACCTGCAATTGGCCTGATGGTAGGGACGGCGCGCTGCGCCGTCCGCGACCGAGCGAAGTCGAGGTCGCAATCCCGCATGCGGGACGGCGAGCCCCACCCTTCATCATACGCGGCCGAAAAATTCGCTCCATAAACTCCCGATCACCCCACGCATTCAATCGTCGAGATGTCGGTAGGGCGTGCAGTCCTCTGCGCGCCGCTATTGCAAGTGGTGCGATTTCATTACCGTCATCGTCTGTAGCCGGGTTAACACGTAAACCGCAAATTAAATCGACCTTCCGCCTTTTCCCGTCATAACGTCATCCACCTCGCGCGCGAGTTCCTCGAGATATTCGTCCCCCTTGGGATGCTTCGTGAGCGCCACGAGAATGTAATGCCGGCCGCCGCCGGTGACGATCGCGGTGTCGTGCAGCCAATCCTCCCACGTGCCCCATTTGCGGATGATCTGCACATCGCGCCCGGCAAGACCTTTCACAAACTTGATATCGTCGTGCGGAATTTCCGGCGAGGCAAAGATGTCGCGCATCGTCCTGGAGGCGGCGGGCGAAACGAGCTTGCCCTGTTCCAGCATCAGGAAATAACGCAGAAGCTGCCGCACCGTTGCCGCGTGTGAATTGTCGCCGACTGGATCGCCGTAGCGTTCGCCGGACTTGCCGTAATGTTTGCCCACCCAGATGCCGCCGCCATGGCTCGCATCGTAAAAATGATACGAGTCCAGGACCGACTGGATGTATTTCAAGCCCAGTTCGGTGGAAAATTTCGCGGCCATGTCGTTGTCCGAGGCCTTCGCCATCAGACCCAGCTCATGGCGGATTTGCGGATTGAGATTGGTCGTCGCTTCGGGATGCTTTTGAAAATAGGCGAGCAGGATGCCGATCTTGGCCACGCTCGCGGCATAGTCCTCGCGATCGGGATGGATTATCGCCAGCCGGAGCGTATTCAAGTCCAGCAGACCGACGGCGGTTTGTTGCTCCGTCATGCCGAACCGGGCACGGAGATCGGTATCAATTTTCTGAACCGACGCCTGAAGTTTCGCATCTACCGACGTTTGGTAATCGAGGTTAAAATCTTTGAACATGGCAGCGGAAGAGTTGGTTGAATTTGCAAACGCCATTGCCATCGCCAGCCAGACGGCCATGACGCCGCAAAGACGTTTCAACATCCGGCTTTTTTACCGGAATAAGCGGCGAATACAAGCCCGCGTTGACTCGGCGGGATTTGCGATATACGGATCAATTACCGGATGTCAGCCGGTCGACAAATCCTAAATCCTAAATCATCAATCATAAATGTTGGGGCGTTGTATTTGACGGAGTTTGCGAGGTGGGGAATATTGCCTGAGCATTACACAATTTATGGATTTAAACACGAACAATACCAATCCAGGAAAAAACGTCCTGTCTTCGGACGTCGAGATCAAGGGCAGCCTGAAATTTTCCGGCGAACTCAATTTTGACGGCAAACTGGATGGCGACATCCAGGGCGAAGGCACTTTGACCCTGGGCGACAATACCGTCATCAACGGCAATCTTGCCGCGCAGTCGGTCGTGGTGCGCGGCAAGGTGACCGGCAACATCAACGCGAAAGACAAGATTGAGATCAAAACCAAGGCCGAGTTGTTCGGCGACATCCGCGCCGCCAAACTGGTCGTCGAGGAAGGTGTGATTTTTGTGGGCAAGACCGAGGTCAATCCCAACAAGGTCGTGCCCACCGCTTCAACGCGTCCCCCGGAACTGGCCAAGCCCGCCGAACCCGCCGGCAAGGTCATTGGCCGCTGACCCGCCGTTTGCATTTTTTAAATGATGGCAAAGCAACCGGATAAAACGCCGGTGGCCTGCCCTCATTGCGGCCATCAGCAACCCGAATCGCGCCTGGCTTTCTCCACGATTTGCCGGCAGTGCGGACGGCATTTCCATGTCCAGGCGGCGCTCAATCCGTCGCCGAAGGCTCCGGATCGCGCGCACGCCATGCGGCAGGTCGCCTGTTTCGACTGCGGCGCCGGATTGGACGTGCCGGTCAGCGCCGAGTCCACCATGTGCAAGCGTTGCGGCCGTTACATGGATTTGCACGATTATCGCATTGCCACGGCCGTATCGAGAAATTTCAAGACCCGGGGCGCCTTCGTTGTCGAACCAAAAGGTTATGTCTTCAACAGCGAAACCATTGCGCGCGCGGTGGTCATCAAGGGCCGGTTTCATGGCCGGCTCGTGGCGGAAGAATCCCTGACCGTTTATTCCAGCGCGGAAATCAAGGGCAGCTTGAAAACCGCGCAGTTGATCATCCCCGAGGGTAATCATTTTCGCTGGCCGGATTGCCTGCAAGTCGAGACGGTGGAAATTGCGGGCGAACTCGCCGGTACGCTGCATGTGACCGGCATCGCCACGCTGAGATCAACTGCCCGCTGGTTCGGCGACCTGGTGGCCGGCCAGTTGGTGGCGGAAGCCGGCGCCGTGGTCGTGGGCACGCTGCGGATCGGCCCGCCGCCGGCCGCTCCGCAAGAATAAATTATTATTCCCGGCAGAAGTGGCTTGCCGGGCCGAAGCTTTTGGCGGGGTTGGATGCGGCCCGCCTACTCCCGCATACGGGATTCGGCGCGGCAGCCTTCACTTTCACTGCGTTCAAGCGAAGGCTGGTGGCCCGCCGGGGTAACGCGCCCCGTTCTGCGGATTAAAAGTCCGCTGCATCACTTTAATGCTTGCAGGCCTCGAAAGGAGCACACCCCCGGCCGGTCTCTATCACCGGCTTGGTTTCCGGAACCGGAAACATTTCGAGCCAGCGCGCTCGGGGGTGTGAAACTTTGATCGGAAAGTGGCTTGCCGAGCCGAAGCTTGCGGCGGAACAGGACACGGCCCGCCTACGCTGCGCTTCGGCGCGGCAGCCTTCGCTTCACTGCGTTCTGCGAAGGCTGGTGCCGCGTGAGGGATTTCCACCCCCGACCTCTCCGTTCTGAGCGGAGCGCCTCTGGTAGTTGGGCTAACGCGGCAAAATGGACAGAACGGCGGGTAATGCCGTCAAAACCTCACCGGTAGCCGTGGACGTCAGTCCGCGCCATTTGAAAATCAGCGCGGACTAACGTCGGCGGCTACACGGTAATGGAATCCCGTGCGGGAGTTGCACCCGCCTGAACGGTTTTGCAGACCGTTGCCTGAGCTGCTCGGCCAACGGGATGAAAATGAAAGCGCGGGCGGGAAGTTTTCCCCACCCGCGCCGTTGGTGATGGTGATTTATTTCTGTACCGATGTCGATGATGGCTTGGCGGGAATCTCTTTGGATGTATCCGCCATTTTTTCACCGTCCGCTGGTGTTGGGCCGAAGGCAGAAGCGAGAAACTGGTCGAGCTTCTCGTTTTCCACCAGGCCGAATTGCCGCAGCAACGGCATTTCCACCGGCTTGCCGATGAACTCGTTCACGGGCAGAAACTCGTTGATCAGTTCCAACACTTTTGCGTGATCGATTTCATCGGGGTCCGCCTCGGAAGAATTTTTTTCAAAATCCTTCCAGGATGGAACGGCGTCATCGCCTCCGAGGTTCGCGCGCCGAAAAAATATTCCGGCATCCTCCCGGATGAGCCGGCGGTCGCCCAGCAACCAGACCAGCACCGAGCCGTTCCGCAGACTGGAACGGGCGTTGGTGATGAGCTGCGTCCCGGGCGAACGCTGGTTCAGGATGGAGCGGATGAGCAACGCCCAGTCGTCGGGGATTTCGCCCCCGCCCGTGAGATCGAGCTGCAGCCGGCGCGGCTTTTTGGCCACGGCCCTTTCCAGCGCCTTCACGCGTTCGATGTAGTAATAATTACCACCGTACAAGAGGCTCAACGGAAACCGGAGAAGCCCTTGCCGTGTTTTTGTTTTCATTTTTTGAATTGGTTTTCATTGGTTTGTTGAATGTGGATAAAAAAGCGCGGACGGAGAATTTCTTCCCCGCCCGCGTTGAATGTTTTCAGTCGTTACGCGGCCCCGCGCAGGCTCATATCGGCATCCTTGATGACGAAACGCGCCTTGAGCCGGGCGACTTCGCTCGCGAGTCCGGCGGTTTTTACCGAGTCCAGGACCGCCTCGAAGTCCTTGTAGGCCGCGGGCGCTTCGTCCTTCGGATACAGGCGGCAGTTCGTCAGGATGTCGTTCGCCGTGAACTCGTCGTCCACGGTCTTCTGGTCGAGCGTGCGGTCCGCCATCTTGCGGCCCATCGCGCGGCCGGCACCGTGGTTCACCGAGTACGCCGCCACATGGGCGCCGGGATCGGCGACCATGATGGAGCTGCCCGCCGTCGGATTGCCCGGCAACAGGATGGGATGACCGGTCGCGGCGAACGGCGTTTCCTTCAAGGCCGGATGACCCGCCGGAAACGCGCGCGTCGCCCCCTTGCGATGCACCCAGCCCTCGCCGTTGAATCCGCCATGACCGTCCGGCAGCAATTCCTTGCGCGTGATGTTGTGGCTGATGTAATACACCAGCGAACCCTTCACGCCGGGAATCACTTCCTGGAACGCCTCGAGCACGAGCGCATTGATGAGCAGATGGTTCACGGTCGCGAAATTCGCGCCGAGCGCCATGTCATCGAGATACGCATCCGCCTCGACCGTGCCGATCGGCGCATAGACAAGCTCCTTGTCGTCGCCGGGCAAAGGGATGTTCCACTCCGCGAACTTGCGTTGCAGGTCGCGGAACTGGCCGCTCGCCAGCGCGTGACCAAGACCGCGCGAACCGCAGTGCGAGAGAAAACCCACCTTGCCGTCGCGCAGGCCGAACACTTCCGCGACCGCGCGGGCACGATCGTTGTCCTCCACATGAACCACTTCGCACTCGCCGAAATGATTACCGCCGCCGTACGAGCCGAGCTGGCTGATCTTTTCGACAAAGTTCGAGAAACGGTTGACGCGCAACCAATCGAGCCGCGCCGCGAGCGCATCGCGCATGTTATTATGGCCGGTGTGTACCGCGTCTTCGCAACGCTGCGCCCATTCCAATGGAACGCCGAGCGCGTTGAGCACTTCCTGCGAAGCGCCCTCCGTCACAACCTTCACGCCGAGCGTCTCACCCACCTTGCGGGCCTTGCGCGCGGAGCGCTGCCCGCGGCCGGGACCGGTCGGCGTACGTTCGAGGATGGCATTGATCAAGGCGCGACGGACCGTCTTGTCCGCCACCTGGTCCGCCGGCAGATCGAGTTGCAGAAAACTCATCGAGCACTTGATATCCACGCCGACCGGGCCGGGATAGATATGCGTCGGCGATGTGAGCACGCAACCGACCGGCGCACCGTAACCGGCATGCGCATCCGGGTTGAGCACGAGGTCCGTCACCCCGGGCGCACCGCGGGAGTTAAGCGCCTGCTGCAGGCACGTCGCATCGAAACCGGCGCGGATGGAATTCGTACCGATGACCGTGATGGGCTTGCCGTGGTCGCCCGGCGCGGGAATGAAGCCGGTCGCTTCGCCCGTGGCGTGGATTTGAGTTGGGTTATTCGTGTTCATAGGTTGTTCCTCCTGTGGTTGTTTGTAAATAAATTGCATGGAATGCCGGTTGGTCAGGGCGACGGGATTTGCACCCGCACAGTCCGCGTCACAGGCGGAGATGCTAACTATTACATCACGACCCTGATGGAGCCTCCGATCGGACTTGCACCGACGAATAGCGGTTTACGAAACCGCTCCTGTGGCTGCTGAGGCACAGAGGCAAATTAAAGTGGTGCTCTCACGTGGATTTGCACCACGAACCTCCGCCTTCGCAGAGCGGCGTGCAGGACTAATTACACCTTGAGAGCGGCTTGCGCCGGGCCGCCATTGGCCCGGGGCAAATCGTAAATCGAATTGAGTTCACTTGACGGCAATTTGATTTCGTTGGCAGTCTTATCAAATGAAAGCGATTCGCGTACATCAATTTGGCGGCCCGGAAGTTATGAAGCTGGAAGAACTTCCCGCACCTCAACCTTCACCTGATCAAGTATTGGTCCGCATTCACGCCGTTGGTGTGAATCCATATGAGATTTACATCCGGGCCGGCACATATGCTTCGCAACCGGGAATGACCGCGCCACTGCCCTACACACCCGGTTGCGATGCGGCCGGTGTCATCGAGAAAATCGGAACTAATGTGACCGATGTAAAACCCGGCGAGCGGGTTTACATTTCAGGCACCACCACGGGTGCCTACGCCGAATATTGTGTATGCGGAGCGAACGATGTTCACCACTTGCCCGCGAGTACTTCTTTCGCGCAAGGCGCCGCGCTGGCCACGCCCTACATGACGGCCTATGTGGCATTGTTCCAGGTGGCCAAGGCGGTACCCGGCGAAAATGTGTTGGTTCACGGCGGCAGTGGAGGAGTGGGTTCGGCCCTCACTCAAATGGCGCGTGCCGCGGGACTGGTTGTTTTCGCCACCGGCGGCACGCCCAAAGGCAGAAAACTCATTCTGGAAAACGGCGCGCATCATGTTTTGAATCACCATGAAAAAGACTATTTGGAAAAGGCCTTGGAACTCACCGGGAAAAAAGGTTTTGATATCATCATGGAGCTGGCGGCTCATATCAATCTGGCGCGCGACCTGCCGGCATTGGCGAAACGCGGCCGCGTGGTCGTGATCGGCAGCCGCAAACCGATTGAAATAAATCCCCGGGACCTCATGCAACGGAATGCGCAGATACGCGGGGTAAGCCTTTTTAACGCCACCCCCAAAGAGCTGATAAGTGCGCACGCGGCTCTCGTGGCCGGGTTGGAAAACGGCACGCTTCGACCGGTGATCGGCAAGACGCTGCCACTAAAGAAAGCCGCCAAGGCGCATGAGCTGATCATGGAACCCGGAGCCTATGGCAAAATCGTCCTTGAACCGTGAAATTTACGATTGCCGATATACGATTTACGAATCGACTGTGTCATTCGCGAGCCGATAAAAATCGTAAATCGTAAATCTGAAATCATAAATGGAAATGGTGTCCGTGGCCGGACTCGCACCGGCTAGGGTCGGATTGAAAATCCGGCTACGCGAGCTGCTTTGCATTCACGGACGAAATGAGTTGCAGGTTGCAAGTTCACCGGGCGCGAACGCCGGCGGAACCTGCAATCCGTAACTTTCAACCTGCAACGTGATTAACGACGCTCTTTGCGCGTCTTGTAAGTGAGGAGCGGGCGCAACGTCGCAATGACGGACACCAGTCCGGCATCGACGAGATCCGCGATCACGTCCTCGATTTTCTTGTAGGCTTCAGGGGCTTCCTCGTAGAGCAGGTCGCGGTCTTCGCAGATGACGCGACCGCCAAGCCGTGTCTGTGCGAGTTCGTCCACGCTGAACCGTTCGCGCATGCGCTGGCGCGCCGCACTGCGCATCCATTTGCGGCCTGCGCCGTGGGCGAACGACCACGCATGGCTGACGCCGTCACCCGTCGGCTTCACGAGATAGCTCAACGAACCACGCGAACCGGGAATCACCACGAAATCCGAGTCCGCCGCCACCGCCCCCTTACGATGGAGCCAGACGGTTTCGCCGTCCGACTCCTGACGCGTGATGAGGTTGTGGCCGCCGTCCCAGAGGCTTTCGATTTCCGCACCGAGCGCCGCGGCAAAACGGCGGGCGATGAGTTCACGGTTGGCCTTCGCCCAACGCACGGCGAAGTCGTGGTTGTCCAGGTAAACGCGGGCGGCAAAGGAATCCGCCTCCACGCCGTTGCCGGCATGTTGATCCACATGAGTGCGCAGGATGGATTCACCGAGACCGCGCGAACCACTGTGCACGAGGATCACGAGCTGTTGCTTGCCCAGGCCGAGTGCGCCAAACGTTTCGGCATCAAGAACCTTCTCGACCGATTGGATTTCGGCGAAGTGGTTGCCGCCGCCGATCGTGCCCATGGCCGTATCGAACATCGTGGATTCAAGGTCGTGCGCGGCGAGAAATTCGCGGACGTCCTGGTCCCACGCGCATTCGAGCTGGAATTGCTGCCTGGCCCAACGGTCGAGCTTGGCATCGTGACGGACAAAATCCGTCTTGAAGAGCGCCATGCCGCAGCCGATGTCGCCACCGATGAGGTGCGGATAGATCACGTTGCCGGTGACGAACGCCGCGCCCACGGGTGCGCCTTTGCCCGGGTGCAAATCCGGGAAACCGGCGGCCAGGCGGACACCGGGCAATTTGGAAACGGCATAGAGCTGGCGCATCGCTTCGCCTTCGATCCAGCTTTGGGACGAGGCGAAAAGGCGCACCTGGGTTGGAGTCATGGTGTTCATGTTTTCGTTTGCCCGCAAAGCGGGATTTTTTGGTTTAGGTGTAAGGGTGGCCTGCCGCGCCGAAGCTCACAGAGCGAAAGCGGGTCCCCGGGGTTGGTATCGCGCCAACGTCTCAGCGGCTTCAGCGCTGCGCTAATCTCTCTCAGCTACCCGGGGTGCTTGCGCACGGCCACTATTGGCCAGCTGGCTTGCCGAGCCATAGCCCCAAAGGGCGGGGGTTGGTCGTCCTGGCAGGTAATGCTCCTGCGTCGCCCGCTTATCGGGCGGGTGCTCTGCTTTTGAGCTACGGGACGGTGCTTGCGGACGGATGCAGCTAACGGCGGCCAAAGCGGAACGATTTGAAAATCATTCCGAGCTTGCGCGGTTTGAACCGGACTGGCCGCTGCGGTTTGTAACTGCGGCGAAACAGCGACTGGCCTTGGTAACGGATGACAGGTTTCATGGGAGTTCCTTTCTTGTGGTTGTGTTTAATTGGACTTACAGCCGCCATTGGATGCGGTATCCGGGCGGGCTGTCGTCGTCCTGAAAACGTGCGACGGGCGGCTCGGGCGTCGGCAAAGTTTTAAGCAATTGCCGTTGCTTGAGTTGGTACCGCGCGCGGGGCGGTGGTTTGGGCCGGGCGATTTTTCGCACCAGCCACTTAGGTGTCAATATGGTCAGGTTCATGGGTTTGGTTGGTTGGGTAAAATTTATGATCTATGATTTACGATTAATGATTGGAAGAAGTGCGCCGACATCGCGCAGCAAATCATCAATCGTAAATCATAAATAGGAACTGGCTGCCCAAGCTGGACTCGCACCAGCACCGTTCCGTTTAACAAACGGGCGGACTACTGTTATCCCACTGAGCAATGGAAAGTGGTCGGAATGGCAGGATTTTCACCTGCGGCCTCCCGGGCCCAAGCCGGGCGCTCTAAAGACTGAGCTACACTCCGATGAAATTGGCGGACCCGAAGGGACTTGCACCCTCAGCCTTCCCGTAGACAACGGGTTGCTCTGCTCATTGAGCTACGGATCCGAATAATGTTTTTGCACGGTCACTATTGGGCAACTGGCTTGCCGCGCCGTAGCCGAAGGCGAAGGCGGGTTGCGGGGGTGAGAATCACACTCACCTGAAGAAGTTTATGAGGCTTCTCTCTGTGCTTTAGTCGAGTTCCCCGCAAAAAATTTATGATTTGCGATATACGATTTACGATTTGGTACACCCTTCGGAAATCGCCAATCGTAGATAGAATGGCGGGCCCCTGTGGTGCTTGCCCTACACAAGCTGAATTTTGGAGGTTCGGCCGCACGCTGGTGCGAGACCCGTCAGACAAATCGTCAATCGTATATCTTAAATCGTAAATGAGTTGGTGCGGTCGCCGGGGATCGCACCCGGACATGCTCCTTGGCAGAGAGCCATTCTGTTGTTAAATCACAACCGCGAAAAAAAGTGATAGCCGATAGTTGATGTTTGATGGGAGCGCGTAACCTCGCGCTCAACCTGGAGAAGAAAGTAAAAGGGCCGGAAGCCGCGTCAGCCAATAGTGGCCGTCCGCAAGGACCTCCGGCCCGTGCCATTTCTAAAAAGAACAAACACCTCTTGAAACCTTAGTAGGTTCCAACCCGCGGATTCACGGCGGCTGTTTCGGTGTTTAGGGGCACACCTCCTCCGAAGCCCTCAAAATGTAAAAGCGTTCTAAATCGTCTCGGCGCGCTCATCAGCGACCTATGGACATGGACCATCGGTGGGGAGTTTTGCATTCCCGGCGCCAGATTTGATTTGGTGCAGTCGGACATCATCAAGACGTCATTCTAATATGTTTCACAGAGATTCACCTTTCGTTGCTGCCGGTCACCTTCAGTTTCAGGGCAATAAAAAACCCTGCTTACAACGGGTAAGCAGGGTGGGAGAAATCTTGGTTCGATTCTTTACCTGCTTACACCGGGGTTATACAAATCACCTTCGGATGTCCCGACGGTAATCGTGCCTAGCCCCGGGCTAAACGCACAGCCCTGATGCCGGCCATGACGGACCGCTTTCGCGAGTCGCATCACCGGCCAACGGGTGGCTGATATGTGGTTGCAGGTTTTCATACGAACATGAGGAGACGCTATCAAAAGTTATAGGTTACAGTCTACTTATACTTTTAGGGGTGGAACTATCTTATATCTTAATATCCAGATGCGAGGATGATAATTGAAGAAGCTAATCGTCACTTAGTTGCTCTTCGTTGAATGGCGGCGGCGGCTGGACCGGTGAAAGGCTTCGCCACGGGCCAGCATTTCCAAAATCGTTTTCATCCGCCGTTCGCGCGTTTCCGGTTTTCGGGCGCTTTGCAAGCGATACACGATGGCATAAATATTCACGCGATTAAGCGTTTCAAAAAATTTCAACACCTCTTTATTTCCGCGCAAAATTTTCAAAAAATCATCCGGTGGCGAAGCGTTTCTCGGAGAATCATAGGCGGCCTGCCATTGGCCCTTGGCTTTGGCAACCTCGATGGCTTTGAACCCGGCGGGAAACATCAGCCCCGATTTGACGAGGCGTTCGGCGTGGCCGGTATTTATCTTGGACCAACTGCTTTGGGCCCGTCGCGGGGTAAATTTCTGCAGCCAGGAATGTTCATCATGAGCTTGTTTCTGACCGTCGATCCAGCCAAAGCATAGCGCTTGATCCAACGCCTCCGCGTAAGTGATGGTTTTTTTGCCGGAATCCCTTTTGAAAATACGCAGCCAGATGCCGGTTGAAACGGTGTGGTGATTTTCCAGCCAGCTTCGAAATGTGGCGGATGTTTTGAAGGTCAGGATCTTCATGGCATCACGAATCCGCCATTTCCAGCAAGGCCGTGACCGTGTTCCAGTTTCGCAACGTGGCCATTCCCAATTTTCGCTCGATAACGGTGCTGGTCAATCTGGCTTTGCCAAGGCCATCAGCATAATAAGCATAGCCGGCGTGGCCTTTGATCATCAATTGTTCGTTATCGCTGATGAATGGTTGAATGTTTTTTATCGCGTCGGTTCCGGGTGGATGCTCAAAGAAACACACATACATCTTTTTCCCAAGTTCGGGCAGGTCGATATCGTAGGGATTGGCGCGGGCGATGACGGCTAATTTGTTCGCTGATTTTATCAACACGGGAACAGCGTAGCCCAATTCATCGGCCAGATGTTTTTCCAAATTCTTTCGCAAAGTCGCTGAAGCTGCGCCATGTCCGAAGACCACATTGCCGCTTTGGATATAAGTACGCGGATCGACGGCGCCAAAGGACGCAAAATGCTGTTGCAGCTCCGCCATCTTGATCAGCTTGTGGCCGCTGACGTTGATGCCTCGCAGCAGAGCGATATAAGTCTGCATGTTGCGGAGGATGTTGATCCCGGCTTCCGATTATTTCATCGAGTGCAGCCCGATCATGTTTCCTTCCGTATCCATGACGATGGAGATGAACCCATACTCGCCGATGGAAAACTTCTCCTTGAATATTTCGCCGCCGTTTTTAGCGGCGCGTGCGGATTCGACCGCGCAGTCCTCGCAGGAAAAATAAACTATCGTGCCGCCGCCGCCTGATTCCTTGCCTTCCATCTTGACCAGGGATCCGGGACAGCCATAGCCATCCATCCCGCCTGGGAAGGCCAGCATCTTGATGATGGGACTCGGCAGCGGGGTGAGCTTGACCAAAAAGGTCTTCTCATAAAAAGACTGCGCCCGATTCAAGTCCTGAACATATATTTCAAACCAACCGACGGGATTGCGTGTTTGTTTCATAGGGATTTATCTTTTATGAAATTCACCCGGCCTTGGCAATGCCGAAGCGGATTTGCTTGTCGCTCCCTTTAAATCTCGCATAATTGCAGGGAGTCGCGCGCGTAGCTCAACTGGATAGAGCGTCGGTCTCCGAAAACGACCAGGCCAAATCCGCCCAAATCCTCTCCGGTCACACAACGTCATCTCATGTAGCAAACATCGGATGAAATTAAATTGGAGCGTCCTCTGGCATCCTCTCCGGCAATCCCCTATTTTGGTCTCGGGTTACAAGCCGGGTTACAAAACAGGGTTACAATATCAGAGGGGGCGGGGGGGCTCGCGGCGATCAAATGAGTTACCTCAATCGATTTATGAGCACAATAATTTTATACAAAAGGGCCGCCGTCTAGCACTGTTCAAACTAGAATATATTGTTCCGCCTTTTTGGTGTCGACACGTTTCACCAGTCCGGCTTTGACCAAAGTCAGCAGCAAATCCAGCATGCGTTGTTTGGACAAACTCAGCGCTTCCTATAGCTCGCTCGGGGTAATGCTTTTGTGGTCGCGGAGCGACTGCAAAAACTGTACCTGCTTCGGGCGCAATACGAGTTTCTAATCTTCCGGTTGGGTGGAAAGTTTTGCACGCGCGCCCAGACGCATTCCAGTGTCAATCCTCTTGACTGGATGCGAATTTATTTCGGGCGGAAAAACCAAAGGAGCAATTTATTTCAGTGCCGCTGTTTAGTTCCGAATGGATAGTGAGTTTTCCGCCCAGACTGTTTGCCCGATAACTCATGATGCCCAGACCCATGCCGTGATGTTTTTTTCCATCCAACAAGAATCCCTTGCCGTTGTCGCGGATGGTCAGACATGTTTTTGCCTCCATTGCTTGCAGGCTGATCTCAATCCGCCGGGCTTGTCCGTGGCGGATGGCGTTGTTGATTGATTCCTGGGTGATGCGGAATATTGCCAGGTTTACCTGCTTGTCGAGTTCCAGACTTTCGCGATTGCACTTAAAGGTGCAGGAGACGGGATACAGGCTTGTGGTTTTTTGTGCGAGCTGTTGCAGGGCTGCCGGCAGGCCGCCGACTTCAATGTCCACCGGGTCGAAGCCGGCGGCCAGGTGGCGTGTCTGCAGGATGGCTTCATTGATCAGACCGACGATTTTTTCAGCATCCTTTGCCAGGGGTGACGGCTGGGCGGCCAAATCTTGTTCCAGCACTTTGGCTTTGAATGCAAGTCCGGCAAGATGCTGGCCCAGTCCGTCGTGCAGATCGTGGCCGACGCGTCGGCGTTCCAAGGCGCTGATTTCCAGAACGGTTTTTTCCATCTCTTTTTGGGCGGTGATGTCGCGATAAATTGCCGAAAATAATATTATCTGGTTGGATTCGTTGAGCACCGCCGAAACCTTGACGGAAACCTCGCGCAGACTTCCGTCCTTGTGGCGGCGCACCGTTTCGTAAACATCCACCGGCTCGCCATGGATCAACTTGGAACTGAGCGAATTGAATGTCTGGATTTGACCCGGCGGAATGAAGAATGAGACGTGTTTGCCGATGACTTCACCGGCTTCATATCCAAAAAGTTTTTCGGCGCCACGGTTCCAACTGGAAATGATCAGATCCGGTGAAGCGCTGATGATCGCATCTTCAGAACTTTGTACGATGGCGGCCAACTCCAGCAGTCTGGTTTCCATCTTTTTAAACTCGGTGATGTCCTCCTTCACAGCGATGAAGTGGGTGATTTTTCCGGCCGCATCCTTTACGGGTGAAATGGCAGCGGCCTCCCAGAACAGATCGCCGTTCTTTTTCCGGTTATGAAACCGGCCGCGCCATTCGCCTCCTCCCTTGATGGTCTGCCATAAATTCTTGTATTCACCGTCGGGCAATTCCCCGGACTTGAGGAAGCGCGGGTTTTTGCCGAGCACCTCATCCGCCGTGTAGCCGGTCAGGCTGGTGAATTTTGGGTTCACATATTCAATCGCGCCGGTGGTGTCCGTGATGACGATGGAGGCGGGACTTTGTGCCACCGCGTGGGAAAGTTTGCGCAACTGCTCCTCCGCCTGCTGGTGTGCGGTCAGGCTGGCTATGGCGGTGAGTGCATAGGAAACTTCATGGCTGACCTGGGTCAGCAGGTTTATTTCCTCTTCGGCAAAATATTCAATCTGCCCGGCATAGACCGTGAATACGCCCGCCACCTTTCCCGTCACCCGGAGCGGAAACGCGGCGACGTATTTCAGGCCGAATTCCTGTGCGCGTTGATGCCACGGGGTCATGCGCGAATCCCCGCTGATGTCCTCGATGACAACAGGCCGGTTTTCCCGGATGGCCATGCCAACGGCACCACGGCCTTCCGGTTTGTCGGCACTGATTCCGGCAACAAGCTTTTCAACATACCCGGTCACGCCAGCCTGTGCGACCGGCCGCACCAATCCATCTTTCGTAATCACGCCCACCCAGGCAAGCTTGAAACCGCCGGTTTCCACGGCCACCCGGCAAACTTCATCCAGCAAGTTCTGCCGGTCCGAGTTGTGGAGAATCGCAGTGTCAACACCCAGCAGAATCTCGCGAATTCGGTTGAGTTGGAGGTTCCGATCTTCGGTTTTTTTGCGTTCGATGTACTCCTCCAACTGTCGTCCGAGGGAAACCAGCATCTGGCGAAAATCATCCTCCGGCTCCTGAATTTCACGGCGATAAAATTCCATCACGCCGTGAATGCTGCCATCGCATTTGATCGGAAAACCCACGGCGGAATGCAACCCCGATTCCATGGCTGCAGCTGTGCGGGTGAAGCGAGAATCACACGTCACGTCTTTGATCCAAACCGGTTCGCCCTTTGACCAGACCAAGCCCGGCAGGCCGACGCCGGCATCGAAACACATCCGCCGGGCGACGGTTTCAAACTCGGCGGACTTCAATGCTGGTGAAGACCAGGCGACCGAGCATCGAAGCTGGTTGGATTTTTTATCCAGCTGCCAGAGCGCGCCAAAATCCCAGCCCGCAAGTTCGCAGACGGACTGCAAAATTTTCGGGTGGGTTTCAGCCGGTTCGGCGGATTCGGCAATGATGCGACTGACGGCGTCTTGAATTATCAGGCGCGTTTCGAACTTTGCGTGCTCAATGATGACCGCGATGCAAATTAGGGAAAACAGGGCAATGCTTCCGTTGAATGATTGCATCAGCAGCAGGGAAACATTCCCGTCGGCGAAAGCGAAAGGGCCCTGATGATGCAACGTGCTCCAGACGGAAAAACCAGATAAAACAAACACCGATACCGTGGCACCGGGCGCGCCGAAACGGAACACCGCCCACAAAAGCGGCAAGAAAGTCAGATACTCCAACTGCTGTACGGCTTCAAAACGAGATGTTCCAATAAAAACCATCCATCCCACCAGGGCCAGCGTGAACGCCAATGCCGCGCCTTCCAGAGCCCACCGGATTTGCCACTTGGGCCAGCGCGTGGTTAACCAGATGATCAGAAATGGCGCTATTACCAAATCGCTGGTCATGTCACCGATCCACCAAGTTGACCAGATCATCCCGACATGCTGCCAGTTTGGATGATGCAAATAACCCAAACTGATTACGCCTAAAGTCGCGCTCAACATCGTGCTGAACAGCGGTGCGAACAGGAAAAATTTGAAGGTCGTCCGCGGCTGGTCAAAACAATTCAAGCCATTGGCAAACTTCCGTAACAGTCCGGCTGCCACCAACGCCTCCAGCGTGTCGCCGGTCGCTACTCCCAAACTTGTTACCCACGCGCAATTCGTGGCATTATTTACGAGAAATGAGCCGATGAAAATGGCCGGCCAAAACCGATAACCCCAAATCAGCGTAGCGGCCAGCGCGATGCCTGTCGGTGGCCAGACGGCCGAAACACTCTCCTTCGCAAACACGAGCGAGAGTCCAAACATGCCTGCGTAAAAATAGACAGCCGTGAAGACAGCCATCAGCGCCAGGGTTTTACCGCCCTTAATTCTTTCCGGCTTTGGACTGGTTAGCTGTGGCACAGGATGGTGAGTACAACAATTTTTTGATTTAGTTGGTTTGATCCGGCTTTGTCCATCTTGACGGATTCTGCCCGTCGGTAAAGTGTCATCCGCGTTTTCAATTCATTAGTGCGGAGCATTTCGCGCCATTCTCACCGGCCAAGGTTTTTCGCTGCGCAAAATTCCATTGCGCGGATGATGGCGGTGGCGCGGTTCTCGACCCTCAATCCGGTGAGGATTTCCGCGACGTGTTTTTCCACCGTGCGCGGACTGAGATGCAGGATGCTTGCAATCTCCGCGTTCCGCTTGCCTTCCACCATCCATTGAAGGACTTCATTTTTGCGCCGGCTGAACTGCGGGAGCGGACAAAAATTTGGCGGTAGCGTTTTGGCTTTGCGTTCCAGTCGCAAAACCCAGCCGCCGACCGGCGAGGCACCGAGGCAGAGGTTGAGGATTTCCTTCGCGCGGATTTTTTCCAGTTGCTTGGGCGCGAGGTTGTCCTTGATGGATTCGTCGAGCAGTTGCCGTACGGAGTGGGGGATATTTCCCTTGTGCTTCACGTCCGCGGGGAAAAATTCTTGCAGCCAGGTTTTCGCCCGTTCCTGCATCCAGTACACCTTGCCGCGCGCATCAAAGTAGCCATACGCGCCGGGAGCGGTCTCGATGGCCGCCTGGATTTGCGCTACGGAATTTTTGGCGCGGCTGTAGACGATGGCGTTAATGTAGCTGTTGACGAGATGTGGTTGGATGGCGTTCAGGATGGCGCGCTCATGCTCCACGAATGGCTTATGGGTGCGATGCAGTGTGAGTGCATGCAGCACACCATTCATTACGGCCAATAGTCCGCCGATTTGATGGTTAATACCCAATGGCTTCAGTGCATGGTGATACAAGTCGAGCCTGTGAAAATCTTCAGTCGGCATGAAGTCTGTCTCCATCCGCCAGGAAGCATCCTGCGTGGCGAGGTAATAAGTTCCGAATGGAGATTGTTGTGAGTACTTGCCTACAGCCTGTATCTGGTCTTGGGTGGCGAAGCCGTCCGGCAGGGTGATGGCGGTCAATCCGTGCGGGGGAGTGAAGATGTTTAACGCCGAATTATCCGTCGGCACCAGTTCATTTAAGACTTTCAGCATCAGGCGCGGCTGCCTTTCTGCGTCCAGCTCCCGGTAGAGTCGAACCAGACACCCATTGATTTTTTCCCAGTCGATCGTTCGCAAACTCATGGCCGAAAGAATTTTTATCAAAGCACGTGATAACGCAAGAATTTTTCACCCGAACCGGTAACGGCGTAGACAGGTTTGGAATGAGTGTTTCACCTAGGGGAGACAATTACTGCCGCGAATGAATATGTTGGCCCTGCGGCACGATTAAGGTTTCGGTTTTTTAGCAGTGCGTGGCGCGGCGCGTTTGAGGGGGATGGTGATAGAAGTATTTTTTGTAGAAAGAAAAAATGACCGCGCCGCAGCGATAACTAAGTGTTTTATAGAATCTGTGATCGGCGCCCGGATTTTTAAAAGATGTCCGGTAAAAATTGAAGAACAGGCGTGGCTGGTTTTTTCTGCGTTCGGCTCCCGGTAAAGGCGAACCGATAAACGACATTGATTAATGAAAACGGGTATTTCCACCCATTGATTATTTAGGCAGCAATTTTATATAATTTCTTAATCATGTCTTGGATATTTAAAGGCTAAAAGCCACAAACTATTTTTAGGGAGTTGGTTAAACAAATAAGTTTTTTATGGTTCAAAAATGAGGCAAGGTATATTACAATAAGATTTGGTTCGAGCAATTTTGGTTTTAGGTTTCGCATCAGAGGGAACATATGCAAAAGTCTGTGAACAAAGCGCGGTTGCTGTTGGTTGACGATCATCCGCTGGTACGGACCGGACTGGCGGAATTAATCAATCGGACGTCTGATCTGGTCTGCTGCGGCGAAGCCGGCACGGCATTCGAAGCACAGCGGGCGGCGACGGAACTCAAGCCTGACCTCGTTTTGTTGGATCTTCGGTTGAGTCAAGGCGACGGCCTGGAGCTGTTGAAAGTATTCAAATCGCATTTCCCTTCATTGAAAGTATTGGTGCTTTCCCAGCTGGATGAATTGACCTACGCGGAGCGGACTTTGCGTGCCGGCGCGAAGGGTTATGTGATGAAGGAGAACGCGACCAATGACATTTTGTCCGCCATCCGCCAGGTGCTGGCCGGAGGGATTTACGTCAGCTCGCAACTCAACGAACTAGCAGTTCGCCGGATGGCCGGGACACATGACAAGGCTGATAATGCCAATCCTTCGTCCATGGACATATTGACAGATCGTGAACTCCAGGTTTTTGAACTTCTCGGCAAAGGGGAAAGCACCCGAAAAATTGCCAATGACCTGCACTTGAGCCTTAAAACCATTGAATCGCACCGGGAGAACATTAAACGCAAACTAGGCTTGCGCGATGCGGCGGCTCTCGTGCACCGCGCGACCGTGTGGAAAAGAAATGAAATCCGTACAGACAAAAGTGCGGAGATTTCCCAACAAACAAATCTTAAGGGGTTATTTTGAACAATACTTAATAATTAGGTTTATTTCCTAGTAAAAAATCAGTCTTGCAGTCTATTGCCAAACGTGGGCCGTTTTTTACACTTCTTTATAACTAAAGAGTTAAATCACAAAAAGTCTTAAAAGGGTGTAATGGTGGAATCAAATCGAACAAAAGTCCTTGTCGCGGAAGACCATGCAGTGGTCGGCGAGGCGTTGGTGCGGCTGCTCAACCGGCAGAATGATTTGATTTGTTGCGGCAAGGTTGAAAGCGTGGTTGCGATCGCTCCCGAAATTGACCGGCAGAAGCCCGATGTGTTGCTCTTGGATTTGCTGCTCAAGGACGCAGATTCAACCAGTCTGATTCCCTCCCTGGTTTCGCGGTATCCGAATACACGCGTGCTGGTTTTTTCGCAATTGGACGGATCCTCCCATGCCGAAGCCATTTTGAAAGCGGGTGCGCAAGGCTTGGTCACCAAGGAGGAAACCTCCAAAGAACTGCTGACTGCGATCCGCACGGTGATGGGCGGAGAAATATATTTGAGCCGGAAAATAGCAGGCCGTCTGCTGCACAAATTCATAGATGGAAAACCCGCGAATACCGGCCACCAACCGCAACTGTCTTTGCCGCTTTCAGTACGCGAACGGCAGGTGTTTCAACTGATTGGTGCCGGCCGGAAAACGGCCGATATCGCTGGTGAATTGAACTTGAGCGTCAAGACGATTGAAACCCATCGGGAAAATATCAAGCGCAAGCTCGGAGTCAAAACGGCATCGGAACTGGCTCATCGGGCGATTGAATGGGTGCAGAACAAAGTGCCGCAATGATGGCATCTCCAACAACAATAGTTGAATCAACCAATCTTGCCGAATGCTTGTTCAAAGTCGTAGCCGCAAAAGTCCGCGTAAAATCATCGCATTGCTGGTCGCCTTGACTGTTCACAAAATGGAATCCAGGTGGTGGGTGAGTACGTCAAGGCTTGGGTATAATTGGTTTGTGTTATGAATGGAGGGTTTTATTAAGCAGCCTTTAAAAGTCCGAAGACCAAGACCGAAGCGCAGTCTGTCTTTTCATCAAAAACAGATGCGGTTTTTTGTCATGCTTTTTACTCTGATTTGCTTAGTGCTTTTTGGGGTGGTTTTTTATTTCGTTTGTAGTTCATATATTAATTCTCCCTAGCCGGATCGGGATTCTTCCGAACCAATTCCTTGCTTCTCTTTCAGCTTAAGTCTTATTCCTAGGGTATAATCAGTATCTCGGCCCGATGGCGGCATTCATTCCTTTCTGTTGTAATCAAGTTGGACAAGGTCACTTTTTTTAAAACCCCCAACGAGCAAGCATAATCAAGAAACGGAACCGGATTCATGAAAACCATTACATCGGATAATTCGCGTAATTCCTTGAGAGAAAATTTCAACCGCGTTCCTGCACTCGACAAGATGGCCCCTGTGGCTGATCACAGGCCGGTTGGCGGTAGAACTTCGCCAACCCGGTTTGCCCTCGCCAAGCGCTTTGCGCTGGCGGCGCTGGCGGCGGCATTGTGTTCACAGAATGTTTTAGCCGCCAATCTTTACTGGGATGTCAATGGTTCGACCCCCGGTGCTGGCGGTGCGACGCCATCCGGCAACTGGGATGCCGGCACTGCCAACTGGACCACCGATTCCACCGGGTCGTCATCTGCCGTTGACTGGCTCACCGGCAGCACGGCGGTTTTCTCCGCCGGTACCGACGCAACCGGAAGTTACACCACGACACTCACCGTTCCACAATCTGCCAACGGCGTGGTGTTCCAATCCGGCACCAACACCTTGACCGGGTCAGATTTGACCCTTACCAGCCCGGCTGTCGTCATCGTAAATTCCGGACCGGTCAAAGGCATCATCGCCTCGGCCATTGACGGCTCCGCGGGCTTGACCAAGACCAATTCGGGCGAATTGGTTTTGTCCGGCGCAAACACGTTCACGGGCAATCTCACAAACCGGGCGGGCATCCTGACCTTGAACAATAATTCCGCCGGCGGCGGGGGCGCCATTGTGCTCGCGCAAGGCTCGGGTACGACCGTGCTCCATAGTTCCGTTGATGGGACCACCCTGACCAATAACATCAGCTTGCCGGGCCTCAGTTCGACCGTGGAAGTTGATGCGGACACCAACGTCACCTTGACTTTGAACGGCGCTATCAGCGGTACCCATCCATTGAACATAAATGGCACGGGAACCGTTGTGCTTGGCGGTGCTAATAATTTTTCTGGTGCGTTGACGCTGCAACAAGGAACCTTGGAGGCGGCGGTCAGCGGATTTACCTTGGGCACTTCTGGAAATAAGCTCAACGTAAACAGTAATGCCACCCTCGCGCTGGTTGGCGGTGTTACTGTGCCCGTCGTCGGTGGTGTGTCCTTAAACGGTTCCGTCGGTGTCGGCGGTGGTGCTACTTTGCTGAACATCAACGGCGATAATACGCTGGGTACAACCCTCACCATTACTACCAATACCACCGTCGGCTCGCTGGCCGGCAGCTTGGGTATCAACGGACCGATTATCGGGGCCGGATTTAACCTGACCAATGTCGGGTCGGGCGAATTCGATATCGCGGGCAATGGGAATACCTATAACAATACGGTCATCAATAGCGGTTATTTTGGCGTATTCGGTACCGCCAATGCCGGCATCGGTTCGGTGACCATCAATGCCGGCGGCGGTTTGCTCGGTGATGGTACCGCCGGGAATGTGGTGGTCAGCGGCACCATCCTGCCCGATGGTGGTTCCTTGGATGGTTCCTATCCCGAGACGCTTGATACCGCGTCCGAGACCTGGAATGGTGGCGGTGCTTATGACTGGTTCATCGAGGATGCTTCCAGTGACTACAGCGGTTTGAATATCAGCGGTACCTTGACGATCACAGCGACCGGTGGCAACCCGTTTGTCATCAGACCCGATTCGCTGGGTGGTTCGGTGGCGAACTTTGATAATACGGGGACCAATTACTGGACCTTGGCCACGGCCTCCGGTGGTATTTCAGGTTTTAGTTCCTCGGCCTTCACTATTAACACAAGCGAGTTCGGCAACTCTTTGGGCAATGGCGCTTTCATCGTCCAGCAGTCCGGCAATAACATCAATTTGTTGTTCGTCCAGAAGCCGCAAATCACCAGCGGCCCGGCCAGCCAGACGGATGCCCGTTATGGCACTGCCAACTTCAGCGTGACGGTCACCGGCACGGGGCCGTTCTTGTATCAATGGTATGACCAGAACAACCTTCCCGTGGGTGGCAATTCATCGAGCTACAGCAAGAACAATCTGGGATTTTCTGACGCGGGCACCTACACGGTGGTTGTCTCGAACCTTTCTGGTTATTCCGTCACCAATTCGGCGGTCTTGACCGTCATCAAGGCCACGCCCACCGTGCTCTCTGCGGGCGGAACGTTCAACTATACCGGTACGCCCCATGCCGGATCCGGCTCGGCAACGGGTGGCGGCGGGGAAACTTTGGCCTACACCTTGAGTTATTCGGGCACGACGCTCGGCAGCGCCACCTATGGCCCGACGGCTACTCCTCCAACAGCGGCCGGCAGTTACACCGTGATAGCATCCTTTGCTGGTGACGCCAATAACTTCGCCGGCAACAGCGGCCCGGCCAACCTCACGATCAACGGCATACCGTTGACGGTGACCGCGACGGGAGTGGACAAGGTGTATGATGGCGGGACGACGGCGACAGTGACGCTGGGAGATAACCGGGTCAGCGGCGATCACGTGACCGACAGTAATTCGTCTGCAAGTTTTGCAGACAAGAACGTGGCGAATGGCAAGACGGTGAGCGTGAGCGGAATCTCCATCAGCGGCCCGGACGCTCCGAATTACACGCTGGTGAACATGACAGCGACCACCACCGCAAATATTACCAAGGCGTCACTGACCGTGACGGCGACGGGAGTGGATAAGATTTATGATGCCGGGACGGCGGCGACGGTGACGTTGGCCGACAATCATATCGGCAGCGATTTGGTGACCGACGGATACGGCTCGGCGAGTTTTTCGGACAAGAATGTGGCGAATGGCAAGACGGTGAACGTGATCGGGATTAACATCAATGGCACGGACGCGGGAAACTATTCATTGGCCAATACGACCGCGAGCACGACGGCGAACATCACGCAGGCGTCATTGACCGTAACGGCGACGGGCGTGAATAAGGATTACGACGGCGGGACGACGGCGACGGTGACGCTGGCAGACAATCATATCGGCAGCGATTTGGTGACCGACGGATACGGCTCGGCGAGTTTTTCGGACAGGAACGTGGGGATGAGCAAGGCGGTAAGCGTGAGCAGCATCAATATCACCGGCACGGATGCGGCGAACTATTTATTGGCCAACACCACGGCGAGCACGACCGCGAGCATCGCCAAGACCAACATCACGGTTACGGCCTCGGTGGATAGCAAGCAATTTGACGGAACGACCAATTCGAGCGCGGTTCCATCGGTTACGGCTGGTTCAGTACAATCCGGTGACACGGCTGCCTTTGTTCAGGCCTATACCACCGCGGACGTTGGCACGAATAACAAAACTTTGACCCCGAGTGGAACCGTCTCTGACGGCAACGGCGGTGCGAACTATGCCTATACATTTACGTCGGTGTACAATGGCACCATCACCGCCGCACCTTTGCCGCCGATCACCTATGTGGATGCCGCCTATACTGGTTTGCCGAACAACACTTTTGTGACCTGGCCCAATGGCGGAACAGGCACGAACATCATCGGCTTTAACGCCTTTGCCACCGTTCAAGGCGGTGTCAGTGGCGTGGCCTCAAACGGCACGGTGAACGTGGCGGCGGGAGCCTATCCGGAAAGTGTGACCGTGGGCAAGCCGTTGGCGTTGCTTGGTGCCAACGCGGGCATTGCCGGCTTCGGCACGCGCGGGGCCGAAAGCATTGTCAACGCGGGTGCCGGAAATGCCCTCACCATCATCTCAACCAATGTGACCGTGGACGGCTTCGAATTGAATGGTATGGAAGGCGTGGTCGCTACGGGCGGAATCAATGTGACCGTCCAAAACAATGCGATCAACGCTTCGGCGGTCGGTGTTAGTGCATCCGGACTGGCTACAACGGCGACGGCTAATTTCACGTTGCAAAACAATAGCATCACCTTGTCGAACCAACTGTCTGGATCCACTCCGACCGCAGGCATCGGCGTGTTGGGCGTGACCGGTGCCCAGTCGCCGGTCATTCAATCAAATAACATTGCCGGCGCGTTCTACGGTTACCTGCTTTATGACCTGGCTGCCAGTGTGCCGACGACCGTGCAAGGCGGTTATCTCACCGGTGTGATGCAGGGTGTGGCTGTGCTTAATTCCGGCCCGGCACCTTTCAGCGTTCCGTTACCCAGTACTTTTGCCTTGAACAACCTCGGCATTTCCGGATTCAGCGGCAGCTATCCCACGCTGGCGGCGGCGGGCGTTGATTTTCACGCGGGTGTTTATGTTTACACCGCAACTCCGAACACCGCGGCGGTGGTGACGGGAACCATCAGCAATGTGACCATCACCGGCTCCGGCAAGATCAGTGGTGACAGTGCTGGTATTGATTTGGCGGACTTTACCACCGACAACGGGGGCGCACGTCAGAACATTTCCGTGGTCAACTGCAATATCTCAACCAACGAAAACCGTGGCATATCAGTGACGGGTACGAATGCCGTGCTCACAGTCACCGGCAGCACCGTTCTGGGGAACGGTTTTGACCCTTATGGCAGCGGCAGCCTTGGCACGGATGATTATGGCTATGGCATCATTGCACAAAACAGGGCGCAATTGACCGTACAAAACTGCTTCATCGCGAATCCAGCCCAGGTGACCGCTCCCTATACCGTGACAGCCATTCAGGGCGCCGGAAATACTTCCGCGCAGGGACCAAACGTGGTGGTGACGGACAACTCAATTGTTAACAATGGCAACCCGTCCGGCTTGCTGGCGCTTCAATCCGCGGGCACGTTCAATGCCTCCGGCAACTGGTGGGGAACGAACAGCGATAGCACGATTGCAGCGTTGACAACCGGTGTGGTGGATTTCACGCCTTACCTCGGCAGCGGAACGGACACTGACCTCGTCACCCCTGGCTTCCAGGGTGATTTCAGCTCGCTCTATGTTTCCGCGCTCGGCGCGCAGACTGGTGCGACCGGACGTATTCAGGAAGGTATCAACACAGTCACCTCGACTGGAACTGTTAATGTGAATGCCGGCTCCTTCACCGAGCAGGTTGAAATCACGCACGACATCACGCTCACCGGTGCCGGTGCGGGAACCGTGCTTAACTCTCCAGCCACACTCTCGCTTTCATTCACGGACAATACGCCGGCTACCATCAAGCCCGTCGTGTATGTCCATAACACGGCCAATGCCACGGTCGAAAATTTTACGCTCAACGGCAATGGCTTGGGCAATGCGAACAACCGGTTTGCCGGTGTTGGTTATTATCAGGCAGGCGGCACCATCTACGACCTGACGATCCAAGGCTTCCGTGATAACCCGATTGACGGCAATCAAGCCGGTTACGGTATTCGCGCCTATGCGGACACCACGCCGCAGTCGCTCACGGTGGATGATTGCACTGTTTCTGATATTCAAAAGAACGGCATTGATATCCGCGGTGCAACCATGACCGCCACCATTGCCAGCAACACGGTTACGGGATCCGGACCGGTCAACTATATCGCCCAGAACGGCATCGTGGTCCTCGGCGCTACTGCGACAATCCAGGATAATACCATTTCCGGGTATACGTACACGCTCGCCGGTAACGACCCTCAGGCCGATGCCTCCGGCATCCTGATCTATCAGGGCGCGGCGACCATCGCTAATAACAGCGTGACCGCCTCCCAGTTCGGCGTGGAGGTGTACGATCCGCTCAATTCCATGGGTATCATCTCGAAAAACGATTTCTCGGGCGACGTCTATGGCGTGAATAATATTTCGGATGTCCCCGGTCCGACGGTTTCTGCGGTCAACAACTGGTGGGGCACCTCTTCAGGTCCGTCTGGCACGGCCAATCCCTATGGCACCGGCAGCAGCGTTGGTGGAGCGGTCAGTTTTGGTCCCTGGTTGGCCAGTGGATCAGATACCCAACCCGGCATCGCTGGATTCCAACCGAACGTGAGTGCCACCAACAACCCGCCGACACAACTGGTCTTCACCGGCGAACCCGGGGGTGCGGCGCTGGGCAACCTGCTTTCACCGCAGCCCGTCGTTTCTGCGGAAGACGCCTATGGCCACGTGACGACTTGGGTAAGCACCAACATCGTGGTTGCGATTGCTCATAATCCGACCGGTCACGGTGTTTTGAGCGGTACGACCACGCAACTCTCTATGTCGGGTGCGGCCGCCTACAACGACCTGGCGATCACCGTTGACGGTGGATCGGGTTATACACTGTCGGCCGCGGCACCCGGCCTGACTTCGGCCACCAGCGACGGCTTTGACATCGGTAATCCATCGCCTTCTATTTCCAGTCTCAATCCGTTTTTTGCGGCCGCTGGCGGATCTGCGTTCACGTTGACCGTTGCCGGCAACGGATTTACGCCGGATTCGTCCGTGGATTGGAACGGAGTGGCGCAACCCACCACCTTCAATTCATCCACCAGCCTTAGCGCCGCCATTTCAACCGGCGACATTGCCAATGCTGCCACGGTTGCGGTGACAGTGGTAAATCCCGGCCCCGCTGGCGGCACCTCTTCGCCCGTTAACTTCACGGTCGGCACCGTTCCGCCGGCGGCCGTATTTGTGGATAGCAATTACACCGGGCTGGCCGCCAACACATTCGTCAGTTGGCCATATGCCGGCGCCGGCACCTATGTCATCGGCTACAATGCCTTTGCAACGGTTCAAGGCGGTGTGAATGCCGTGGCCGCCAATGGCACGGTGAATGTGGCGGCGGGAATGTATCCTGAGAGTGTGACGGTGGGCAAACCGCTGGCTTTGGTCGGTGCCAACGCGGGCATCGCCGGCTTTGGCGCTCGTGGAACGGAAAGCATGATCAACGCGGGTGCCGGGAATGCCCTCACCATCACCTCGCCCAATGTGACTGTGGACGGCATGGAATTGAATGGCGCGCAGGGCGTGGTGGATGCCGGCAATGTCGGTGTGACGGTTCAAAACAACAACATCAATGCCGCGACGCTCGGTGTCACCGCATCGGGTCTGGCCACTTCCCCCGGCAATAACTTCACGTTGCAGAACAACACCATCACCGTGTCCAATCAGGTGGGTAATACGGTCGGTGTTTCCATCACTGGTGTGACCGGCACGCTGTCACCGGTGATTCAATCAAATAATGTCGCGGGCGCTTATTTTGGTTATAATCTTTACTCTCTGGGTGCGAGTGTTCCTACGACCGTGCGGGGTGGCTCCATCACCGGAGTGGTGTTAGGTGTATTTGTCGCTAACAACGGTTCCGGCGGCCCCTCGGCCGGCACCTTCACTTTGAGCGATTTGAGCATCTCCGGATTTTACGGCAACAACGGCAACCCGCAGTCGGGTGTGTATGTTTACACGACCGGTTCGACCACTTCCGCGGTACTCACCGGCACGATCACGAATGTGACCGTCACCGGCGTTGGCAAGGTGTCCTCGGATAGCGCAGGTATAGACGTCAGCGATTGGTCAACCGGTTCCGGCCTCCGGCAGCGGGTTTCCATCGTAAATTGCGTGATCTCCACGAATTCCAACCGGGGTATTTATGCGCACGGAGCAAATGCCATCGCGAATATCAGTGGCTGTACGCTCGCGGGCAACGGTTTTGATCCGGTGGGCGGCGGTAACTTCGGCATCGGGATTGCAAGCCAAGTACAGGCGGCAGTGAATGTCAGCCAATGTTTCTTCGTCAACCCTGCATCGGTGACGGGAACGAATTTGGCTTTTTCAGTTGACGCGCAAGGGCCGATGACGGTGACCAATTGTTCCTTTGACAACAATGGAGATCCCAAGGCGTATTTTGCCACCAGTTTGAGCGCCACTATCATTAATGCCTCCGGCAACTGGTGGGGTACGACCAGCGATACCACCATCTCAAATCTTACCACCGGCGTGGCGGATTTCACGCCCTACCTGGGCAGTGGAACAGATACGGCTCCGGGCACGTCCGGCTTCCAAGGCGATTTCAGTTCGCTCTATGTGTCCGCGTATAGTGTGCAGACGGGTCCGGTCGCACGCATCCAGGAAGGCGTCAATAGCGTCCTCGCCGGCGGCACGGTGAACGTGGAGCCGGGCACCTACAATGAAGCGGATACCGTTTCGCAACAAGTCAACCTGGTTGGTGCCGGCAGCGGAACCAGTCCTGCCAGTGCGACCATCATCAACGGCGGAGGTTCTCCCGCCATCACGCTCGCGGCCGGTGGTGCGGCAGCCAACAACCGGCTGACCTTGCAGCATCTGCGTTTGAATGGTTTGGATGGTGTCTTCATCAACAGCACCATCAGTTATATTTCGCTGAGCGATGTGGCGGCTGAAGGCTGCCCGAGTTACGGCGTGGAACTGCACAATACCGCCAACGTGACGGACATGCAGTTGACGGATTGTTATCTGGACAATGAACAGGTCGGGTTCAGAAGGAGCACCTCCGCCATCGTGAATGGCTTGACGATCGTGGGTGGCACAATCAACGGAAATTTCGAGGGCATTGATTCGGAATTGACCGGCAATGTCTCTCTGGCCTTCAATAATATCACGATCAATGGCACGACCTTTAGTGGTGATACATATAAAGGCATATATACTGAGACATTGAATCAAGGACTCTTTGAAAACCTGACATTCGTGAATTGCGGTGGCGGTTCTGCAAACGGAGCCGGCCTTAACATCAATCTTAAGTACGCCAATTATCAAAATGTGGAAGTCACCAACTGCGCCTTCTCAGGTTGCGGTACGGGTGATGCCGTCAATGGCGGGGCGGTCGTCATCGAAGCTCGTGATGATGGCAGTTACGCTTCACCTCCGGCGACACTTACGGGTGTGGCCTTGGCCGGATTGAGCATCACTGGCTCGCCTGACGCGATCCGCTTTGGCGAACCGGGCAAGAATAATGCGGGACCGACAGGTGTGACGGTTCACGATTGCAGCTTGGCTGACAACATCCACAACGGCATCCGGAATGAGTCCCAAGCAAATACCGTGGCGGATTTGAACTGGTGGGGCACCGATTCCGGCCCGTCCGGCGCAGCGAATCCTTACGGGACCGGTGTCGGAGTGAGTGGTTTGGTGAGTTTTGCTCCCTGGCTGGGTGATGGTACCGATACCAGCGCGGATGTTGGCTTCCAACCCAACCCGACGCCCACATACAATCCGCCGACACAACTGGTCTTTTCCGCCGAACCCGGTGGTGCAAGCTTGGGCAATCAGCTTTCATCGCAACCCATTGTTTCGGTGGAGGATGCCTTTGACCACGTGACGCCGTGGGCCAACCCGAACGTCGTGGTGACCGTGGCAAATAATCCGACTGGTCATGGTGTTTTGACCGGCACCACCACCCAGCCGTCCGCGCTTGGGGTGGCCACGTTTACCGATCTGGCGATCACGGTGGATGGCGGAGCGGGTTATACGTTGTCGGCCTCGGCACCGAATCTAACCTCCATCACCAGCACCGGGTTTGACGTGACCAATCCGTTGCCGGTCATTACCGTAATCAACCCGTTTTATACAAATGCGGGCGCTGCCGGGTTCAGCCTGACGGTTACGGGCACGGGATTTGTACCCAGCTCGTCGGTGGATTGGAACGGGGTGGCGAAGACGACGCATTTTGTCTCAGCCACGAGTGTGACCGCTGACATATTGACGGCCGATGTTGCCAGTGCGGGCACTGTGCCGGTGACGGTGGTTAATCCAGCCCCGGGCGGCGGCACCTCGGCCGCGGTCAACTTCACGATTGCGTCTGCCGTACCGCCGACGGTGGTGTATGTGGACCACAATTACACCGGTTTTGCTGCCAATACCTCCGTCAACTGGCCTTATACCGGCAGCGGCGCCTACGTTATCGGCTATAACGCCTTTGCCAAGATCCAGGATGCAGTGAATGCCGTGGCCTCCAACGGCACAGTCAATATAGCGGCGGGAACCTACACCGAAGAGGTGACGATCAATCAGCCGTTGTCACTGCTAGGCCCCAATGCAGGCATCAATCCTAATACCGGCATGCGCGCGGCGGAGGCGGTTATTCTGCCAGATGCCAGCGACCCGGAAATTTATGATGATGTTTCGGTCGTGAACGCCATAACGATCAACGCCAATAATGTGTCCATCAAAGGCCTGACTCTTGACGGGTACAATCCGGGATTGCAAAATGTTGAATATGCGCCCCCTTATGTGGATTTTGCATTGACATCGACCGGCACTAATTTCCTTGGAACTTACTTTACGGCCGGCGGGGATGTTTTTAACGCGGCCGAAGGAATTAACGATTTCCATGGGAATTCCTGTGTCAAAATCGAAAACAACGTCATTCAAAATTATGCCTATGCGGGCGTAGACTTGGAAGGGTCTTATTATTTTAACCAATACTACCAATTGGATATTACGAAGGGTCCCAATATCCCGGCAACTAATAACTATGTGATCAATAACTTGGTAAAAAATGTTGATTACAATGCCGAGGGCTATGGCATGGGAGTTATCTTGTATGGCAACGTTTATGCAAAAGTAGCGAATAACTGTTTGACCAATGTGGCGATTGGCATTTCACCACAATGGTATTACGTGGCCAACACTGGTGATCTAAACTGTCAGAACATTGTCTCAAACAATATCAGCGCGTTGCTCCAGGGCGTATTTTTCAACCTAGTTTTCGGATCCCCATCAACTTTATCGATTAGTGGAAACCAAATAAATTTTGAGCCAACAAATGGTTCACCAACTTATTTCCCGGCCGAATGGGACGCCATTTCAATAGCCTCAATACAAGGTGTAAGTGCATCTATTTCAAACAATATAATTAGTGGTGCTACTCACCCGGTTGCCTACAATACGGTCGGCTATAATGTATATAACACTCCGACGACGGGATTGGTTATTGGCAGTGGTTCGGTAAGCAATGTCACATACGGTGTGTGGGTTAATGATTATGATGGCTACCAATCCGCGGCCAACGCACTGTCGACGGCGACCATTACAGGAGTAGCCATCTCCGGTTGCCAGGCGGGTGTCTATGTTCAGGATGATCCACGGGCCAGCGGCAATGGTGGCTTTAATGTTCTTGCCACAGTTACCGGCAACACTGTGATCAGTCAGAGTGGCGTGGGTGTTTGGGTTCAAGGCGCTCTGGCCGAAGCTTCGGTCTTGAACAACAATGCCTCCATCACGGGAAACACTAATGGTGTCTTGGTGGATACAGGCAAGGCGCTGATCCAAAACAATGACCTGACCGGAAATTCCGTCGCCGCCATCTGGGCGACCAACGGCGCTACGGTGGATGCGGGCAATTGCACAGCAGGCAATGTAACCGGTCTCGGCTTCAGCACGGGCGGCAACAATCTCTCCGGCTATCTGAGCGGCCCTGCAAAGGCGATTGTCAACGGTAACGTCGGCGGCTCGCCCATTGTGCTGGCTGATCACGACAACTTTGGCGCGGTGGCGGGCAATTACATTCCCAGTGCCTTCAACGGAAATGTCGACTATTCGCAGACACCCGGCATTGTGGTGGCTCCTGCCAACCAGACCTACACCTGCTTGGGCGAAGTGCCGGTGGGCGTTACCAACTTCAACAGCTTCACCAGCCTGGGCGGATATTACTCCGGCAGTGGCGCGACGGTGACGTTTGTTGACACGACCAATTTGAACAATGGGCTCGTCGGCAGCGGCACCATCGTGCGCGCTTATACGGTGACCGATGGATGCGGCACGGCTTTGACGGCTTACCAGACGAACACGGTGAGCGATACCACGCCGCCGACCTTCACATTTGTCCCGGCGAACATGACGTTTACCAATGATACCGGCCAGTGCGGCAGGGCTAACGTGACGTGGATGCTATCGGCTTATGACACTTGCGCACTGGCAGGCACCGCTTCAATGCCGGCTAGCGGCTCGACCTTTGAAATCGGCGTGACGCCGGTGATTAACGTCGCGACCGATACCTCGGGAAATACTACCGTGAGCAATTTCACGGTGACCGTTTGGGGTGTGACCACCACGGCGCTGGCGACTTCCCAATCGCCCTCAACGTATGGAAGTTCGATCACGATCACGGCCGCAGTATCGGTCTGTTCATCGATAATCCCGTCCGGCACGGTGACATTCTATGACGGGATGACTCAGTTGGGTTCACCGATGACGTTGGACGGCTCCGGCATGGCCGAACTGACCACCACCGGGTTGGTGGCGGGTGCGCACAGCATCACGGCCGCCTATTCCGGAAACAATGCCGCTTATCTATATCCCAGCACCTCGGCACCCCTCATCCAGCAGGTCAATCAGGCGGGTTCGAGCTTCGTCTATAACGGGGCGACGACTTACATTTACGATGGCTCGGCGCAGTCGCCGGGCTACAGTGAGCACGGATCTTCCGGCGAGCAGACGGTGAACTATGTCGGGACGAATAATTTTGGGACCGTGTATAGCGGCCTGACCGCGCCGACCAACTCCGGTGTGTATTACGTATCGAACACGGTGGCGGCGGACAGCGATTATGAAGGGGCGACCAACAGCGAGGCGTTTGTGATTCTGCAAGCGACCAACGCGATTGCGCTGAGCAGCGGTGAGAATTACTCGACCTATGGCGACAGCGTGACCTTCACAGCCGCGATCCAGACCAACAGCCTGACGGCGGCCGACGCGACGAGCAACCTGGTGTTCTCGGTGGATGGCACGCCGGTGGCAACCAACGCACTGGTAAACGGCACGTCCAGCTATACCGTCAGCACTTTGACCGCAACGGGGCATGACATCACCGTGAGCTACACGGGTGACAATAACTACACGAACAACGCGACGGCTGATTTGACCCAGGCGGTGAATCCGGTGACGCCGGCATTCTCCGGCCTGACCGCCAGCCAGGGCATCACTTACGGCCAGTCGAGTGTTACGTTAAGCGGCACCTTGAGCGCCCTCACCACCAACAATGCCACGATTTATCCGCCGACGGGCGAGTTCGTTTCCATCACGATCGGGGCGTCGAACCAGGTGACGCAAATCGGTAGTCAAGGCGCCTTCAGCGTTTCGTTTGACACGGCCTCGCTGCCGGTAACAGGTTCGCCCTATACCATCGGCTACAGTTACAATGGCAGTGGTGCGGACACCAACTTTGTCCAAGCAACCGACGGCAGCACTTCGTTGGTCGTCTCGCCCGCTCCGTTGACAATCACTGCGAATAACGACACCAAGATTTACGGCGGCGTCAAGACATACGGAGCCGGTTCGGGCGCCTTTAGCAGCTCGGGCCTGCAAAACGGCGAGACCATCGGAAGCGTGACGATAACGGCGACCAGCATGCCGGTAGATGGAACGGCGGCCAATGCGCCGGTCGGAAACTACCAATTGACGCCCAGCGCGCCGGTCGACGGCACGTTCAACACCGCCAACTATAGTATCACCTATAACCCGGGCACGTTGGCGGTGAGCCAGCTCGCCATCACGGTGACGGCCAACGCGCAGACCAAAGTGTATGGCAGCGCAGATCCGGCCTTGACCTATGGCTTCACGCCGGCGTTGGTGAGCGGCGACAGCTTTGCCGGCGTATTGAGCCGTGCGCCGGGCGAGAACGTGAATACATATGCCATCGGGCAGGGCACGCTGGCTTTGAGCGCGAACTACACGCTGAACTTCACGGGTGCAAACTTCACGATCACGCCCGCGGCCTTGGGTATCACGGCGAATAACCTGAGCAAGACCTACGGCCAAACGTTGACATTTGCCGGCACGGAATTTACCCCCTACGGATTACAAAACGGCGAGACCATCGGCCACGTGACCATCACGGCGGTGAGCACACCCTACGCCGGCACGGAAACGAACGCGCCGGTGGGCAGCAATTACCAGTTGGCGCCGGGCAATCCAACCGGTGGCACCTTTACCGCAGGCAATTACACCATCACCTACACCAATGGCATGCTGACGGTGAATCCGGCTTTGTTGGCAATCACGGCCAATGACCAGAGCCGGGTGTATGGCGTGACCAATCCGGTGCCGACATATACCGTTAGCGGCTTTGTGAACGGCGAGACCGCCGGTTTGGTGACCGGCGCGCCGGATTTGACCGACACGGTGCCGACGAATGCACCGGTGGGCTATTATTCCAACAGCATCGTAGTCCTGGACGCGGGGACTCTGGCGGCGCCAAACTATGCGTTCACAGACAGCACGTTGTTCACCAACGGCACGTTGCAGGTGGTGGTGGCACAACTGGTGCCCTCGATCACAGCACAGGACAAGACGTATGATGGTACGACGAATGTATCGATCATCTCTTCCAATCTCACCGGCATTGTGGGTGCGGACAACGTTTATCTCGTTCTCGGCACTGCAGGATTCAATGATCCCAATGTCGGCAACGGCAAGACTGTGATCGCTTATGGCCTCACCATCGCCGGTACGCAGGCGACAAACTACGCGCTTGCCACCACCACGGCGACGAATACGGCAAGCATCACCCCCGCGTCTTTGCAGATCACGGCCAACAACGACAGCCAGCCGTATACCGGCAATCCCTACTCAGGCGGGAATGGCGTGGGTTACGCCGGTTTTGTGAACGACGAGACGCCTGGCGTGCTTGGTGGCGCGCTTGCTTACGGCGGCACGTCACAGGGCGCGGTGAATGTAGGGCTCTATTCGATTATTCCGTCCGGCCAGACCAGCGGTAATTACAGCATTACTTTCCACCCTGGTCTCCTCACGATCGGCGCGGTGACACCGGTGCTCACGATCAACTCCGCGACCGCCATCAAATACAGCCAACAATTGAACGCTTCTGCCATCAGCGGGACGGCAACCAACGCCAATACTGGTAGCAGCGTGCCTGGTTTGTTCAGCTTCACTACCCCGACGGCTGTACCGACGGCCACGGCCGTTCAGTCCGTGACGTTTACGCCCTTCGACTCGTCGGATTACACGATTGCTGGCGGAACAGTTATTGTGCCGGTCATTGATCCGGCCATCTTCACGCAGCCGACCAACGTGACCGTGACTCTGAATGGCAATGCCACCTTCAACGTGGTTGCGGCCGGCAGCGGCACGGTTACCTATCAATGGCAGCAGGGCGTCGTGACTCTTCCCGGCCAGACCGGCAGCAGTCTGACCTTAACCAATGTGACGGACAGCCAGGCCGGTAATTACAGTGTGATTATCACCAGCGCCAACGGTTCCATCACCAGCTCGAATGCCTCATTGACCATCACCCATCCGCCGGTGTTCTTGACCCAGCCAGCGAGTGTGACGGTAAATCAGGGAAGCACGGTGAACTTCACTGTCAGCATGAGCGGTCAGTCGCCGTTCAGTTATCAATGGTCGTCCAATGGTGTCCCGGTCACTCCGTTTTTACCGGTGACAGGCAACCATTTCACGTTGAACAATGTACAGGGCTCCTTTAGCGCCAATTACAGTGTTGAAGTTACAAATACCGATGGCATCGCCTTCAGTTCCAATGCCGTGCTGACCGTGATCGTCCCGCCGACGATCACCAGCCAACCCTTGGGCCTGACCAATAACGCCGGTATGACCGCGGTGTTTACCGTGACCAACACAGGCAGTTCGTCGGTTTATCGATGGTATTTCAACAACACAAACCTGCTGGTGGACGGTGGTTACGTCTCCGGTTCGGCCACCACGGTTCTGACCGTCAGCAATGTGCTGGGCGCGAACAGCGGAATTTATAGTGTCACGGTCAGCAATGCCGCCGGTGTAGCGGTGAGCAGCAACGCAACGCTGACCGTGATCGATCCGATCATCACCAGCCAGCCGGTAAGTGTCACCAATAACCTGGGTGCACCCGCAAGTTTCACAGTCGCCGCCTACGGTACGTCTCCGCACTACCAATGGACTCAAGGTGGCAATTTCATTCTTGGTGCCAATGCTGCAACGTACTCACTGGCCAGTGTTATTGATGCCAATGCGGGCAATTACAGCGTGATCGTCACTAACGCCTACGGAATGGTCACCAGCGCCGTGGTCACACTTGCCATTATTGACCCGCCGGTGATTATGACCGGGCCGCAGAGCTTGACGGTGAATGCAACGTCCAACGCCACCTTCACAGTCAGTTACACTGGCACCTTGCCAAGCCTCCAGTGGTATGCTGCTGGCCAGGCGATTAATGGCGCGACGACCGCTACGCTGACCCTGCTGAGTGTATCCCAACTCAACGCGCTGAATTATTTCGTGGTCTTGAGCAACGCCGCCGGTATCGTGACCAGCACGCCCCCGGCGCATCTCACAGTGATTGATCCGCCGGTGATCACGACCCCGCCGCAAAGCTTGACTGTGAATGCGACCTCAAACGCTACCTTCACGGTGGTTTACATGGGAACTTCACCGAACATCCAGTGGTACAAGGGTGGCAATCTGTTGGGCAATGGCGGCAACGTCTCCGGTGCGACGTCGGCGACCTTGATCTTGACGAGCGTGTCTGACAGCGATGCCGCTGGCTATACGGTGGTCTTGAGCAATGCCGCCGGCAGTGTGACCAGCACGCCACCGGCCGTTCTTTCCGTGATCGACAAGCCTGTGATTACGGGCGAACCGCAAAGTCTGACCGTGAATGCGACATCAAATGCCACCTTCACTGTGGCTTACATGGGCACGTCGCCGAACATTCAGTGGTACAAGGGTGGCACCTTGTTGCCCAATGGCGTCAATGTGTCTGGTGCTACGTCGGCAACTCTGACGTTGACAGGCGTCGCTGACGGCGACGCCGCCAGCTATACGGTGGTGTTGACCAATGCAGCGGGCAGTGTCACCAGCGCCCCACCCGCCATGCTGACCGTGATTGACCCGCCGATTATTATCCAACAGCCGGCAAGCATTACCAACAATGCCGGCACAACTGCAAGCTTTACAGTGGTAACTTCAGGTTCTGCATCGACTTACCAATGGTTCTTTGACGGAACAAATGCGTTGGCCAACGTTGGCAACATTTCCGGCGCGAACGCGGCTACGTTGACCATTACCAATGTTTTTGGAACCAACGCCGGCCTGTACTCGGTCATGGTCAGCAATGCCGCTGCCACACAGACCAGCACTGGCGCGACCCTCGTGGTGGTTGACCCGGTGATCACCTCCCAGCCGGTTGGCGTGACCAATTTCGATGGCACCACCGTCAGCTTCTCGGTCACCGCGGTCGGCACCACACCGCTGAGTTATCAGTGGTACGTGGATGGTTTTATCCTGGATGGCAGCACCAACAGCACGTTGACATTGGATGATATTGCCGACAGTGACGAAGGTGAATACAGCGTGGTGATAACAAATTACTATGGCAACGTGACTAGCACACCAGCGGTCTTAGAGACGGTATTGCCGTTGATCGTGACCGAACCTGTCAGCTTGACTTTGATCCAGGGTCAGGCGGCCAATTTCAGCGTGGGAGTCAATGGTCAAACGCCCTTCAGCTATCAGTGGCAAAAGAATGGAACGAATGTTCAGGGAGCCACCAACAGCATTTTGTCATTTGGCAGCCTGCAAATGGCGGACGCGGGCGTTTATGATGTGATCGTTCAGAATCCCGTGGGTATTGAAACGAGCAGCAACGCGACCTTGTCGGTCTACGCCACAGCGGCGGCCACGATGAGCGCGACGGCGACGCCTGGTGGGCTGTCAATTGCTCTGACGGGTGTTCCGAGCTATGTATATGTCATCCAGGCTTCAACCAATCTTATGACGTGGGCTCCAATCCTAACGAACAATTCGCCGTTTGTGTTCACGGACACCAATATCACTTTATTGCCGCGCTTATTCTATCGGGGCATTTATCAGCCGTGAGCTTGGAACATCGAAGTCGCAAAGCAGAAGCTAAAGACGAAGAACCCGGATCGCTTCCGGATGAATTTCCGCATCGCGATACGTGCCGGGTGAAGCGCAGCTTTTTGGAGGACAATTTTGAATGTCTTAGCGTCGCATCGAAAAATTGTCCTCATTTGATGTCGTTTGGCGAATCGCATTTTTGCCGGCATCCGGCTGCAATGTTGATATTCGAATGGAGGGATTGAGAGACATGAATTGTCGCCCGGATTTTGTTTTATCCGCAATCAATCGCCCCAGTATTGGGGGCTAAGTCCATCAAGCCGGAAAATTTATTTTATGGATTATCCAGAAAGTGAATATCAGTCAGGCAATGTTCCAAGCAATGATCAGGATGAGGAATTGTTGTCAGCTCAGAAATTAGAGGCCAAACGAGCGTTCGATTTGCTCTTATTGAGACGCGCAGATGGTTTTCAGCGGGTTTGGCACATGATCGAAGTTACATTCCAGTGCTTGCCTGTTTTCAAAGACTTTTTTCTAATCACTTCTCCGTTTACGACTTGGAGCCGGATTCGGGACGCCCGCCATGGCATTGGCTTTACCTTTGTCTATTATCTTCTGCCGATGATGTTTTTTACAGCGATCATCGAAGGTTACGGGCTTATATTGGTTGGGCGCGAGCAGGCGGCAGAGGGCATGAACAACCGTTTTAGTTTCCCCATGGTCTGTGTTTACGAGACGGGCAGCCTGCTTTTGCTTCTATTTTTTATTGCTCTTGCTGCATTTTTTATTAAATCGTTCGCCAATGCCTGCCACACTCGAAATCGTGTGTCCCAGAGTTTGATTGTAACTTTGCATGCTGCCGGTCCGATGCTGTTAATTCAGTGGTTAAATGGCATTCCGCATATTTATCAGTGGCTGACGTGGTTTTTGGGTGCGGCGCTCGCCGTTGCCACTCTTTATCAGGGCCTGGTTCGGATCATGGAACCTGACTCGCCGTCGGCGATGGGGCTTTTTGTAGGCAGTGCCTTTACTCTTTTTATGTTGTTACTGTGTTGGAAGATTCTGGCCAATTTTTATTTGGCCGGTGATTTGAAATCCGTGGAAAGTTTCTTTTCAGGGTTCTTTGTTAAACCGCTCGCATGATTTTTAGCACATCGTGATGAAACCATTTATCCCGATTTTAGCAGGTTTATTGATTCTGATTGTTTGGCAATTTCTTGCCCGTAAACGTTTTTGATCTGCCGGAGTTGCTTTCTAATTTACGGAACTACTAGTTGCAGGTCCGCCTGTGGAACTGGACACGGAGGTGATATGGAGTCACGCCCCAGACACATTGGGAGCGGCAGCCTCATGCGCGCTAAATGTCATCCGCCTGGCCATCTCAAACGAATGGGCATCGCGCAGGTGGCCGTAAGTTTTGGCGACAAGAAACCGCCGTCCTTGTGCCCCAGCCAGCCGGCGATGACTTTGAAATCAATTCCCGCCTCAATTGCATTCGAGCAAAAATAATGGCGCAGGCTGTGGTGCATGAACGATCGCAACTTGGCTTTCTGGCACGTAGTGATGATGGCGCGCTTGGCGTTGTCGATGGGAATCACCCGCTCGGTTGGAGCGGGGGTCGCGTCCCCGTGAAGCCGTTCCAGCAATTCGCGCAAGGCGGGAAATATAGGCACCACGCGCACTTCATGATTTTTCGTGAGGCGTTTGCCGCCGGTGACAGTGAAGGAGTTGCGGTCCCATTCAATATCGCCCCACGTCAAATTGATCGCCTCGCCCAAGCGCATCCCGGAATAGCCCAGCAATTCCACCAAGTCACCGGCAGGCTTGGCGCGAATGTCCGCCCTGCGGATGGCGGCGACCATGGCGTTGAATTGCTCTCGTGTCGGAATGATGATCTTGGCCTTGGGCACCTTGAGGATCGGGACAGCGTTGCGAGCCGAGTTGTCGAGGATCAGGCCGTCACGCATCGCAAAGTCCAGCACCGACAGCAGCACCCGGCGTTCGTGCTTGTAACTGGCCGGGGAAATTTTTCTCCCGCGACCATTGAGCTAGGTTTCGAATTGCCGGCTGCCGATATTGCGGACGGGTACGTGTCCAAAATAGGTTTTGAGCCCCTTGAGGCACGTATCGAGGCGGCTGATGGATTTTTCCTTGAGGTGAACGCGGTGATTCGTCAACCAGCGTTCCGCCAGCGCGCCGAAAGTGAGCTGGCTGGATCCCTTGGTCTGGTACAGACGGGAGACTTTGTCGCGGAGATCATTGAGCCGGCGGTGGGCGAGGGCAGCGTCGTCGGTCTTGAGCGACCATCGGATTTGCTTGCCCGCCCGTTTGAACAGGGCATAGTATGTTCCCGATGATTCGAGCCGATATAGATTTTCAGCAATCTTGTGGAAGACGGCCTGAGACGGCGGATTCGGTGACGGGTTACAAACTCAAATTTTAGCCTCTCTAAGAATCGTGCGAAGTAGTTAATTTAGAGCAGTTTGCGCGCGTAGCTCAACTGGATAGAGCGTCGGTCTCCGAAGCCGAAGGTTATGGGTTCAACTCCCGTCGCGCGCACCACTTCAATTTTCTGACATGAAATGGATTCTTGCTGCGGTGATTTTGGTCTCGCTTTCCGCCGTTGCCGCGGACGGGCCGAGACGCCCGGCGGTCACCGGTCTTTCACACATCGCGCTTTACGTCCATGACATGGGAAAATCACGGGCGTTCTATGAGGATTTTCTTGGCTTCGCCGAGCCTTATTCGCTGACGAACAAGGACGGTTCGCTGCATCTGACCTGGATCAAGATCAACGACCGCCAGACCATTGAACTTTTCCCGGAAACCCCCACCAATTCGCCTGATCGCTTGTTTCACCTCGCGCTGGAAACGGACGATGCCGTGGCGATGCGCGATTACCTGGCTGCGCACGGGGTGAAAGTGCCGGCCAAGGTCGGCAAGGGAAAGATTGGCAACCTGAATTACTTCATCAACGACCCGGACGGTCATATCGTAGAAATCGTCCAATACGCGCCGGATGGCTGGACGATCCAAAATGCGGGAAAATTTCTACCCGACACGCGCATCTCCACCAACATGGCACATTTCGGGATTTTGGTCGGTGATGTGGATGCGGCAAAGGGTTTTTACGAGGGAATCCTCGGTTTTCACGAAATCTGGCGTGGTTCGAAGGGTGGAAAGGAATTGAACTGGATCCACGAACAGATTCCCGATGGCCGGGGATTCATCGAATTTATGCTCTACGACCGGCTGCCGGCTGCGGACAAACGCGGCGGAGCCCATCACCTATGTCTCGAAGTGCCGGACATTGAAAAGGCGAAGGAAATACTTCAATCGCGCGCGGCAAAGATCGGCTATACCCGGCCGCTCGAAATCGCAACGGGCGTGAACCGCAAACGGCAGTTGAACGTTTATGACCCGGACGGCACGCGCATGGAATTGATGGAGCTGCAAACAGTGGACGGCCAGTCCGCGCCGTCATCTACTGCGCCGCCACCGCAACATCCCATGTCGTCAACCACTGCCTCCAAGCCTTGAGCTGGCATACGAGCAGCTTGAAAACTCATCATGACTAAATTCCTCAAAACGATTCTATTGGCCGCGTTGCTCGGCATCGGCCTGTTCCCCGCCTCGGGTGCACAATTGCAGGTCATTCAATTGCATAGCCGCGCCCTGGCCAACAATGTCCTGCACGATCCGGCCACTCGCGTCGTGCCGATCTTCATTCCCGACCAGGCGACCAACGGCGCGCGGGTGCCGATCGTCTATTACCTGCCGGGCTACGGCAACAGCTCGGCCAATTTCGTGAACGCGAATTCCAATGTGTGGTTGAAATTCACGCAGCACATCGCCGACACTATCACACCGGTAATCATTGTGGTTGGCGACAGCAAGACGCGTTGGGGCGGCAGCCAGTTCTTGAATTCGCCGGCGCAGGGTAATTACGAGGATTTTATCTGTGATGAAGTGGTCGCCGCCGTCGAAAAGAATTTTCCGGCTCCGACGAACGGCATCCGGCGGATTGTGGCCGGGCATTCAAGCGGCGGTTTCGGCGCATTGCGGCTGGGGAGTTCGCACCAGAAACTGTTTGATGCCGTCATCGCCATGAGTCCCGATTCGGATTTTCCGGTCAGCCATCTGCCGCTGGTCAAAATCAAATCCGTCGCGCAACTGCCGCTGGCGGATGTGAAAAAGATCGGGACCGGCGAGCTGCCCGTCCCGAAGGACGGCGACATCACCTACGCGCTGGGGCTTTCCGCGGCCTACGCGCCGCGCGGCTGGCCACATCACGGTGAATTTGAATGGCTGTACGATGCGAAAGGAAATTTTCGCGAGGATGTCTGGCAGCGCTGGCTGGACAACGACCCGCTGACGGTGGTGCAACGCAATCCGCAGGCGTTTCTGCCCGCGCAGAAAATTTATCTCGAGGGCGCGGCGCATGACCAGTACGCGGCGAACATCGGGGCGCGCGCAATATACGAGGTGCTGAAGACGCGCAGTTCACCGTGCACGTTTTACGAACCGCCCGGGAAACATGCGGACCACGTGCGTGAACGGCTGGCGCGCGGGTTGGAATGGGTGTTTGACCGGCCGCTCACGGATATCAAGTGAAAGTGATATTAGGGCGGCGTGGCAGCGCCGCCCCACCACCATACCCCCTCTAATTTGATATTTTTCGCGCTTTAAAAAATGCGTGTATATTCACGCAGTTCATGCGTGTTAAAATCCAAAATCTGCCAACAATCCAACAATGCTGCCTTTGCGTGGTGGTGATGATGATGGTTGCGAATGTGTGCGGGGCACAAACCAATGTCATCTATGCCGATTCGCTGGCGTCCGGCTGGTCGGATAGCAGCTATGGCATCACGAAAAATTATGCGAACACTTCGCCCGTGCATTCGGGCAGTGATTCCATCGCGGTGACCATCACCAGCGCCTATGGCGGCATTGGATTGTATCATGCACCCATGACGAACTCGGCTTATGCCGCCATCAGTTTTTGGATCAATGGCGGCGTAAGCGGCGGGCAGCAACTACAGATGTATGGCACGCTGGGAGCGGGCGCGACGCCCCAAAGCGCGCGTTACCAATTGAACATCCCCCTGGCAAATAGCTGGCAGCAATGCGTGGTGCCGTTTTCGGACCTGGGCGTGGCCAACGCGACGAATTTTTCCGGTTTCGTGATCCAGGATTCGGCCGGCTCGACGGAACCGGAGTTTTATATTGATGACATCCAGCTGATCAGCGCAACCAGTCCCGCCGTGGTGCATCTTTCCGCCAATGCGTCATCGCCCGTACGCATCGCCGATGCCCGCTGGTACGGCATGAACGTGGCGCAATGGGATTCGGCGCTCGATTCAAGCACGACCGTCAATCAATTGACAAACATGGGCGCGCGGGCATTGCGCTTTCCCGGCGGCTCGAATTCCGACGATTATCGCTGGGCGGAAAACCGCCAGACGGAAGACACGTGGCAATGGGCTTCGAGCGTCGCCAATTTCATCCACATGGCCACGAACGCGAATTGCGCGGCCATGACCACGGTAAATTACGGGACCGGTTATACGAACGAAGCGGCGGCATGGGTCGCCTATGCGAACGCGCCGACGACCAGCACGGTGTCGCTCGGCACGGATAGCCGCGGCACCAATTGGTTCACTGCCGGTTACTGGGCGTCGTTGCGCGCGGCGACGCCTCTGGGCACGGACGATGGGAAAAATTTCCTGCGCATCGGGCGCTCCGCCCCGCTTGGTCTGAAATATTGGGAGATCGGGAATGAGCTCTACGGCTCTTGGGAGACCGACAGCAATGCCGTGCCGCACGATCCGTATACCTACGCGGTGCGGGCGAAAAATTATATCGCCTTGATGAAGGCGGTGGACCCGACGATCAAGGTCGGCGTGGTTGTGGTCACGGGTGAAGATGCCTACGCCAACAACACCAGCCATCCCGCGGTCAATCCTCGCACCGGGGTCACGCACTATGGCTGGACACCCGTATTGCTGACGACGTTGAAGAGCCAGGGCGCCACGCCGGATTTTCTCATCTATCATAATTATCCGCAGGGGCCCGGCGGTGAAAACGATGCCTCGCTGCTCCAGTCCGCGAGCGCCTGGGCATCGGAAGCGGCGAATTTGCGCCAGCAGCTCACCGACTATATAGGGACGGGCGGAACGAACATCGAACTGGTCTGCACCGAAAACAATTCCGTGAGTTCGAGTCCCGGCAAACAATCGACGAGCCTCGTGAACGGGCTTTATTACGCGGACAGCCTCGCGCAGTTGATGCAGACGGAGTTCAACGGCCTGTTCTGGTGGAACTTCCGGAACGGCGGAGTGGAGACGAACAATACCAGCTCGTCGCTGTATGGCTGGCGAATCTATGGCGATTACGGTGTGACGGAAGGCACGGATTATTATCCGCCGTATTATACGGCACGGCTGATGCAAAATTTCATCCAGCCCGGCGACACGGTGATCAGCGCGGGGAGCGATTACTCGTTGCTCGCTGCGTACGCGGCGCGGCGGCAGGATGGCGCACTCACGCTGCTCGCGATCAACAAGGATCCGGTGAACACGTTCACCGGCCTCGTCGCGGTGGCGGGATTCACGCCGGCCACCAACGCCACGGTTTATTCCTACGGCATCCCGCAGGACGACGCAGCGGAGACCGGTATTGGCTCGCCGGATGTGGCACGGACCAATTTCATCGGGGCCGCGACCAATTTCAGCTACAGCTTTCCGCCATATTCCGCAACGGTCCTGCTGCTTGCTCCAGCGCCGGCAAAATTATCCGCGTTGCCGCTGGCGAAGAACGCGGCGCAATTTGTTTTTCAAGTGCAGGGGCAGGGCGGTGTTCCGTACGTGGTGCAATATTCCACGAATCTGGTGAATTGGATTTCGGCGAGCACGAACACGGCGTCGGGGGGATTACTGAATATCACGAATGCGGTTGCCCCGGCTCAGCCGCGGCAATTCTGGCGGGTGGTTTGGGAACCGTAGCGAGATGAGCCGAGGACGAGGATGAATTGGAACTTTTAGAGCATTTTATCCGCACGCTCTCCCTCACCCTAACCCTCTCCCGCTGGGAGAGGGAACAGCCATGTTTGTCTTTCTTTCATTGAACACGGTATTCTCCAATCCAGCCGCTGGTTTTTGTCTGAAGCTGCGAGCGTTTCTCCCTCTCCCAGCGGGAGAGGGCCGGGGTGAGGGAGAACATTATCGGAAACCAACGGCTATCACTTATCTCAAACTGCTCAACGCGTGCGTTCAAAGGCCATCCGCCAGAACCAGTCGCTGCGGTTGGTGAGCATGGCGAGCGGGGTTTGCAGGGCGGGCGTCAGGATAATTTTTTGCAGCCATTTTGCCCAGGCGAGGCGGCGGGTGAAAGCGGCGTCGCAGTCCTGCGCAATTTTTTTACGGGCTTCAGGCCACGAAATTTCGCCACCGCTCCACGCGGCGAGCGGCGCGACCGCCAATTCCGCCGATTCAAATGCCATGGACATGCCGTTGCCGGTGACTGGCGGAATCATGGTGATGGCGTCGCCCACGCAAATCCCGGCACGCGCGCCGGCCGGTTGCGGTTGCAATGAAATTCCGGCAACGGCACACGCGGAATCTTCATCGAATTCCGCCTCGGCGAGCCGTTGAAACAACGGTGAACCGGGCTGGCCGCGCAACAGGGTGCGCCCATTTTTTGCATTGCCGTTTTCGCCGGCGCGCTGACGGAATAATCCGCAGACATTCACCGTTCCGTCTCCGATTTGGCAAAGGCCGACATAGCCGCGCGGCGAAAAGTGCATCTCCAGATCGGCGGCGAGCGCGACGTTACGCGCGTGAAGTTTCAAGCCGAACCAGCGGGGGCCGGTTTCGCCGGCACCCGTGCGGCGGCCCATGGCGCGGACGGTGCCTTCGTCAAAATCCCCCGCGAAGCGGCTGCCGGTGAGCAATTGACCGCCGAGTTCGCGGAATTTTTTCGCCAGTGCGGCATCCAGCGTGAAACGCGACAGGCAGATGGCCGCCGATGGCAACGGGCGCGGGGCGGTGGCCTTGGTTGCCGAAAAAAATGCGGCGGTCTGCGCGGGGACGGCACCGGCCTGATCCAGCAGTTCGCGCAGTCCCAGCCGGGCGAGGGTGGCCTGGCCGCGTCCGCTGATGAATTCGCCGCAGACGCGATGGCGCGGATAATTTCCCGCCTCGTGAATCGTCACGGGGATCTGTTTTTGACGCAGGGCGATTCCCAGCGTCAATCCCGCAAGGCCGCCGCCGACAATCGTGATGGGTTTCATGGCGGCCATGATTCAACCATTTTTACGCGCGATGAAAAGATGGCTGAAAGCCCCGGCCCGTTGTTCCGTAAGCCGCCAATTTGATTGGTCCGGCCAGAGCGCGGAAAGTTCCTGGCCGGAAAAGCCCGCGTGCACGCTGACCACGGCATCGTGTCGCGTCACGTCGTTGCAGCCGATCGCCCACAACAGCCGGCTGCAAAATGCCGGCCACGCTGCCCGGCGCGGCTCGAGGGCGATAAATATTTTCGCGCGCTGAGAAATTAGGCGCAACAAGGCGGCGAGCGGCGCGTCTTTGAAGTGGTGCAAAAATAAATTCGCGATGACGACGCCGTCCATGGGGGACGTTAACGAATCGTCGAAGACATCAGCGACGATGGTGTCCGCACGCCAGCCTATGGTCGCGAATTCGAGGAGCGTTTGTGGCGTCACGTTTTTTTGCAGGTCGAGCAGGCGGACGCTGGTGTTCGGCCAGTGGGACGATGTTTTTTGAGCGACGCGGAGGAGAAAATTGCCATCACCTGCGCCGAGTTCGGTGATCTGGCCGGGGGCTGCGCCGTCCAAAGTTTTTTTCAAGGCGGCGGCCATGAGGTCGTGGTTGCCCATGCAGCCGTTGATGCGGTGTAAATCCCGGCGCGAGCGGATGGCCCGCGGGTCATCCGGCGGCAACGTGTCGAGAAGTTCGGGTTGAACAATGCGTTTCACGCGGGGCTGACTTCCAAAAATGCGCCGTGGCAACTGAAACCGGCGCCGAAAGCGGACATCCACCAGAGGCCGTCGGGCACAGAGTCATTCAAGGCGCGTTCGAGGACGAAGTAAACCGTGGGGCTGCTGATGTTGCCGAATTCACGCAGCACAGCGGTACTGTGCCGCACGTCGCTCTCGCTCAATTGGAGCCGGTTGCGCAGGGCGAGGATCACGTCGCGCCCGCCGGTGTGCATAATCCAGCCGGTGACCTGTTCGCGTTTCACGCCGGCGGCAACGAGGGATTCGGAAAATAATTTTCCGGCGATGTCGCCGGCGACCTGCGGCACCTGGGGTGACAAAATATTCCGCAACTTGCCGTTCTTGTGGCCGAACCGGAGCGTGTCGCGCTCGGTGGGGACGAGGCGCGAGTCGGTGAATTTCCATTCGACGCGGCGGCGGCCAGCCAAAGGCTCGCGCGATAATACGGCCGCGCCCGCGCCATCCGCGAACAGGCAGGCGCTGATCAAGACGCCAGGGTCATCATCGATGAAAAAGGCGGCACTGCAGATCTCGACGCAGATGGAGAGAACTTTTTTCGCGCGGCCGGCGGCGAGAATGGCCTCGCTTGTGCGCAGATTGGGCAGGGCCGCGCCGCAACCCTGGCCGACGAGGTCGAGGGCAAAGATATTCTGGCGCAGGCCGAGTTGTTCGCTGACGTAGCTGGTGAGGCCGGGGCACAAATAGCCGGTGCAGGTGCTGATGATCACGGCGTCGATGTCCTCCGGCCGGCAGTCCGCATTTTTCAAGGCAAGTCGCGCGGCTTCAATGGCGAGCGCCGTCGCATGCGTGGTGAAGCGGGCCTGGAGTTCATCGGGTGTCTCGTCAAACACGTCGGCGAGCGTTGCCATGGACAGATGCCGCGCATCAACGCCGTTGTCGCTGCAGAGGACTTTTTTGAGGATGGCCTTGGAACGCGGTTTGAGCTGCGAGAAGGGCGGCCATTTTTGCACCGCGTCCCAGCCATCACGCTGGGCGTGTCGTTGCGGGGGAACTGCGGTGCCGAGTCCGGTGATGAACATGCGCCACACTAACGCTTATTTCACGAACGCGCTATTTTATAGGCCGGGAATGAACTTTGACCGCCAAGTCGCCGGGGCGCGGAGGATGAGGATGGTTTCCGGTAAAACGGACCAAACTACGGCTTGATATGGGCAGCCACCTATGTAAATATGGGTAGCCATATTATGAAAACCACGATTGAAATTGCCGATGACCTCTTTGAGCGGGTCCAGAGCCTGGCACGGAAGGAAAAAACGACCTTCCGTTCACTGACCGAACAGGGCTTGCGCATCGTGCTTAGGGAGAAAAAGGACAAGCCCGGCAAACTTCCGCCATTGGTCACGGTTCGCGGTGGTTTGACCGACGAATTCAAAGACGCCTCCTGGGATAAAATCCGCGACGAAATTTATAAAGGGCATGGCGCGTGATCGCGGTGGACACCAATTTGCTGGTCTATTCGCATTTTGCGGACAGTGCGTTCCACGAGCCAGCACGGGATTTTGTCGATGGTTTACGGCATGGATCCGCGCCGTGGGCGATTCCGTGGCCGTGCGTGCATGAATTTCTTGGAATCGTCACGCATCCCAAAATCTACAAGCCAGCATCGGCACCCGATCGGGCATTCGCGGCCGTTGAGGCGTGGCTTGCCGGCGGCAACGTGCATCTGCTGGCTGAAAGTCCCGGCTATTTTGAAAAATTGGGTGATCTGGTTTTGGCGGCCAAATTGTCCGGCCCGCGCATCCACGATGCACGGATCGCGGCGCTTTGTCTGCACCACGGCGTGAGCGAATTATGGTCGGCTGATCGTGATTTTTCCGCCTTTCCCCGGCTCAAGGTTCGCAATCCGCTGGTTAAAAAATAAAAAAGGCGGCGCACCGTTGCCGGTGCGCCGCTTGATTTATTCGCTCAATTTTTTTTGGCCTGCGGGTCGTTGGACTGGTTGCGCAGCATGAGGCCGAGCAATCCATCCACCAATCCGTTGCCGCCGTTCTGGCCGGTGACGGATACATCCGGCACGATCCGCACGTTGCGTTCGCCGACGATCTGCATGAGCTGCATGACCGTGTAGCCCTGCGCGCCGAGCGATTCCACGCCGACGCGATAGGCCTCGGCCTTCGCCTGGCCGGTGGCGCGGATGGCTTCCGCCTCACCGAGCGCGTGCAGGCGCGTGGCCTCGGATTCGCCGGTGGCCTGCTTGACGTTCGCATTTGCCTTCAACTCGGCGATGTTCACGCCTTGTTCCGCGCCTACGACCTGCTGCTGGATGTCGGCGATCGCGGTCTGGCGTACGAGTTGTTGCCGCTGTTTCTGCGCGGCTTCCTGCACCTCGAACGTCTTGCGCTCTTCCTCGGCGATCTTGCGGTCGGTCTGCGTGGTCATCAACTGCGCCGGCGGATTGATGTCGCCGATCAGCGTATCGATGGCCTGCACGTCATACGCGCCGATGGCCTTGCGGATGTGCTCGGTGGCCTCGACCTGCCGCTGGGTACGCGCGCTCAAAAAATCGAGCACCGTGTAGCCCTGCGCCGAGTTGCGGAAATAATTTCCCACAATCGGTTGCACCACGTGGTCCACCAGGTTCTGCATCGAGCCCACGCGGCTGATCACCTTCGGCGCATCCAGCGCGCCGACGTGGATGATCTGCGCCACGTCCAGGTTGAAGGCGAAGCCGTCCTTCGAGCGCACCGTGATGGACGAGAGCTTCTCGTCATAATGATGCGCCTCGGAGCGGTTCGCCCAGTTCAACACGATGTTCGTGGTGGGCACCAGCTCGACCTTCATCACCCGCGTATTGATCGGGTGTTTGCCTGGATACAACGGCGAGACCCAGACGCCCTTGTGGCCGACATTCACCAGATCACCGTGCTTGAACTCGACGCCGCTCACGTCCACGTGGGCCGCGCCCACGAAGGAAATGACCACGCCGACGTAACCGATGGGAATCTGCACCATCGGCACCTGTTCCACCTGCACGAACCAGGGATTCAGGTTCCACGTGCCGGACAACAGGATCTGTTCCTGCAATCCGCGCCGCCCGCCGCCATCCAGAAACGCCTGCGTGTTCTGGAAGTTGTCGTGCGCGGCGATGGTGGTGCCGGCGATTTCACCGGCGTCGATGGACCGGCCGTCCAATGTGGTGACGATGCCGACCATGTCATTGTTCACGCGGGTCAGTTCGAGTTGCATGGCGCCCATGCCATGCAGCTCCGCCGTGGCCGACGTGATGACAGTGAACTGCGCGGTGTTGATGCGATATGTGCCCGCCGTGAGAATTCCCAACTGGCGGCCTTTCTCGCCGCTGTTGGTCAGGAACTTCCGCGCGTTCTGGAAATTATCGCAATCAACGATTTTTCCCAGGATGCGCTCGGCGGGAATCGCGTCGCCATCAGCCGCGAGTACCAGGGCGATTTCGCCCTGCGGCACGACCGTGACCGGCACCTTGAGGATGCGATACTGCCACGGCCAGTAGCCGAAGTGCAGCCCCGGCGCGAGCGTGTCCGCCTGCAAGCCCGCCTCGCCCGCGAGCGCGATGAGGCGCCCCGGCGGCAGCGACCGGGCGGCGAACCGTTTGATGACGATGCCGACCTGCCGTTCACGGATGAGCACGAAGCCGGAACGCAACACCAACAACGCCACGAGCAACGCGCCTCCGCACACCACCCCGTAGTCCATAACCGTTGCCAACATGAGGTTCATTGTCATAACCCGTCTCCGATGTGGTTGGATCCCGGGCGCGGTGATCGAGCATTTGCATAAATGCTGTAGCGCCGCGCCGGGACACAACACGTTTCGTTGGGGAGACCGTGACGATTTCGCACCCGCGAAATCCAGAGGATCGCCCTTCCAAATGCCTGCGAGATTAGCTGACGGGCTTGGCCTTGAAAGTGGCCTTGAAACCGGTTGCCCGGCTTCGTGCGCCCCGTCCGAAACTTTCAATTCGTTCCGGAATTTGGTTTTCCCGCGCTGTCTTGCAGGAAGGCAAGGCAGCTTAGGCTGCTGACGGGGCGAACATCCCAGAGATTGGAGGGGATGTCAATTGGTGTGGGTGCAAGTGGTTGGGAATGAATGTAATATATAGTTCAGGCTGGTCGGGTGACGAAGGACGAGGGTCGAAGGCGTGAACAAAAAAACCATTAGTCAGGTCTGACGTGTTCAAAGGTTTTAACGACGGGTACGGTTTCCCGTTTTAGATCGCTGGTTCCGGCCTTTGGCACCGGTTGGAAAAGCCGGTCCCACCAGACAGCAGTTGGGTGCGGCACATCAAACCGGACCCGGATTTGGGGGCTTTGCTTCGTATAAATTTCATAGCTCATTGGTTTGAGGTTGAAATGTCCCGCCCGGTAACGGCGCAGGCGGTGGCTCGCGATCCACCAATACTTGAAGGGGCGCAACCACAAGGGCGTCATCCGGTCGGCTTCTTTCCGCTCGCGGATGGCATTCGGCCGGCAATTCATATTGTCACCCGTATCGGCAAAAGCGGACGTCAACACGTCGCACACCGCCATGGGCACCTTGTTTTTCAAAAGGGCCAGCGCCCAATGGAAATCACCCAGATCGCGCCAACGGGTATCAAACATTATTTCACGCTTGTGAATCACTGAACGGCGGATGAATACGGAACTGGTCAAAAACGGAAACCGATACCAGATATGCCGGGGGTTCGGCGGCAGGAGCTGGCGGTGGCATCTATATTTCCCATCGCCGTCGGTAATGATGCTGCCGGCGAGCGCCACATCCACGTCTGGATGTTCCTCAAAAAACTGTTGCACGCCGGCCAGGGCCCCGGGCAGATATTGTTCGTCACAGTTCAGATAAGCGAGGATGTCGCCGGTGGCGCGTTTAAAGCCGCGGTTCACCGCATCGTACATGCCCTGGTCTTTTTCAATGAAAGCCCGTACGCGCGGATCTTTCCGCAGCCACTCCTGGGTGCCGTCATCCGACCACGAGTCCTGAACGATATGTTCGAGTTGCACGTCTTGCTGGTCGGCCACCGAGGCGACGCACAGTTTGAGCCACGCGGAATTGCGGAAGCTCGGCGTGATGATCGAAAATTTCACCGGATTTAGAAATTTTATCGGATTTACTTTATTATTCATACTGGACTGCGGCGCAAACCGCCCACGCCGATTTTTGGAAGAATCTACAGCATCGATTAACCGACCATATATGGGGTAAAACCCGCATGTGCCACACAGGCAGACCCTGGCACCCGGCGGACACCGCACACGGATTGACGGTTGGAACCATATGGCCTTGAGAGTGATTTGGGCACCCGTGTCCAAGCGTATCGGCCGAAGAAGCTACTCGGCGGAAGACATATTTTTGCAATCTACTCACGCTTCAATTTAAAATTCCTGTTTTTTGGTGCTAACCGTATTTTGAGTTTTATCAAGCAAGTTTTGGGCATTGAGCGGTTTGGAGCGAAGCGAAGATGAGCGCGAAGGCGTAGGGTGAGACGAGGACGAAGCGTTCGCAGCGGCTGGTTACGAAACTGCGGACGGGCATATGGCGGCGGGGGAACCAATCAATAGCGCGGACTCATGTCCGCGGCTACCGGGTTTTGAAGTTTCTTAACCACCTGATCTCAAGGCGATTTTTCGAAGCGCACATTCAGGCCGATGGAATTGGCGTCGATGGTGCAGCGTCCAAAGCGGCTTTGGTGAGCCATGTCCTGGAAATTTTGAGTGGTGTAGGCACGTTTGATCAGAAAGCTGCGGAAAATCCAACGGGTCAGCAGGGAATCAAACCAGTTTCGTCCGCTGCTTTTGACGTAGGCATTGATCTCCTCCAGCGAAACATCTTTTCGCAGATCAACAATCATCGCCTTGCCGCCCGGTTTGAGGACGCGATGCATTTCGTTCATGGCCTCGACCGGCTGCGAAAAGTTTTTGAAGGCCGCGCGACAAAAGATGAAGTCGAAGACGCCGGCTTCAAAGGGCATGGCGGAGGCGTTGCCCTGGCGAAAATCCACGGCGACGGATTGTTTTTTCGCATCGGCCCGGGCGATCTCCACGAAGGTATGGCTGATGTCGAGGCCGGTGATCCTGAAATCTCCCCGCCGGGCGAGTTCGATGGCGAAGTAACCGGGCCCGGGCGCGACTTCAAGAACCTGCGAACGGGGGGCGAGCTGCGCGGCGATTTCAGCGGCCTGCCGGCGAAAATCGTCGAGGTCGCGCTGCGTGCTTTTGGCGTACCAACGGGCGAGGAATCCTTCCATGCCCATTCCGATATAGGGTTTGGTTGCGGGTTGTGTCATGATGGGAAACGGCTTATTTTTTGTTCGAGCGCCGCGGATTGGCAACCGGGGCGCGAATATCTTAATATTTAAGTATCTTAAAATTGCAGGTAATAAATGTCAACCAAGAAATCCAAGGCGGGGGAGCGGGCGCGGTTGTTGCGGCGATTATGGGAGCTGGGGCGGGAGATGAGCACGCAAACCGTTTTCCTGCACCAGGCCATCGCGCAAAGCGCCGGTTTGAACGCCACCGACACGAAATGCATCGATCTGATTTTGCGCTGCGACAAGGAGCACGTCACGGCGGGGTGGCTTTCGCAACAAAGCGGACTTACGACCGGCGCGATCACGCACATTCTGGACCGGCTGGAAAAGCGCGGGCATATCGAGCGGATTCGCGATACGGAGGACCGCCGCCGGGTTTTTATCCAGGCGCGTCACGAAAGCCTGAAGCCATTGATACCAAAATATGAGGCGATCGGCGCAGCCTATATGGTCATCCTGGAGGAATTCACGGATGCAGAGCTGGGCCTGATCTGCCGTTATCTGGAAAAAACTTCGGAAGTTTCCAAAAGCGAACTGGCCAAGCTTGTTTCGAGTTAACCCCGGAGGCGGCAAGGCGTGGAAGGCAATAGGACGAAGAGGGCAAATAGAACCAATGGCAGGCCACGGTCGAACGGGCCTTTTTTAATTGGGGCGGCGCGGCAGCGCCGCCCTACCGGGTTTGATAGAACAACGGTTTTGTAAACCGTCGATCGTTGCAGACAGGCGCGACGATCAAGCCGGCACTTCATCGAGGCAATGGCGGACGGTCTCGATGAGCACGTGGGCGGGGTAGGGTTTCTGCAGAAAATAGTTGTTGCGGCGTTTGAAAAATTCCGTGTCTTTGCTGATCACGTTCAAACTGTAACCGCTCACAAAAACGACCTTTAACGCCGGGGTTTGCTCCCGCAGCAGTTCCGCCAGCCGGCGTCCATCGATGCCCTCGGGCATGACAATATCGGTGAGCAGCAAATCAATTTCAAGGGGGCCGGCGTGCCACATCTCCAATGCCTTCCTGCCCGAGCACGCCTCGATGATCCGGTACCCGTGTCTTTCCAAGGTCAGCCGCGTCATCAACCGGACGGCCTCGTCGTCCTCGACCAGGAGAATTCTTTCGGTGCCCCCGCGTCGTTTCGCCTGGGAGTGCGCGGGCGGGGGCGTGCCCGCGGGCGGTTGGATGGCGGGCAGAAAAATCTCAAACGTGGTGCCCTCGTTGACGCGGCTCGACACATCCACCCATCCATCGTGCTGTTTGACCACGCCGTAAACGGTGGCGAGGCCCAGGCCGGTGCCCTTGCCGATCTCCTTGGTGGTGAAAAATGGCTCGAAGATATGCGCCAGGTTTTCCGGCGTGATGCCCGTGCCGGTGTCGCTCACGCTCAAGCAGGCAAACTCGCCGGATCGAACCTCCGGATGCGGCGTAGTAATTGTTTCATCCAGATGAACCGTCCGGGTGGAAACGACCAATTGACCGCCGTTGGGCATGGCGTCGCGGGCGTTGACGACCAGATTGAGGATGACCTGCTCGATCATGCCCGGATCGGCATGAACAAATGGCTGGCCGTCGTACTGGCATTCCAACCGGACATCCTCGCCGATGATGCGTTTCAGCATCCTGGTCAGGTTTCCGACGAGGCTGTTCAGATTCAGAGGTTGCGGCCGCATGGCGTGCTTGCGGCCGAAGGCGAGCAACTGGCGGGTGAGATTGGCAGCACGTCCGGAAGCACCGGTGATTTGGGTCAGGTATTCGCGGAGCGGGCCGTCAAGGCCGGATTCCATCAGCGCCAGTTCGGCATTGCCCTGGATGACCGCGAGGAGGTTGTTAAAATCATGCGCGACACCGCCGGCCAGTTGCCCGATCGCTTCCATCTTTTGTGCCTGACGGAGTTGCTCCTCAAGCTTTTTGCGCTCGGCGCGTTCCCGGCCCTCGCGCAAGGCGCGCTGCACGGCGGAAACCAGACGGTCGCGCCGATCCTTCAGCACATAATCCGTGGCGCCGTTTTTGAGACTTTCAATCGCGCGGTCTTCGCCGATGGTTCCCGAGACGAAGATGAACGGTGTTTCCGCCTGAAGCGTGCGGGCCCGGGCCAATGCGCTCATCCCGTCATATCCCGGCAGGGTAAAATCGGAGATGATCAGGTCAAAGGCAGGCAGGCCCAAGGCGCTTTCAAACTCCTGCCGCGTTTGGGCATACGCAAAATCACAGGCGATGCCTTCTGCCAAAAGCGTTGATGCCAGCAATGTGCGGTCGTTCAGGTTGTCTTCAAGGCAAAGAATGCGGTAGGGTTTCCGTAACCCTTCTTTCTCAGCTTGATTAGAAAACGTGTCCATGCCAATTGACGTATCCCATTTGCTGTGACGAAAATACGTAAGCTTTGGGCCTGCCAACACAAAACAGCGCGAAATGCATGCAGCGCTTAATGTCTAAGCTGTTCATTATAAACTATTAAGAATTTATCTCCATGATCAGAACTTGCGAGGTCGTGACCAGGAATGAGGCAATGTGGTCAAATTTGTGGACACTTTAAGAATAAGTGGTTGAGTAATAGGACGTAGAGGGTGAATTGGAACGATCAAGCATGCTTTTTTAGTAATAGGTCAATTTGGTAGGGACGGCGCGCTGCGCCGTCCGCGCCCGTATAGCGGGCGCAACGAACGTCAGAGGAGCCTCTGTTTCACCGCCCGGTTTCGTCTCGACTTCGCTCGGCGGGGACAGCGCGATGTCCTACCGTGGTAGGTAGAGCAACGGTTTTGTAAACCGTCGGTCGGGGGAGTGAACGTTCTGGATGAGCCAAGTTTTCTTGGATGGCCACGCGAATTTTCGGCGGGACGTCGAAAATCACCCGCGAGACGCGGGTGCTACATCAAATTAAGATACGACTGTTTTTTAATTGGGGCGGGGGTTCTTTCGGACGGGCACCAACCACCGCCCGGGTTTTTAAAAGGGTGGCCGCACTGCGTGCGGGCGGCCCATCCAGACTTCGTCGAAGCCGGGGGAATAGTTGGCACCGACCAGTTTCGCGTCAGCGAAGAGCGGCCAGTGGCGGGTTAGCAAGGAAATGTCTTTCAGTTTGATCTCCGCTTCGCACTGCGGCCAGGGTGGATGCCAGACGCGGAAGAATTTTTTGCGTCCGGTTGCGGCATTGAAGGCGGTGTAGCGTTCCATCAACCACGCGCTGAGCGCGACCGATTGACAGGGCAGCCGAAGGCTGTCTGATTTTACTCCCGCATATTCCAATTGTGTACCGGTCTTTTCGTCGGTCACGCGGCCTTGTAAAATAGGTTGGTCAGGCTCCAGCCTGTAATCAATTTTGCCGTAATGGTAGGGCAGGCCGAAGATGGGCGGGCCGAGCCGGACGGCGAGGCGGTTCGATAGCCATTCGGCAAGGAAATGGATGCCGGGTTCGTCGCCGCACTTCACATAGGTGCGGACGTTCAGGAAATCGTGCGTGGCGATGGGTTGAAACAGCCGGGCCGCGAGGCGGCCGCCCCAGCGGGGGCGCATGTTTTCCAGGGTGAACGAGACGAGGGTGACGTAGGCGCGGCCTTCGTACAAATCCAGCGGAAAGGGGACGGCGCGTTGCAGCGAAGCGGGATCGACTTCGAGGTGAATCATCAGGACGCGTTTCCAGGCGGCCAAAAACAACGGTTCGCCCCAGCGCGACAGCATGCGTGCGCGGGCCTGTGCGCTTGGCTCATGGGTGAACCGGTGCGTCGAGGGTTCTGTTTCGCATGCGTTCATTTAACACATTTTAAAAATGCTGTCTTAGGATTTGTCGCGCGTTCTCCCTCACCCTGACCCTCTCCCGCTGGGCGAGGGAACAGCCATGGTTGCTCTTTTTTCTTCGAGGGCGGTGGGTTCCAATCCAGTTGCTGGTTGTTGTGTGAAATTGGCAGCGTTTGAGTGATCAAATTTTGGGCGGCTTCGCGAAAGGTGGGATACCGGAATTCGAATCCCGAGGCCAATAATTTTCCTGGCACGACGCGGCGGCTTTTGATGACGAGTTCGCTTTCGGTCCGCAAAACAAACGTGCCGATTTCCAGCATCCAACGGGTTGCCGGCAGGCCGATGGGCACGCCGCACACGGCGCGGAACGTTTTCATCATGTCCGCATTCGACAAGGGATTGGGAGCGCAAATATTGACCGGGCCGGCGAGGGTGTCGTGCGTCATCAACCATTCCACCGCGCGGCAGAAATCGTTTTCGTGGATCCACGAAACGTATTGGCGTCCGTCGCCGATCCGTCCGCCCAGGCCAAGGCGAACGAGCCGTTTTAAGACGGGGAAAACGCTGTTGGCGCCGGTGCCCAAAACCATGGCGGCACGCAGGGCGAGCTTGCGGGTGCGCGGCGTGGGCGTCTCATCCAGCGCTTTTTCCCACGCGGTGGCGACGGCCACCGAGAATTCGTCCCGGGCTTCCCGTGTGCCTGCGATTTCACCGGCTTCATTCCATGCGGGGCCGAACGTGTGTTTGTAAATCGTGGCGGTGCTGGCATTGAGCCAGACCTTCGGCGGAGTTTGGCAGCGGGCGATGGCCTGGCCGATGATGCGCGTCGGCTCCACGCGCGAATCGAGGATGGCCTGGCGATTGCGTTCGTGGTAGCGGCAGTTCACCGAACGGCCGGCGAGATCGATCACGGCATGCGCGCCTTCCAGTTCTCGCGTCCAGTCGCCCAACGTCCGGCCGTCCCATCGGATTTCGGGTGTGCCGCCTTTTGGGCTCGGCGAACGCGTTAGCACTGTGCAGGCGTAACCGGCACCTTGAAGATGAGCGATCAACGCACGGCCCAGAAAACCGGTTCCGCCGGCGATGACAATGCGTGGTGCGTTTTGTGTCATGGCATTTCAAGAAAAGCCCGATGAATGTGCCTCGGATTGTTGAAACACCAGCGGCGGCAGCAGCGGATGTCCTTCATCCCGAAACGGGCAGCGGGCGGTAATCCGCGGCGGATCTGATCCTCGCTGAACGGAATTTTTGGCGCGAGTTCCGGCGTCGGCAGGTCACAGGGCGGCCACGGTTCCGCCAAACCTTCGCTGAGCATCCGCACCTGGGCGACCGAGACCACGGGTACTTTCATGATGCGCTCGACCAGCCAGCCGAGGGCGTAGTGAAACCAGATGGGCAGGGGAAACATCAGGGGACGTTTGCCGGTGACTCGGGCGACGCGGCGGACGGCTGCGCGCAGGGTCAATTGTTCCGGCCCCAGCAACGCGATGGTTTGCCGGCTGAAAATCTGATCCGTGATCGAACCGGCAACGAGCCGCGCCACATCCTCGACGGCGTTGGGCCGGATGTTTTTATCCTGGAAACCGACGAAGGCGAACAGGGGGAAGGTGTGGAAGGCGTGGCTCAGATGGTCGAGCATGTGGTCGCCCGGACCATAGATGACGCCGCATTTGAAGACGGTGAAATTCAGCCCGCTGTGCCGGACAATTTCTTCCGCCGCCCATTTCGATTCGTGATAGGCCGAGCCGCAATTGGCGCGGGCGCGCAAAAAACTGATGAGCACAATTTTGCGGACACGTGCGCAATGGGCCGCGGCGACGACGTGGCGGGTTCCCTCAACGTGAACCCGTTGGAACGTCTCGCCGTCGATTTCGCGATTGATGCCGGCGCAGTGGATGATTGCATCGCAATCGGCGAAGGCGGTGGCGAGTTTCGCGGGATCATCCAAACCGAGCGGCACGAACTGTGTGCCGGGAAGCTGGCGGATTTCCGGGGCGGTCTGGTCAAAGCCGCGCGCGAGCAAGACGACGTGATGGCCTTCATCAGCCAGCCGACGGGCGATGTTGCGTCCGACGAAACCGGTTCCGCCCGTGATGGCGATTTTCATAACGCACCACCTTTCCAGGCGGTCCAGGCATACACCACCGGAAGATAAATAAATACCACGTTGGTGGCGTGATAGCCGAGCCGCCAAAGGGGATTGGTAAGATAGGGGCGGACGTCGAATACGAAGGTTGCGGCGATCAGGCGGATGGTCCAGAACAGCGCCAGGAACAGGCACAGGGCGCGGGCGAGTCCGCCACCGGCGGCGAGGGTGCCGGCAAAGATAAAGGTCATGGTACCGAAGCTGATGAGGCAAAGGCCGATGAAGGCGTAATAGACCCAGAACAAGCGCCGGATGAACGGCGGGAGTCCGGCCAGATGAGTCTTGAGGTTGACGGCGCGGGGCATGAGTGCGCCAGCGCAGGCGAGGCCGAGGTGCATGAGCGCGGCCAGTTGGAGGAGCAGGGTGAGTTTGTTCATAGTGTTACTTTTGGGTTGCGCCGATGGCCGTGAGCATCGGCAGGATGACGTGGTGAATAAACGGCGGATGGAAAAGCCAAAACGCGGGGCCGGCGGTGATGAGCAACGTGAAAAACCAGCCGCGTGCGCCGTGCCCAAAACCTACTTTTTTGCCCAGGCGGCTGCGTTCAATCAGGATACCCGCGCCTTGCGCTAAAAAATAAAGGGTTGGCAAACCATAACCACCGCGCGCGGGCAACGAGATGAGCAGGTCGTGAATCAATCCCGAGAGCACGAAAACGGTCAACGTGGCCGTGGCGGGTGTTGTCCAACGGCGAAGCGGTCGGAAGGCCAGGCGAAATGCGAGTTCGTTGAAGGCCGTGTTCCAGCGTGCGCCCCAGAAATCAGCCAGCGACGTGGCGCGTAATGGGTTGTTCATCACCGGCGTGGCATTTACACCTGCGGCCTGCCATGCGAGTTGCAACAGGTGGAACGCGCCGAAGTGGATGAGGAAGATGACGCCAATCATCCCCAGCCATCCGGCCAGCAGCGGCGATTGCGGCAGGGCCATTCGTGCGCCGCCCCAAAGGAGCGTGGCTCCGAAGAGCGTTTTGGCGGTGGCAAAAAGCCAGTCGGTGCGAATGCTGTCGCGCGGGCGAGCTGCTTCCAAATGTTCAATAAATTTTCGTGCGGGCGAAAGCGCCAGAGGACTGGCGCAGTCCAAGACGCTATTGCGGTCACCAGGGTCGTAGCGTTTTGCGCCAGCTTTTGGAGTGCGCCAGTCCTCTGGCGCTTTTTCGACTATTTCCACATTGAAGAATTCTTTTGCGTCCATGCCTGGCCAGGCAAATAAATATCCAACGTGCCGCCACACTGCGGGGTGCGCTCCGTTGCAGGTGGCGGTGCGAATAGCGATCCGATAGGTCAGCCATTTGCAGCCGAAATAAATCGCGAAGGCCATGGCCCACATGAAAATCCAGGGCGCAATGAAGGGATGAAGAGTCGCGGTGAGCGATGGCAGGAGCAGTAACGGTAGAAAATCGAAAAACTGTTGCCGGTCGAAAATGCTGCGGCTGGTCTTCGACACAGCCGCGCTCCGTCGAACTGCCATATCACCCGTATCGGTCTTGATTTGGCAGGTGCCGCTGAGGCAATGACGATTTCGTGCGACCCATTGATAGGCCCGATGCAACAGGTGTCGAACTTGGGGAACGCGGCTGACTTGGCGGAGCGGCCAGGTCCACCAGAATTGGCGGCTGATTTCGAGCATGGCGTCAGCACCGCCAAAGACTTCGCCTTGGCGGTTGAGCAAACGCATTTCCGAGAGGAGTTCCGCTTCGGTCAGACCGAGGGCGTCGCGGACCCAAGGGGTTTGCAGGGGGAGCAAGGCGAGGTGTCGCCGCGCCAGCGGGGGGCGGAGACGATCGGCGATGCGGATACAGAAGGGGCAGTCAGCATCGTAGAGGACCCAGCCGTTTACTTTTTCTTTATCTGTAATTTCAGTATTCACAGAAATTCATTTTCAAAAAAATTAGCCCCCGAAACCGAGGAGTTTGAGCGCCTTGTCGCCGAGTTTGACGAACTTGGTGAGGGCGCTGGTCGGCCATTGGCGGATCTGGACGTACCACGCGGTGGTGGTCTCGAAAAAACCGAGCAGGTCGCGCAGACGATCCTGGGTGTAGGCGTCGGTCACGGGTTCCTTGCCGGCTTCGGCGAGGCATTCGTGGAGCATCTGGATGGTGGGATCGATCTCGCGGCGTTTGCGTTCGTTCAGGACGACGCGGAAGAGTTCCCAGACGTCCTTCATGGACTCGAAGTGGTCGCGTTTGTCGCCCATGACGTGGACGAGTTTGACGATGCCCCAGCTTTGGAGTTCCTTGAGGCTGGTGCTGATGTTGGAGCGGGCGACACCGAGGGTTTCGACGAGGTCATCGGCGTTCAGTGGCTTGGGCGAAATGAAAAGCAGGGCGTGAGTCTGGGCGACGGTACGGTTGATGCCCCAGCGGGTGCCCATCTCGCCCCAATGGAGGATGAACTTTTGTTGGACTGGGCTGAGGGCGTTCATTTCTTTAGTTTCTGTTAAGACAGAAATAACAGAAATATCGGTTTTGGTCAACAATTTTTTTACAGGTGATTTTTGACAGTTTTGACGAAAATTGTTGAAAACGTTTGAATGATGGGTATGAGGAGGATTCTCTGAATCCATCAGCATCGGTTTCTTGAACTTTGGCGCGGGATGGCTAAACTGACTCTTTATGCACCAGTTTCATTACATGGGGAACAAACTTTCATGCGAGGGCGTCAGCCTGGAATCGCTCGTGAAGAAATTCGGCACGCCGCTCTATGTCTATTCGCAGGCGACGCTGGAAGATCATTTTCAAAAACTGGATCAGGCGATGAAGCCGGTGGATCACATGATCTGCTTCGCGATGAAGGCGAACTCGAACCTCTCGGTGGTGCGGACGCTGGCGAATTGCGGCAGCGGCTTCGATATCGTGAGCACGGGCGAATTGATGCGCGTCATCAAGGCGGGCGGCGATCCGACGCGGTGCGTGTTCGCCGGCGCGGCGAAGACGGAGCAGGAGATCGAGCTGGCGCTGAAGGCGGGCGTGTATTGTTTCAACGCCGAAAGCGAGCCGGAACTGGTACGCATCAACCGGGTCGCGGCGCGGTTGAAAAAGATCGCGCCGGTCGCGGTGCGCGTGAACCCGAATGTCGCCGCGAAGACGCACGCGAAGATCACGACGGGCACGTACGAGGATAAATTCGGCATCGCGTTCGAGTCGATCGAGGGCGTGTATGCGCGCGCGTCGAAATTGAAGAACCTAAAGCTGCGCGGGGTGCAGATGCACATCGGCTCGCAGATCACGGAGACGACGCCGTTCGAGCACGCGGTGATTAAGATGCTGCCGCTGGTTCGGAAATTGAAGGCGCGGTATGGCATCGAATTTTTCAGCATCGGCGGCGGTTTGGGCATCGTTTACAAGCCCGCGCTGGCGAGCGGTTCGCCGGAGTGGTGGAAATCCTCCTCTGCGAAAAAGATCCTCACGCCGCAGAGTTACGCGAACCGCCTGTTGCCGTTGTTGCAACCGCTCGGACTGAAGATCCTGATGGAACCGGGCCGGTTCATCTCCGGCAACGCGGGCGTGCTCGTCACCCATGTCGAATACGTGAAGCGCACGGGCCGGAAGAATTTCGTTATCGTGGACGCGGCGATGAACGACCTCATCCGCCCGGCCTTTTACGAGGCGTATCATGAGATTTTGCCGCTGGAAAAAAAGGCGCGCCCGACGATGTCGAGCGACGTGGTCGGCGGCGTGTGCGAATCCGGCGATTATTTCTGCAAGGACCGCGTGCTGCCGAAGTTCGCGCAAGGTGAACACCTGGCACTGATGAGCGCGGGCGCCTACGGCTTCGTGATGGCCTCGACCTACAACACGCGCCCGTTGACGTGCGAGGTGCTGGTCAACGGCAAGAAGTTTGCCGCCGTCCGCGAGCGCCAAAAAGTGGAGGAGACGTGGGCCGGCGAAAGTGTCGCGGCGTGGCTGAAAAAATAAATCCGGATCGCTTTCCAAGAACGCGGCGGCTCGAACAGCCGCCGCGTTTTGGTTTTGGTGGGGCGAGCGTCCTCGCGAGCCCTCGTGAGCCTTCGGTTTAAGCGGCTCGCGAGGACGCTCGCCCCACCAGCTTCTTGCAATAAGAATACTGCCTGCATTTTTGCTTTTCCGCGGCCGGATTGGCCCGCCTTTAGAAAAATTTGTGAATAAATTTTTCGCCGGACGGCGGTTCTCGCTTTGCTTTTCCCGCCGACCGCCGTTAAGTTGGGTGTGCAGTGAATAACGATTCTTCCATAGCGGCCTATTGGTCCGACGGAATGGATGAAACCGGCCTGGCTGACTGGGCGCGCCGGTTGCGTGCGCGTCTGCCGGCGCCCAACGTTTCGCTCGGGCTGGTTTTTCTTTCACCGAAATTTTTCCCGCACGCCGCGCAGGTGCTGGAGATTCTCCGCGTCCACGCCAAAATTCCCTTGCTCGCCGGTTGTTCCAGTTCCGGCCTCATCGCCGGCCAGGAAGAGATCGAGGGTGCCGGTGGCCTGGTGCTGGCGCTGTATTCATTGCCCGGCGCGCAGATCAAAGCTGTCCGTTTCACCCAGCAACAGATCGATGAAGCCACGGACGAGACTTTCTGGCCGGTCGAATGCGGCCTTTCGCGGGACAAGGTAAATGGCTGGCTGGCATTCATCGACCCGTTTCATCTCGATGCCGAGGCCTGGCTGCGTTCCTGGAACAAAGGTTTTCCCAATGCGCCCGTTTACGGCGGACTGGCGAGCGGCGTTTTTCCCGAACCGTTCACGCAGGTTTATCTCGACGGCGAAGTCTTTGACGAAGGCGGCGTGGCCATCGCCATCGGCGGCGGCGTGGAGATCAAGGGCGTCGTGGCGCAGGGTTGCACCCCCATCGGCGAGGCATGGACGCTCACCCGCGTCGAACAAAATCTCATCCAACATATCGGCAACCGCCCCGCCTACACGGTGTTGACGGAAACGGTCAGCCAGCTTCCGCAGGCCGAGCAACAAAAGGCGCGCGGCAATCTGTTTATCGGCCTGGCG